>JAGVOC010000420.1 GCA_020052975.1 Desulfobacterales bacterium | reverse complement strand
TAAATAGTTGAATGAACAAAAACACGTCCCTTTTTATCGGATGTACGGGCAATGAAATGTTTAGCCATGATATTCTCCTTTGAATTTATAGTTATTATTTTAACCACAAAACCAATATAATCGCATGTTCTTTGAAGTTTTAATTATGTTTAAGGTACCCCATACGCCACAGCTGCCAGAACCGCCCGACAGCTGAACGGCTTGTTGTGAAGCCTGTAATGTTTTTGTTGAGTTCATCTCTTACCTCTTCATACATCAGTCCATCGGAGAGAAGGCTTACTGCAAGCTCTCTGGCTTCTTTGTTGCGTGCTATCTTTGAAAGACTTCTGCCCCTGATCTTTCTCTCTATGGCAATAGGTAGGGCTTCATCATCGGGTAGATTAATGTTGACCGGAGGACGCTGTTTTAATTGAGTAACATCCTGCTTTAAGGAGCGAACATCTTCGGCAAATTCCTTGAGCAGAGAGGAAAATCGGCCAAAAGATACACCGGTCTCGACCTCACGCTCGATAGCAGAGAAGGCACGCATGATCTGGATTGACCGCTGTATGGCAAGCGGGGTGTTAAGCACAGTGGAAAGCATGTTGCACCCCTCACGGGTATATGCCCAGGGGAGATACCGTTTATTTCTCTTTGATGCGGTCACAGATTGTGACCGCATACTTGATATCACAATTTGTGATATCAAGTTTTCGACATCGTCTGCCGAGAGTTGAAATCGAAATTCTTCGGGGAAGCGCTCTGGATTGCGGCTAGCAGCCTGATTGAGGCGCGTAGTCGATATACCATAGACTTCAGCCACATCCTTATCGAGCATAAACCGTGGCCTGTTGGGTAGTTGCATGATTTTTGTATGTATTTCCTGTGGCAATGTAGTCATTTTAATCTCCTTATGCTGCCTTCTTGTGGGGTGGAAAGAGCTTTTCATGCGGCATACCAAGAGCATCGGCCACTGCCTGTTCTATATACTTTGACCGCCCTCTGCCTGTCAGCACAATAGATACCGTTTTTGGGCTGCGATTGAGCTTCCTTGCTATTTCAACGCCCTTAATGTCATGCAGCACCATAAGGCTCTTGACTTTGCGGTATACATCCATTTCTAACCTCTAAATAAGGAGTTTCGTTATGGTTGAAATCAGAGAACAATTTGGTATCTGTCCTAAATGTAAAACGGCTTTTAAAATCACACCAAAAGACTGGAAATATTGCGAGCAATGTGGGACAGAGATAATAACCGCATGCCCTGGCTGCAATAAGATCATCCGGTCTTCAGATGCCAAGTTCTGCCGGTCGTGCGGGGCTAATTACCTGCATCCTGAGAAGCATCCTGAATAAGCCTGGCACCACATTGTTCGCAAAAAGGGCCTTCGTCTGGTGTATAATCAAGTTCTGCACCGCATTTAGGACATATGGTTTTTTCGTTCATGTTTTTACCCCCTAAAAATAAGGATTGTCTTAACCACGTAAAGCCAATATAATTCACACTTGGGAACTTTGTCAAGAAAAAAATACACAGATGGGAAAAATAATTTCGATTCTAGATAAGATCAAGTATGAAAAAGGCATAAAAACCGACAGGGAATTGGCAAACTTGTTGAAAGTAAAATCTAATACGGTATCAAATTGGCGTAAGAGGGGGACACTACCATATAAAATATTAATCACATATTGTGAACAAGAAGGGAAAAATATAAAAGATTTCCTCACTGGCGAGGGCGAGATGGAGAAGGGGGTAGGAAAAGAACCTCCAATCTCTGGTATTATCCCTTTAAGGACAATACCAGTTTTCGGCAGTGTCCCTGCTGGATTCCCTGATCAAATACCGGAACAGGAAATTATAGAATACATAAGCTGCCCTGATACTCAGCCCGGGGCTTATGCGCTGATCGTAAAGGGGGATAGCATGTCGCCGGCAGTTAAGGACAGTGATTATGTACTGTTTATACACGATGGCAATATCAAAAACGGAGACGTGATAGTTGTAAATGATGAGTGGGGAGATTCGATGATTAAGCGATATCGAGAAAAAGATGGAGACATTACACTTACCAGCGATAACCCGGAATATCCAAGCTATACGCCGAACGAGCATTATATTATTATGGGAAAAGTTGTCGGAGCTTGGCGGAAAATTAAAGTGTAAGAAGCTCAATAAGGGGTATTAACCTTAAAGATTATGGGAGGGGGGAAAATGGCTATTTCAAAGAAGGTTACAGAGCGCATAATTGCTCAACTTAAAAAGTACCGATCAATTCTTATGGAAGCAAAAGACCGAGACATAAATGAGTCTGATACTGTGGTAATTATTGCCGACATGCTCGCAGACATACTAGGATATAAGAAATACCTTGAGATAACAACGGAATTTGCTGTCAGGGGAACGTATGTAGATCTTGCTGTGAAGGTAGGAAATGAAGTGCGGTTTTTGATTGAGGCAAAAGCAATTGATAGCCCACTTAAAGACATCTATATCAAACAGGCAATTGACTATGGAGCTAATCACGGGATTGAATGGGTCATATTAAGTAATGGTATTAATTGGCAAATATATAAAATCCACTTTAAGCAGCCGATTGATAAGTCTCTTGTATATGAACTGGATGTATTACAGGCGAACCCCAAAGACCCACAATTATTGGAATGTTTGGGGAGTTTAAGTAGAGAAGGTTTTACACAGTCATCAATGACATCATTCTATCAACAAAAGCAGGTTACGAGTAAGTTTTCTCTGGCGGCTGTTTTACTTAGCCAACCGTTGCTTTTGACGTTAAAAAGAGAGTTGAAAAAAATTAGCCCAACGGTTAAGATAGATGAAGATTTTCTAAAAACAATCCTACAGAATGAAGTATTAAAAAGGGAAGTTGTGGATAGTGACGAGGCTAGGCAGGCTTTAGATTATATAAAACGAATAAGCAAGGCATATTTAAAAGCTAAGGTTAAAGCTGTAAAAATAACCAAAGACACTAAGCAGGAAGATCCATCCACTTATATTGAAATAGACAATGTGCCTAAGTAGGGGAGATATTAAAATATGGTGAGAAAGAGAAGCTATTGAAGGACCTACTGAAAGAGAAAAAGGCTAAGGAGGGAGGGTGAAAATATGGGGTGCCTTGTGGTGTTAGTTCAATTATTATTGGTGGTAATCGGTATTTTTACTTTTTTCACAATACTTGGTCCGGTTTTTTGTTTAATTGGAATAATAATTATCCAGCTGCTCTACCAAAATCACATAAATACAAGAAATCTCCTAAAAACCCAAGAGAAGGGGCGACCTCTAAAATGGTATGAAAAATATTATTAATAAACTCCACTAAAACCCTGAGACCAAATGTCCCAACCCCCACAGAAAACCACTGGGAAATAGTCGCAAAATAAGTTACATTTTAGGGCATTCAATGAAACACCATTGCGACAAAAAAAATTTCTCAAAAATCCCTTAAAGCCTTATCCATCCCAATGATTCCCGCTTTTTCCCACTCATTCCCTTAGTCGCATAATATATTACGTCCTCCACCCATCTTCAAACCCTTTTGATGCAGTATATTACTATAGGCATTTTCCACATCCCTAGTTCCATGGTCATTTTAAGAAAAAGGAGATAGGTCAACTGCTCGATATAATCGCCGTAATCGATCCCATCATGATGGAGGGTATGACAGAATCCCCAAAGTTTACCTACTACATCTGTCATGGTCTCGTTTCCTTTTAACTCTGTAAATTGATTTCGGTTCAGCAACAATTTGTGTCGACTGGCTCCTCTTGGGTTGAATTTCCACATGAAGGGTTGCTCCAAGAACCTCTGCTACTCGTCGCAACATACTCAAGGAATGACCTTCATAAGAAGGTGATTCAAGACGACTGATTTGCTGTTG
This sequence comes from Desulfobacterales bacterium, assembly GCA_020052975.1. Next base: position 2,552 of record JAGVOC010000420.1, on the reverse strand, counting down.
AGATGTCCCCACCCGTTTCGCCAGCTCTTTCTGAGATAACCCGGACTTTTTACGGAGAGAAGCTAACTGAACAGCTACATCCCAGGCCTCGCCGGCCTTTCTGAATTTTTCCGCAAAACCCGTATCCTTCAACTGTTCCTCAAGATAAATATCAAAATTTGTTTGTCTTTTCATAATTGATTCCTCAAGAAACAATCCTCTTTTCTCTCCAAGGCTGCTTTACGATCTCGCTTTGAAATCTCTTTTGCTTTATTTCGAATCCCATGGACTGCAATGATCCTCTGCCCTTTAGCAAAAAAGTAAAGTACTCTCGTATTCAGTTTGCCTACATGTCGGAGTTCGAAAAGGTCGTTCCCAATAGGCTTTGAGAGAGGTGGCCTATGATACTGCCTGTTTCGCAACTTGGCAAGCCCTGCCATGACAGCTGCAAAATCATTTGGGTCTGTTTCTTTAAGCCCATCCAAAAACTCCAGAATGGGGCATCGCCCTGATTCCGTTTCATAAAATTCTACAGTGAATTCCATAAATAGTCAACATCAAATTTGATGTATAATGATAGGGGCTTTTTTAGGCGGCGATGGCTTCGTTAATTTCTTGGATGATTGTTTCTAATCTACCATCAAAAACCTTGTTTAATTTATTCCAGGAAACTCCTTCACTGGTGCGAAATGAAATCCTTCCCATGGACATCGAGGCAATAGCAGAATTCGACCTTGGTTTGAAAATTATTTTGTATCTATCTGTTATTTAAAAAGAATGTGAGAACCGTCCCCTAGCCTTCCCTTGAAGGTTTTGTGGTGGATCATTCCATCATTATCTTGCTTAAATTCACGACGAAACACCTTTACTAACCATAGGCGTTGTTCCTATTTTCTCCGATTACGGCTATAGGCCAAGCACAGATCGCTCATCAACACTTGGCGAAAGATAACCTGCGAAACCAAGAAGAAGAAGGCAAATCAAGGTGGAATCCTTCACCGACAAGTTTCGGCGCATTCCTTTAGGACTGCCGGCGTGGCGGATACCAGGATAGTCAGAGCAGAACTTGTACAGGTTCTGCAGGGCTTCCTTCACTTTGTCATGCGGCCAGTCGCCGATTTGGTTACAGAGGGCACCCAAAGTCCCAGGCTGTCCATGGGTGGCAGATGCTAACCCCTCCGCATAGTTGCTGGCTTTAGCGATACAGGTCTTGAGGTCGGATGGGTCCTGTGCTCGCGCGTAACGGTCGAAGGCGTGCTCGAAGTCCCGCAGCAGATCGGTCAGGTGACCGTTTGAAGTGTTTAGGCGCTGAAGTTCGGAATACAGGTTGGTAAAAGAGCCTGGCAGCAGGAAGCGCAGTTTGAAGGGATCGTCGAGACGGTAGCGAAGATTGTATTTCCGGATGAATTCTCGCAGGAGAAGCTTGAAGAATTCCGTGTACCCGGAAACGTCATAATCGACGATGACTTCGTTAGCCGCCTCAAGAAATTCCACTATGGCAGTTTCGTCTCTAAAGTCGGAGCCTTTGAGGGCACTAAATACATCATGGGCCTTGGCGGCGTCGTTTCTGATCTCTTCTACCAGGGCATCCGATGTTGGCAAGGCAAGGAAGTCGTCGGCTGCGTCGTAAAGGTCATTGAACAAATCGGGCGGCGATTTCTCGCGGGCAGCCAGTGGCTCCCATATTTCCACGGGGGTGTACTCCCAATGATTGCGCAGGCTGCCGATCATAGCTCCCCTTGAAATGCTCGGTACAGTAGGGATTGAAACAAATCATCCAGGCGACTCCGACTGGCAGTTTGCCCGGCCTCTAATGCGCGAATTTCAGAGACCTGGTTAGCGAAGGCGCGCTGCAGAAAGATTGGCGGAACAGGGATTTGCACGCGCTCGAAAAGCGATTTCTTCAAAATGGGTAACGCTGTAGATTTGCTCTGACGAATGATTTCCGATTTACAGAGCCTCATACATGCCCAGCCGAAGTCGTCGTCAATCCTTTCGTTCCACTCAATCGCGTTAATTTGCTGGTTGAAGGCAGATGTTTTCCATGTACGATCCGTCTTCCCGATTGTCGCGCCGATGCAGCACACGAGAGTGCTGCCAGCTCTCACTATTCTCGATTCGGCCGCGCCAGCGTCTGTGACAAACCGTGCGGTTTGACGTGTATCTCGCTCCAAGTCGCCAGGTGTAACAAAAGGAATATCTCCTTCGAACATGCCATTCAAAGCGCTTGGCGGGGTGGTTCCAGTAACAACATTACCCAGTTCTCGCAGTTCTGCAACTGGCCAACCGAGAGAGTTGGATAGCGGATGTCCGAATTGGTTTTGAAATAACGAGAGAACGAGATCAGCGGTGTGGCGGTCGGCTTCGGCCCGCAGTCTGTCGAGGTCCATGGTATATCCCCACTTTAAGGGGGATTGGTCCAGGGTAATTCCCCACCCCTGGGGCCAAGATAATTCCCCACCAGGGCCAGGGTTATTCCCCACCAGGGCCAGGGTTATTCCCCACCCCCTTGCCATAAAGAGGCTATGAATTAACTCAGAACTCCTGTAATCTCCATGAACCAAACTAGATCT
>JAGVOC010000265.1 GCA_020052975.1 Desulfobacterales bacterium | reverse complement strand
CCAATCTGTCATGTAGGGGGAACAATAGATAAGCGATCAAAGCGCCAACAACGAGAGAAGCCAGGTAATCTTTCAAGACAAAAAAAGACAATACTATTAGGAGTAAAAAGAGGATAAAGATTACATATCTCTTTGTTTCTTCTCTCAGCACTTTTTAGACCTTTTCCTTGCGAAAATTTGCATTTTTATCTTCAGCATTGTGACAAAGGGCAATATCGAAGCCCATCAGCTTTTAACCGGAGATATGCTAATACTGATCCACCTATACCTGAGAAAATTTTTTGTTTCCCTTTATAAACATCATGTCCTAACGTCTTTGCAATCCACGCAGGGAAAGTACACTCATCTGCCCCAGAATCAACTAATGAATCAAATGTTATCACGCGGTTATCTAAGAATAATTTTATAGGGATGACAGGCCTGTATACATATTTCGCTGGCTTTTGAGTAGGAGGTGTTATTATATACTTCAAGTATGGGAATTTAATCTGCTGCATAATAAATAGCTCCTATTCTCATTAGGAATCTTCGTTAATATAGGATCTTTATACCCCTTTTTATTTGCCTCTTCAAGAGCCTCTTCGGGTGTATGCCCTTTACCTAACACCTCTTTTCTATCATAGCTCAATGCCACAAAGTAACCTGGATACTTTTTTATGATTGGTGTCATATCTATTGCTTTCATTGACTTTTACCTCCTCACTTCATGATTTAATATTCTGTCCTATTATACCTTAAAATAAAAGACTGTCAAAATTTCAGATAACGTTTATGGCTAAAGGAAGTGCGATAGCATTTGGATGTCAATCTTTTAGCCGATGTTATCTGCCGGTACGGGCAGTCTTTTTAGAAAATGGTTGGTATCTCTATTTTTCAAAGGAAGGGCTCAGCGAAATCGTTACCTACAAATAACTAACGATAATCGGGTTTTCTTATGTATAAGCCTTCTCCGGCATCTCAATGTAGCTATCCGGCTCCTCAGCTTTGCTCTGAATGGCAAAGAAACGCCGTTCGATCTCCTTAAGTACAGCCGCATCGTAATAAACCATTCCACAGTTGAGACAAACTTCAACGGGAGTGTTGGGAACCAACAAGTATTCACCTTTGTGGCTGTAAAGATATTCAATTCGACGTTCTTCATAGCGGTCACTACCACAGAAGTTACACTGGATTTTCTTCATCGCTTTTCTCTCCTCGTGTCCAAGGATCAATAAATTTAGGTGGCCGTGGAATATAGACTGTGATGAAGGCAACTTTCTCTCCACGCCAACCGCACGCAGTGTGAATAGGTACATCCTTCGCAAATCCCAAAATTAGACAACTTTCACCACGTCCGATATCAGGATACTGCTCCAATATGTTCCCATTCAGTATGGCTTCTTCAACCTGTGCGAAAGTTAGTTCATCCGCTTTTCGCTCGATCTCCGCATGATGGGTATAAACATATTGATTGGCACGAATCTTAGCTTTAATCTCTTCAATATCCACACTTCTACCGGCAATTTCAAATACCGACTTGAGGTTATCTTAATTATACCATAAGGTTTCCAAATTTAGTTAACCTAATTAGCATAAAAGAAGCCGTCCGATTTCACCATTACCTCTATACGGCATGTTGTCTGCCTTGCAGGCAAAATATTCTTCTGAATCCCTTGTTCAATTTGTCCCTTGTAAACGGCCTAACCCTCGGCCTTTTCCATTGCTGCCTCCCAAAGTTATTTAAATAACTAAAGAACGTCCCCGAAACTCGTCCGATTTTGCCCGGATCTGTGCGGGGGGTGCTGGGTAACCAGCGTCCCTACCGCGACCTATTCCTTAAGTTTTAATATAGCCATTTCATGGGAAGGAAGCACCACCTGTACTGTATTCCTTTGATTTATCTTAACTACATTATAGGTTGATCCAGGACTCAGAAGATTGATCATCATCCTTCCTGGGAGTGTCAAAGCAGAGTCCACAGTTATAAAATCATTTCTTCGTTCAAGATCAAGGTTCATGGCAACTAGGACCTCTACATCATCAAGAATTCTCGAATAGGCCAGCGTACAACGGCCATCAACTGGATAACGAAAATTATGCCCATTTTCTGATGTCTCTCTGAAGTATTGTCTGCCAACGCGAAGCGGAGGCTCTTTCTTCCTTATTTCTGCTATCTTAGAAATCTCTTTATAAATATAGCGATCTGGTTTAAAAAAGTGATGCTTTGTGGTATTAAATGCCCCCCAATTTCCGCCAAACATGCATTCTCTCAAGTATTTGTCATGGTCTCCTCCTCCATTAAATCCCTGTTCAGTGCCATAGTAAATACAGGGGATACCTATACTTGTCAAGAGGTAACCTATGGCAAGAACAGCCTGTTTCTCTAATGGGTTATTGTAAAGGAATCTCGCTTTTGGAGAACGTCCAATCTGGTCATGGTTATCAACAAAGGTCACAAAATATCGGCTGGTCTCAAAATGGTCTCTTGGAATTAGTTCGAGTTGTTCATATCTATTTCTCAATTCAGAAGGACTGTGAAATCCTTTAATGACGGGTTCTAAAACGTAATACAAAGGAAAATCAAGCGCAGCATCGAGGGATGCGAAGCGTTTGTTAGTACCAGGAATGTACGTATTGCGGCCTATAAAAGAGTTAATGAAATAATCGTCTCCGACAATCTCACCAAAAAGAAAGAAGTTTGTCTTTCCCAGCCTTTGAGCGAATTCCCTTATAGCGGAACAGAAGAGCGCAACAGTAGGGGCTTCCACATGCGAAACAGTATCAAGACGATATCCATCGATATCAGCAGCCTTAATCCAGTATTTATATATAGCAATTAGGGCACTTAATACTTCACCGCTAGTTGTATCAAGCTTTTTAAGACAACCAATATCCCCGTTCCTTACCACCTCAGGGATGCTCCAGTCGGTTATTTCCCCTCTTCTTCTATACCATTCGTGATTCTGAAATTCCGATGGCCATACAGCATCATCTGGCCACTGAATTTTAGAAATCTCTTGTATGCCATCAGTACCGTCCCCTCTTCGCCATGAGCCAAATCTGAAATTGGTTGGCCCATAATAGTAGGGATAGCCATCTGGGTATGCCCAGTTATCTCCAGTGTGGTTGATAATGATGTCGAGAATAATGTACATTTCCTTCTTGTGGGCTTCCCTAACTAGTTCCTGTAAGTCTTCCAGTGTCCCAAAGTGAGGGTCAACCATAAGAAAGTTCTGGATACCATAGCCATGGTAAGTATCCCGGTTTTTGAATATAGGGCTTAACCATATAGCGCTACACCCAAGTCCCTTGATATAGTCCAGCTTTTCAGTGATGCCTTTTAAAGTTCCACCCTGCCATTTATCTCCCTCTGAAATTTCTCTTTCCACAGCTCTGGTCTTGCCTTTGATATAGGATTGAAAACTTACTCTATGGTCGTTAAACCGATCAACTAAAAGAGAATAGACAAAATGATCTCGCCAGTCATGGGGCGAAGGATGGTATTTTTCTATACCAACCCCTTTTTTTATCAGTTCTTTTATGTCTTTAGGGCTCTCTGGTGCACCGTCCATATATACACCTCCATCAATATTCATTGTGTTACATTAATAAACCAATACATCATCCTTCAAGAGAGAAATTAGTCTATTATTTAAGACATCCGATTCTTTTGTTAGTACCTCCTTTTCTTCTGCTTGCAATGAACGGCTAACGGCTGGCGGGTGAGCGAAGTGCCCCGAAGGGGCATTTTGGTGAGCACCGAAGGTGCGAACCGCAAACACGCTGTTATACGCCCTGCCCGAATCATCTCATCATACCGCCTGCGCCAGAACCTTCTTTGCTTTTGCCCTGATATATTTCACGAATTATGCGGGTGACATTCCCTTCGTCTGCTCATGAATTCTCAGTCGTGCGTAATGTACCTCCTGAAGTGCTGGATCCTTCGGAAAGTCCTTCTCTACCTTCTCCCAAAGCGCATCTTTTTTCTTCATGCTTCCACCTCCCTACATCAATTCTGCTGGTGTTATTATCTCCAGGTCTGGATAACCAAGAGATGCATTCAGCATATTTACAATCTTCCGTGTTTTGACTTTGACTATATATTGACAGGATGTTGAAAGAAATCGCCACCTCCCTCAATCTATTCCTCAATTGCGCGTCTCTCGTGTCACCAATTTCAGCCAGAACTACCTCGGATACATAAGTATCAAAGGACCCTATGTTCTCAAAGAAGCGTTGTGTCAGAATCTGCCTCTGAGGATTTTTTTCGTCAAACAATGCTGATATCACCGACGTGTCCAGATACACTTTCGTTTTTCTTTTCATATTCATCTACCTCTCAGGCATGGCGTATAACGGAGCTGCGGCTTGCCGAAGTGCCCGAAGGGCATTTGGGAGAAGCCGGTTAGCCGCCTGATAGGCGGCGTCGGCTTCGACTCGGCGAGACGCAGCCCCAATACACGGTCGAGGCGGAGCCGATGACCGTGTATCTTGTTCACAAGCGTAATAAGTTCGTTTATCCTTTCAAAATTGGGGTTATAGACGAACCTGTTTCGTTTATTCCGATTCTGTCTGGGCTATCCTTGCTGAGTGTTACTACCCCATAACTGATACCTCTATTGGAGAGATGAGGATTTCTATAGCAATTATTGCTTAGCTCCCTTATAGTGTCAAGGTTTTTCTTATTTTCCAAACCCTTGCCTTTTTATCCTGTCTGTAGTATTTATTAAAAACCTCATTTTTTCAAATAGCTAGAATACTTTTCCCCAGAAACTGTGGATAAGTTGTGGATAACTGAGTAGTCGAACCACCTAACACCTCAAAAATTGAGGGGTTTTACCTGTTTGCCTACTTATTGGTCAAGTAAAATTATCGAATAATATCATTATGTTATAAAATGTTGTTTTGTTGTAAAGAGGTTAGATGACCTTCCTTTTTGGTAAGTTAAAATTTATCCACAGATATTTAAAAACCTTAACGGTTCACGGTTCTCAGTTTACAGTCTAATTACAACAGCAGGCTTAAGCCCGCTGTTTATATAAAGCTCGAAGCATTTTTGCCAACTGTTAACTACAAACCGTAAACTGTGAACGGATACATGAAAGGAGTATATTGCCCATGGAAATAAGGGTCTATTATGAGGATACCGATTGCGGTGGTGTGGTGTACTATGCTAATTATCTTAAGTACTTTGAAAGAGCGAGAACGGAAT
>JAGVOC010000374.1 GCA_020052975.1 Desulfobacterales bacterium | reverse complement strand
GTGGAGCTGAGGGGGATCGAACCCCTGGCCTCATGACTGCCAGTCATGCGCTCTCCCAGCTGAGCTACAGCCCCGATTTGTATCCGGCCAAGTAACAAAACGGCATGAAAGTGTCAACATCAAATTTTATGGACTCGAAAAAAGTTCATTTCTAGTGCAGAATGCAAAGGGCAGAAATAATTTGGATGCAATTTCGGATAATTTTATATATTTTGGTTGACAAAGTATAAAGACTTAATTATATTACACCGCATTAAAAATTTAACAGCTTAGGAAAAAGGCTTGGAGAATTTCTCAACCAGGCTTTTTTTTAGTTTTGTTACTATGGAAAGGTGGTGAAAAGAATGGTTTGTTCAACAGTCAGAAAAAACAAGGAATGTCCCTTTATGTCAGCTAAGGGGTGTTCTTACAACGGCGGAATTTGTCATGAGCTGATTGAAAAGTGCAAAGGCTGCGGCCGTAACACGGAATATTCATCAGCCTGGTACTGCTCAACCTGTCCTGATCCTTCTTTGAAATGGAAAAACGGCAATTGCAATCTTGCAACGCATATCGTAGCAACTCCTGCTGAAGCAAAGGCTAAACTCAATCCTCTTAAAGCATCCAAACGGGGAAGCCGGTAATAGAGGTAACGCTGATGGGACACGATTTATAACCCTGCTCATTTGTTTGAGCGGGGTTTTTGTGTCTTAAATCCTCCCACTCCATCAACTAATCCGGGGATGATTCTTCTTTAATTTTATCAGAAATATCCACTTGCCGGGAAACTCCTATGGTGATAAAAGAGCCGCATACAGCCTTATAAAGAGGTGTACAGATATGTGCTACAGATCATTAATAAAAGAATGGTCGCTGCAGGCCATAATGTTAAAACAATGGAGATATATAATGCCAATTTTCGAGTATCATTGTGATAAATGTAACCATAATTTTGAATCTATAGTCTTTGGAAAAGAAAAACCGGTCTGCCCTTCCTGCAAAAGCAAAAAAGCAAGAAAACTTATGTCTACATGCGGTTTCGTCAGCAAAGGAAGCGGCGGCGAAACAGTCAGGGCATCCTCATCTTCTTCTTCATGCGGCGGATGTTCGGCTGCCAGCTGTGCAGGTTGCGGCCATTGATGAAAACAAAGATCATAATTGGCACAAGAGGAAGCAAGCTTGCACTCTGGCAGGCCAGCTGGGTCAGGACGGAGCTTTTACAAAAACATCGTGACATAGAAGTTGAGCTTGAAATAATAAAAACAAAGGGCGACAAGATTCTCGATGTTCCGCTGGCAAAGGTAGGCGGAAAGGGACTCTTCGTTAAAGAGATAGAAGAAGCTCTAATTGAAAATCGCATCGATATGGCCGTGCACAGCATGAAAGACATGCCGGCCGAAACTCTTGAAGGCCTCGCTATAGGGGCAATTCCTGAACGTGAAAATCCAAGGGATGTTCTTATTTCAAAAAACGGGCTTTTTTTGTCCGGGCTTCCGAAAAACACCCGGATTGGCACAAGCAGTCTCCGTCGCATGGCACAGTTAAAGCACATAAGGCCGGATCTGGTAATTTTACCATTGCGAGGTAATCTTGATACACGAATAAGAAAACTTGATTCGGGTGAGTTTGACGCAATAATACTTGCAGCGGCAGGAATAAAACGGCTCGGGCTTGAAGAACTAATTACTGAATATATAGACGAAGAAATAATGCTTCCGGCTGTCGGACAAGGAGCTTTATGTATTGAAATTAGAGAAAATGATCCGAGGATATCAGGTTATGCAACCGCATTAAATCATTATCTGACCAGCGCAGTAGTATCGGGTGAGCGTGCTTTTCTTAAAAGGCTCGAAGGGGGGTGCCAGATTCCGATTGCAGGCCACGGAAAGACAGATAATAATAATTTTATGATAACAGGGCTCGTTTCCGATCTTGATGGAAATATTGTTCTCAAAGATAAGCTTACAGGTCCCCTTGAATCATCGGAAAGCATAGGCATCGCTCTTGCTGACCGCCTCCTTTCCATGGGAGCTAAAAAATTGCTTGAAAATCTGACAGCCCTGTAAAAAGTCAAAATTATCTCACGGGAAAAAATGAAAACTCAAAAAGGCAAAGTATACCTTGTTGGCGCAGGCCCGGGAGATCCAGGCCTTATTACCGTAAAGGGCATGGAGTGCATTAAACGTGCTGATGTAATAGTGTACGATTATCTGGCATCTCCAACTCTGCTCAACTACGCAAAAAAAGAGGCCCAAATAATTTATGTCGGGAAACAGGGCGGTGACCATACATTGTCCCAGGATGGCATAAATGCCCTTATTACCGAAAAGGCCAAAGAGGGCCTTATGGTTACGAGACTTAAAGGCGGAGACCCTTTCATCTTCGGACGTGGCGCCGAAGAAGCTGAAGTGCTGATAGAAAATGGTATTCCTTTTGAAGTTGTTCCCGGCGTAACCTCCGCGATAGCCGCCCCGGCATATGCCGGAATTCCGTTAACCCACAGGACGTTTACATCAACTGTTGCTTTCGTTACAGGCCATGAAGATCCCGGAAAAGAAGAATCAGGCATAAACTGGGAAGCGCTTGCAAAAGGAATCGGGACTCTCGTTTTCCTCATGGGTGTAAAAAATCTTCCCAATATTGTAATGCGTCTTATGAATCACGGTATGTCCTTCGATACTCCCGTTGCCCTTGTCCGCTGGGGAACAACTCCGAGGCAGACAAGCGTTTCAGGAACCATCGGGAACATCGTTGAACGCGTCAAAGCAGCCGGCCTTAAAGCTCCTGCTATAATTGTTGTCGGAAATGTCGTAAAATTGAAAGAAAAGATGGACTGGTTTGAGAAAAGACCTCTTTTCGGGAAACGAATCGCCGTCACAAGAGCAAGGGAGCAGGCAAGCGATCTGGTCGGCATACTGTCTGCCCTTGGGGCGGAATGCCTCGAATTCCCCACAATAAAAGTTGAGCCTCCGGACGATTTCAGCCCTCTTGACAAGGCAATTGAGAACCTTTCAACATATGACTGGCTGATTTTTACGAGCGTAAACGGGGTAAGTTTCTTTTTTGAGCGACTTTTTGCAAATGGCAGGGATATGCGCTCTTTCCATAAGATTAAAACAGCAGTTATCGGCCCTGCAACATCGGAAAGGCTCCTCGGTTACGGACTTAAAAGCGATATTATCCCGGAAAGTTACAGAGCTGAATCTGTTGTTGATGCTTTCCGGAATGAGGACCTGAAAGGGAAAAGGATATTGCTCCCGCGTGCCAAAGAAGCAAGAATCGTACTTCCCGAAGAGCTTGTAAAAATGGGTGCATTTGTAGATGAAATAACAGCTTACCAGACAAGGGCTGTAACCGGTGGGGCCGCTGACCTGATTAAGGAGCTTAAAAATAAAACCATAGATCTCATAACCTTTACCAGTTCTTCTACGGTGAAAAATTTTGCCGCCCTTCTCCCGGCCGGCATTGTTGAAGAACTCATGAAGGATGTAATTGTCGCGGCAATTGGCCCCATTACCGCCGATACCGCAAAAGAGATGGGATTTAAAGTCAGTATTATCGCAGAATTCTTCACGATACCGGGCCTTTGCGATGCCATTCTTCAACACTACGTAAAAAGATAAGTTTATGCCGTTTTGCGGCAAATATTAAGTTTTTACGATATGTCATTATTGACATGCTTGACAATATTACCAAATCAGAATAAAAAATTGCTTGTCTAATCTGAGTTTTTCATCCCTGATACTAAATTTAAAAAAAGCCGGATGACACCAAGCTGCGCAAGTATAATAAAACTACCTGAAATTAAACTGGTTGATCAATATAAACGCCGGCTTGACTACCTTCGTATTTCCGTTACCGACCGATGCAATATGAAATGCATATATTGCATGACCCATGAAAAAATTTCAAAACTCCCTTGCACAGAGATTCTGCGTTACGAGGAGATATTCAGAATAGCCCGGATATTCACACATCTTGGAGTATCAAAAATCAGGATAACAGGAGGCGAGCCCCTCGTAAGGAAGGGCATTTGTGAGTTTCTGGCCGGATTGAGCAGCCTGGAAGGCCTTTCAGATCTCTCCATCACGACAAACGGTGTTTTCCTGAAAGAAAAAATAAAGAAGATCAAATCCGCAGGCATCAGGCGCTTGAATATCAGTATGGACACCCTTGATAAAGATAAATTCAAAAGAATTACAGGGATAGATGCTTTCAATGAGGTATGGGAGAGCATAATGCTGGCGCTTGATATGGGGTTTGATCCGGTAAAAATCAATGTGGTTGCATTAAACGGTATAAACGACGATGAACTGCCTGATTTTGCCAGGTTGTCATTATCTTATCCGTTTCAGATCAGGTTCATTGAATATATGCCTATAGGCACATCACCGATGATATCCAGACAGCTTCTTGCTCCTGAGATAAAAAACCGTATCAGTTCCATAGGCCGTCTGGATCCTGTTGAAAACATGTTATTTGACGGTCCTGCCAAACGTTTCAGGTTCGAAAACGCAAAAGGCGAAGTCGGTTTTATAAGACCGATAAGCGAGCATTTTTGCAGCAGTTGCAATAGGCTCAGGTTAACGGCAAGCGGAAATTTAAAGACCTGCCTCTTATCGGAAAACGAGACAGACCTTAAAGGCCCGCTTAGAAACGGATGCTCCGACAGTGAACTGGCCGAAATTATCCATAAGGCGGTTTACAATAAACCTTTTGAACACCCTCTTGTTGCAAACCATTCGGGCATGATTTCAGGCCGGATGTCCGCAATAGGGGGCTGAAAAGCAGTCTACTCACTTCTGGCTTTTATTAAGAATAGAAGTTTTATTAACTGGGGTAGAGAAAAGGAGGTAAGTCTATGAATGTAACAAGAAGAAGGTTTATCAAGATTTCCGGCGCAACTGCTGCCGGAATCGCCGTTAGCGGTATGGGGTTTGACCTGTCTCCGGTCAGGGCTCACGCACTAACGCTTAAAACCAAGGACGCAAAGGAGACAACCACGATCTGCTGTTATTGTGCCGTAGGATGCGGAGCTATAGTACACACCAGCAAAGACAAGGGCCGCGTCATAAACATTGAAGGAGACCCGGATCATGTTATTAACCGCGGCGCCCTTTGTTCAAAAGGTTCCGCACTTTCTCAGCTTGCCGAAAACAAGAACAGGCTTACCGAGCCGATGTACAGGGCGCCCAATTCAAAGGAATGGAAGAAGGTATCCTGGGAATGGACTCTTGCCGAAATCACGAAAAGGATCAAGGCAACAAGGGAAGCTTCTTTCACACTGAAAAATGATAAAGGCCAAACCGTAAACCGTACGACCGCTATCGCCTCCGTCGGAAGCGCAGCGCTCGACAACGAAGAATGCTGGATTTATCAGGCATTGTTGAGGTCCCTCGGACTTGTCTATATCGAACACCAGGCGCGTATCTGACACAGCGCAACTGTTGCGGCTCTGGCAGAGTCGTTCGGACGCGGTGCGATGACGAATCAC
>JAGVOC010000486.1 GCA_020052975.1 Desulfobacterales bacterium | reverse complement strand
TTATAACAGAGCGGCCAGAATAATTGAGAAGATGGAAGAGGAGGGAGTAATTGGCCCGTCAGACGGGGTTAAGCCAAGAGAGGTTTTGATAAAAAAGCTCTGAGATGTTTACCTTCCGCTCATCAAGATGGGTACGAAAATTCCGCCCATATTTGGATACAAAGAAAAGAGATCTTATATACTCATAGGAGGTTGTTATGGAAACTCTGAGAGAAGAGGTTAATGCGAAATTAAAACATATCCTTCATGATATTAAAAACCTTCAAAAAACCATAATCATAGACAGCTCGGTAATCTGCTGTTGGTATTTACCGAAATGTGTGTATTCCTTCCGTTTGTGGTGTTAACCGACAAGTTAGTATAATTATATTAATGGGTTATGCCAATTTTATTTCATAAAAAGCCTGTTTTTATTACACTCGTCTTGTCGTTTAATAACATTGATGGCCCGGGATATCGGGTTTATTATGGGAAATCAGAGATGACCATCGTGATTTTACTGTGCGGAGGTTCTAAAAAATCTCAGTCAAAAGATATTCAGTTGGCTCAAGCATATTGGGCCGATTTTCAAAGGAGAGTGAAATGAAAAAAGTAACAGAAAAATACGAAAATAATCTCAAAGAAGATCTTCTCGATCCTATTGAGGCCGCAGAATATTTAAATGCCGCATTGGAGGATGGTTCCCAGGAAGTGTTCTTAATGGCATTAAAAGACGTTGCAAACGCAAAGGGCATTTCTGAAATAGCACGAAAAACGAAGCTCAACCGTGAAAATCTTTATCGAATTCTTTCAACACAAGGCAATCCAAAATTAAAAAGCTTGAGTTCTGTTTTTCATAGTATCGGCTTGAAACTGTCTGTTGAAGTAGAAAATCAAGTTTAAGAACTATTCGGCGAACATATCGCTTCAGCCGACCTCGTAAACTCGGCGGCTGATTTTTACGTGAACGCGAACCTGATGTGCCGCGAAGCGCGGCCCATCAAAGCGGTTCGAACGAAGGGCTAAAGCCCCCCCGCTCACCCGCCGCGTTAGATTGATTTGTGGAATTCCTTACTTGGTTATACCGCAGATTTTGAGAGAGAGATTGTTGTTTCTAATGCGAAGGAACGTCAGAAATCAAAGATTAACTACCTCAGTTCAATAATGAAGTGCAACAAAAGGGGAAGCAACTTCGATTGGTTTTTTAAAGCCCAGACATTTTCTGGGTCTGTTATTGATTAACGATTCAATGTGTTCAATCTGTTCATCACTAATATTACTGAAGTCTGTGCCTTTAGGCAAGTACCATCTGATAAGGCCATTTAAGTTTTCATTAGTACCACGTTCCCACGAGCAGTAGGGATGAGTGAAGAAGCATTTGATACCTGTAGAAGATGTAATCTCTTCATGCATGGCATTCTCAGTTCCGTTATCAAGGGTTAAAGTCCTTCTTGCCTTTTTAGGTAAGTTCTTTAACCTGTTAACAATGGCTTTGCAGGTAGCATCGGCAGATTTTCTTCTTAACTTTGTAAGCATAAGGAGCCTGCTTTTACGCTCCACCAAAGAGTTCAGTGCAACAAGAGATTGTCTTGACACCAGGCTGTCGGCTTCCCAGTGACCGTAATGCACTCTCTTTTCCACTGAAGAAGGCCTTAGATCAATAGGAATGCGGTTAGGTATCTTGGTCTTTCGCTCTTTTCTACCGATGCCTTTTGTTTTACGTTTGCGGTGTGCTCTTCTAAGACACCCTATCAAGTCCTTATGACCTTCGGTTTCAGGATGATAGATATACTGATAGATGGCCTCGTGGCTTATAGACACACCCTTATGGTCAATGCAAATTCTACCGGCGATCTGCTCAGGTGACCAGCCTTCTTTGAGCTTGGATGTCACATATGATAAGATCTGGTTGTTTTTAAGCCTCAGCCTTGTGCTTGCTTTCTTTCTCCTTTGCACGGCTCTTCCATGAGCCCTATGGGAGAGATAGAGTTTATACTCCGGAGAAGAGTTTAGTTTTAACTCACGTGAGATAGTGCTTTTACTTCGCCCAAGAGATTTGGCTATCTCACTTAAGGTATGCTTCTCAGAAAGCATAGTTGTTATTACATCCCTTTCGGCTAACGTTAAATGATTGTATTTTTCCATAAACACTTAGGATAGCACTTTCCTTTCCGCTTTCCCAAGTGTTGCACTTCATTATTGAACTGACGATTCAATCTATTTGAGCTTTGCGAAATTCTTGACGAGTTATTCCCTGCACTTGAAGGTGCTGCATTTGCCGCATATGAGAATCTTCAATTAGAATATGAGTTAATAGCTGAGTATTCCGATGAGATATAGGGGAAACAACAGAGGGCTATCCTCTGACATGTGAATTGTTAAAGGGATACAATGAGTTATAATAATAAGGAGTTGCCCAATAACTGCATCCAGCCGACGCCGGGTGAGTACCGTGGATTTCTTGAAAAATTTGTGGCGGCGCCGGCTGATGCATGACGTTCTATATCCAATAAAATTTGCGCTTGCAATGTGTCTCGGTTTGGTATACAATTGAGCCTCATTTGGGGGTGAAATCATGAAATTTTTAAGTGTTAGAGATCTTAA
>JAGVOC010000216.1 GCA_020052975.1 Desulfobacterales bacterium | reverse complement strand
TTCGATTTGGAAGACTCTATATACACGAATTCCAGCGTATTTAGTCCCGGCTGTAGTCTTCAGCAATTTCGATTTTTGCCTGGTGTTTATAAGCAGGTGTCAGAAATGTTTTTGTTTTTTGAAAGACACAGGAAAATAATTCTAAGCTACCATGAGAAGATGAGCCTGCTCGGGAACAACTCAAAATCTCTCACTTAGCCACAAGCAAACGTATCTGCGAAGAGCGGTCCTTACGCCTTTCTGCACACAAGCTGGGCTATGGCTTTCGGTGGGACGCCGATAATCCCTTCAAAGGCATATATCACCTCCCAGTCGTGAAACCATGAAAGAAGCTCGCCGGCTTTAAGTAGGTGGTCAGGGTTTTTTGGCTTTCCGAATCGGGTCTGTTCTGTTGTGAATGTCTCATACATAAGAATTCCGCCTTGTTTCAGAGACTTCGTGATGCAGGGGATGAGCGGGCGGTGGAGATAGCGGAAAACAAGGACTGCGCTGAAGGTGATACCTTCCAGAGGATTGACGCCTTCCTGTTCGAGGTTCACCTGCCGGAATTGTACAGTTACCCCGGCTGCCTGTGCGTTCACTATAGCCTGACTGTGGGCCTCTTCCGAGCTGTCTGTCAGAACGACTGAAAAACCCTTTGACGCAAGGAATATCCCGTTATGTCCGTCTCCGCAGGCAAGATCAAGGATCGGATAATCTTTCAGATCATCGGAAAAGAGATATGAATATTGAGCAAGAAGTTCATCTGGTCCGAACTCTCTTCTGAAGTCAGCCACGGAAACCGCTATCCGAGCACAGCATCAGTGCCGCCTGCTCAGAACCTCTATAGCCAATGGGATTGTACTAATCGCTCCAATAATCAACAGTGTCCACCCTATGGACTTTCTTTGATCGTCATTGAGGCTGTCTGCCAATAATAGACCGGCTCCTGCTCCAATCATTCCGCGTGTGCCCGCTATGAGAGCGATTTCCGGCAATGTCAATTCTGATTTTTTCATGGTTCCTCCTTGATAATTTCTATTCTACCAGCTCTTTGATGCAATGAGTAGGGCATTGAGAATCAGGACGGAGCCTCTCGTGTAATAGTCATTTTTAGTAATCAACGTTTTTGGCGAATGGGCTCTGGTGCAGACTTTTATGAGACTTTTAAATATATCCTGACTTCTTTCCCAGGACGCTCACCGGGCGCATCGGCAGTTACATCAAGGTCGTATTGAGCTTGCAGGTCAAACCAGAACTCGGAGGACGTTGCAGTTGACTAAGAGATATCATATTGCTATCATAATGATAACAGGGTGAAAGGAGGATGACAATCATGCCCCAGCTATTAATCAGGAATCTTGAGACTGAAACGATTGAGCGGTTAAAGAAACAGGCAAAGCGGCATAACAGGTCGCTTCAGGGAGAGGCAAAGTCCATCCTTGAACAGTCGGCAAAAATGACTATGGAAGAAGCAAGGGAAAGAGCCATGAAGATAAGGGAAGGCTTCGGGAAAAAGAGATTTTCAGACAGCGCTGAACTTATCCGAGAGGATCGGGAGCGTTGAACAGGTGTGTTGTTGATGCAAGTGTTGTCATAAAGTGGTACTTGCCGGAAGATTACAGCGAAGATGCTGAAAGATTGCTGACCCCTGAGATTGAGCTTATTGTCCCTGATCTGTTGTTTTCTGAAATAAGCAATATTGTATGGAAGCAGGTAACGAGAGATAATTACTCCCGGCAAAAGGCAGCAACAATACTGGACGCTCTTGAAGCTGTGCCTTTTCATGTATGGAGCGCTAAATCTCTCATGCGTAATGCCTTCGATATAGCCTGTCTTACAAAGAGGACATTTTATGACAGCCTTTATGTAGCGCTTGCAGAAAAAACAACATGCAAGATGGTGACGGCAGATCGCAGGCTGCTTAATGCCCTTGAAAAATCGCAGTTTCATAGGCGACTCCTCTGGGTAGAGGACATCCCGTAATGACCATTAAAGAAGTTGTAACCAGAGCAGTCGGTCTCCCCTATAAAGAACTCTGCTCCGCGTTAAAATTCATATCCTGTTGTCTCTTTCCCTGGGAATTCTCTATCAAAACGGAAAACGGCTATATTTCTGACAGTTTTCATTTGATGGGGACATCAGGTATTCACGTCTCGCCTCAGAAACCCCGCCAGAAACCCATCAATCTCCTTCGCGTCTCACCGCGCTCACGCTCCAACTCCCGGAGGAGGAGGCGCAGCTTTTTTTAATTTCCCGCCTGGGCTTCTTCTGCTGAATGTGTCGGCAGCAGAATGCGTTCAATCTGATTATTGCGGTACCTCCCGATAATCTCCCTTACCGAAAGGCCTTCTTCAGCCCTGTAGATATCAACAAAGTTATTTTTAAGCATATAAAAGGAGATTTCCCCGATCCGCGACGTAAACAACACATCTATTTTATATTTGATAACCGCCTTTATGACCTTGATCCCCGCATGTTTTGTCTCATGAAGAAACTCATTATAGTAAAAATCTTCTATTTCAGTATTGTCAGTGCCAAGCCTTACTATGATGAAATACGGGGCCCGGCCGAAATGGCCATGGACTATCGAGCCCATCCCGTTAATGTCCTTCACAGGAATAATAGCCGATACAGCCTTCTCCCTTGATGGCTCCACATGAATAAAAACCGACTCAATGTGTTTATAATTTTTCATGATAAAGTCCTCCGCCGTATCAGCCAGCTCATGGGCCTTATAGAGCGAGAGCGACGGACTGGTTGCAATCTTGCATTCCACCATCTTGAGCGGACCAGATTGGCGTATCCTTACCTCACTGACTCCCTTCACGCCATAGATATTGTTTATTTTCTCTTCAATCTCGGACTGCAATTCCGGGTCAAGATTCGCGTCCATCAGGACCAGGAGAGATGTCCAGATGTTTTTTATGCCCAATTTGAGGATGAGTAATGAAATTAAGATAATAATAAAGCCCTCTATAAAGGGAATCCTTGCATAGGCCAACAATATGCCTGTCAGGACAACGAGGGAGGTAAAGATGTCTAAAAAGGTTTCACTTGCCTTGGCAATCAGGGATTGGGAATTGATTGCGGTGCCGACAGCCTTTTCTTTTTTTGCGATAAAATAGGCGGCAATAAGAGAAATTATGCTTGCCGTAACCGGTAAAAGCGGAAATGCCCGGGGATGGGTGACAGAAGAAAGCTTATAATATCCCTCCTGTAATAACTCTATAGCTGCCCATGCTATTAATGCGCCTATGATTAAACTGACCAGGGTCTCGGCCTTATATAACCCATAGGGAAATCTTGCGGATTTTTTCCTGGATGCCATCCAGAGACCAAACCAGCATGCAAAGATAGCCAGAAGATCAACTCCGCTGTGAAAGGCATCAGCTATCAGGATCCTGGAGTCAAATAGGTAGCCTATGGCGCCCTTCATAACTGCCAAAAGGAGTGTTACGAAGGTTGCAATAAAGGCTATCCTTTGTCCCTTTTGTAATCCTTGGGCCTGTTCTTCCTTCCCGTTTTCCGTTTTTTCAGTCGGCGTTTCTGCGATAGAAAACATTATTCTATGAATGCCCGTCAAAAAATTGGCGGACCATGGGTGAGTTGCATCGCGGACATTTTGTCTGGAAACAGGGAAGGCCCGGCTGATGAAGCGCTATTGCCCCGCACTTGGGACATATACAGTGAGCGGCGGGTAGAGACAGCCCCTTTTCACCAAAAGCTTTGCCCCGGCCCCTTCTGTTACACCTTCCAAAGCCAAATGGCATTGTGTCCTTTCTCTTCTACAGCCAAAATTTCTTGCTTGTTTCTATACTCAAACTGCAAAAAACTCCTTGCATATCCATAGAAGAATCGGCCCTGAATATCTTGGGAAAGCTGGAATGCTATCCTGAAACTGAGATCATATGCTGTATTCTTTCCTGCCAACAGATATTTTTGCTTTATGGACTCCGCATTTTCTGAAGATGGTCAAAGGCATTCGGATTCATAATGCTTTTCCCCCAGTCCAACCATACATTCGGGTCTTTCCTGCAATCGTATTGACGGCATCTCCGGGGACGTTCTTCCCAAATGCCGCATATGAAAGTCTTCCTGTCCAAATGCGTGCAAAATCCGTCTTCATCCCTGGCAATAAAATAGGGTCGTTTCGGATTCCATTGTATATGTCCTTTTTGCACTTCTTCTTTTGTAAGGGCAAAAATAAAACTGCAGCAGACTGCCCTGCAGAGGGAGAGTCTTCCCCGGTGATCAATCATCACATCGTTGTCGTTCTCTTCATCTCCGTAGACTGCTCCGATACCAAGTTCCATAAGCCTTTCAAGCATTTTCTTGATATATGCCCTCTGTTCTGCAGATATTTCCTGATCGTCATCTGTTGACTGGTTAAGAGGTATTTCATCCTTTTCCATCTGCTCTCCCTCCCTATACGGTTCTTTATTTCGCCTCTCGCAAGCTCACCCTGAATATACTGCTACATGCCGTGTTCCCCGTTGGAATACCCTTCTTACAGATCCGGATTGGGTGAGACACGTCTGCGCTGACCCTTCCAAGTCATTCCCACTTGATCGCTCCGACAGGGCAGGAATCAATCGCCTCCTGGCAATTGCATGAGTCACAGGCATCATTGCTTTTAACCCTTGCTTTCGCGTCAGATGTCATTTCAAATACATCCGGACACAAAGAAACACATGTCTCACAGCCTTCACATAAATCTTCATCGATAACTAATTTCTTGGCCATCTTCGTCCTCCTTTGGCTATTTTTTATTTTGTTTTTGCGAATTACTTCTTCCTCATCTTTTAAAAACAATCGACGTCAGAAACAGAAACATATTTGCCAAAATAATCAAAGGACCAGGAGGCAGTCCCGATATCGCAGCGAATACAATACCGAGAAGAGAAGAGATCGCTCCAATAATCATTGCCCCGAATGCATAATGAGCTAATTTTCCGCTTATGTTTCGAGCAGCGGAAGCAGGAATTGCCACTAATGCCGCAGTTAAAAGGCCGCCGACCATTTTCACACCTAATGCAACAATAATTGCAATCAAGATTAAATAAACAAGATTGTATTTTCTGACATTCATGCCCTCAGATTTGGCCAGGTCTTCGGAAATATTCATGAGGACCATTCCTGAATAAATTTTTTTTACTACTAAGACAAGCAAAGTGGTTACGATGAGAGAGACTACTGCTTCCCAAAAAGTCACCCGGGAAATATCGCCCACCAAGGCTGTTTCTGCCTGTTCAATCGGTAAAAATAAGAAAGTAATGGCCACCCCTGAGGAAAAAACAATAGCGGTTAAGGCCTCCATTGGCAATTTCGTTCTTATCTCAAATAACCATATGAGGATTATCCCTAAGATAACGAAAGGAAATGCGCCTAAAGAGACATTAAAACCGTAAAGCAAGGCAAGCGCTATTCCCGGCAACGTTAAATGGCCAAGGGGACCTGCCACCAGAGCCATTCTTTTGCTTAACATCAGAGATCCTAAATATCCGGATGCACCCCCGATGAAAATTCCGGTGATCAGGCTTAAAATAAATTGATTCCCCATATTTTCAACCATGTCTATGTTGATAAAATTTTACTTCTTCGCCGAAAAGTTGCCGCAGATTTTCCAGGGTTAAGACCTTCCGGGGAGGGCCATAACATACCAGGTGTTTGTTTAAACAAATAACATCAGTTGAAAACTTGTATACAACACTCAAGTCATGGGTAATCAAGAGCATTGTAAGATTTCTTTCCTGCTTTAACCTTGCTAAAAGACTATAGACTGTCTCCTCGCCGCTTATATCAATACCAGTTGTAGGCTCATCAAAAAGCAAGACCTGCGGGTTTTTGATAAGAGCCCATGCTATCAAGACCCTCTGAAATTGTCCTGAAGATAAATCGCCTATTTTTTTCTTTGTCAAATCCTCCCGGAATCCAACAGAATCTAAAATCTCTTTTGTTTCTCTTTCAGAAGATTTCTTCAGTTTAAAAAAATCGTTCACGCTTAACGGGATATCCTTTATGAATGGTAATCTTTGAGGAACATACCCAAGTTTAATACCTGACTCCCATTCTATAGCTCCTTCATGAGGCAAGAGACCCAACAGAGTTCTGAGTAAAACTGTCTTCCCGGCTCCATTCGGACCTAAAATGGTAATTGCGTCTCCACTTTTTACCTGAAAAGAGAGATTTTCTATAACATTGTGACCATCTAACCTCACACTCAGGTTTTTAACTTTTAATATGATTTCGTTGCCCATGAAGACCTATTATGGAACGGGATATACGATGAACTCATTTGCAAACAGAATGGGTTAGCTTCTATTTTGCCGTTGTATGTGAATAATATTTTTCACCCTGATACTGCTTTTCTTCAATCTTCTTCTTCTCTCTCAGTCCGCTTATCATCTGCCCGGCATTCATCTCCGAGATTCCAAGGACGTTCGCTATATCGATAATTGTTACGGGACGTCTTTTCGCCATTTCAATAATAGCATCCTCAACATTGTGTGCTTCTCCGGTCGTTTGACCATGAAACTCCGCAACAATCTCACAATCTTCATCCAGATACTTTTTCACGACTGCCATTTCTTCTCTGCTCAGCGGTTTTGCATATATTTCAGATGGGGGTCGGACAACAGTGTTGAGATGAACCCTGTCAGGATGTATCCCGGAAACAGCACTTCTTATGCGTGAAAGTTCTTCCGCACTGTCATTGTAGTCTTTTATGAGCATGATCTCAAGCCACATCCGGCCATTGTAACGCTTTCTGAATTTTTTGAGACCATCAAGAATCGTTTCTATTTTCAGAAAACGATGAGGCCTGTTCACTCTCCTGAATACCTGCGGAGACACGGCATCAAGAGAAGGAAGCACTATGTCTGCGTTCAGGAGGTCTTTCTGCACGTCATCCATAAAAAGCAGGGTACCATTCGTGAGAACTGCTACAGGGAGAGAAGTCAGCGCTTTGACTTCTTTTATTAATGCTCCGATATCTGAATTAAGGGTCGGCTCCCCGGAGCCTGAGAAGGTAATATAATCTATTTGTTGTTTGCGGTCTAAAACTTCTTTCACCTCTTCAAGGATATCGGCCTTCTGAGTATAAGGTCTTCTGTCCAGAGTCTTTTGCGTTGTCCTCCCAATCTGACAATATATGCAATTAATTGTGCAGGTTTTATACGGCACGATATCTACGCCGAGGGAAAAACCCAATCTCCGTGATGGTACGGGTCCGTATACATATTTCATGCTATTTGATCCTGTCCCATAGCAGCGCGATATCTCCGGCTATTCCGTTCCTGCTGAATTCGACAAGAGGGACTCCCTGAACTATTGATTCACTGACCTTCCGGGAAAACGGAAGAAGTGCAACCACCCCTATGTCTGCCTGTTCACAAGTCTGTTTGATAGTTTCGCTGTTTTTCGGGTTCAAATCGTACTTATTGATCACCACTTTCGTCGGGACCCTAAAATGTTTGGACACCTGCGCAACCCGTTCCATATCGTGCATGCCTGAGAGGGTCGGTTCTGTAACAATAAGCGCAAGGTCAACACCCGAAAGCGCTGCAATAACAGGACAGCCAATCCCCGGAGGACCGTCGATTATCACATAATCCTTCTCTTCTCTCTCGGCTATCTCCTTTGCAATCTGCCGCACTTTTGCAACAAGCTTGCCTGAGTTTTCTTCGGCAATGCCTAACTTTGCATGTACAAGCGCACCATATTTTGTATCCGAAATATACCACTCTCCCGAAACATTCTCTTCCATGATAATCGCACCTGCCGGACAAACATGACTGCAGACAGTACATCCCTCACAGGAAACAGGATCAACCATGAAATCTTCACTTATTGCCTCGAAGCGGCAGACCGAAATACATTCACCGCATTCCTGACAAATGTCTTTGTCTATTCTGGCGGTTACGCCGCTCCTGAATTCATGCCGTTCCTTTATTTCGGGCTTCAGCAAAAGATGCAAATCTGCTGCGTCCACATCACAGTCTGCCATTACCTTGTTCCCCGCCAACGAGGCGAAGGACGCGGTTAACACTGTTTTCCCTGTGCCCCCCTTTCCGCTGATTACTACTATCTGTTTCATTGTATTGTCCCTTTCATTCTCTTCTCATTTCGATCCAGCTTCTTCCAACTTCTTGCACCGGGATAAAAATCCTGCACAGACAGCTCTCTGTCAGGCAAGGACATGTCGCCGATATCCTTCAGCTTGAAGATTTCCCATTAATTTCTGCTCCTATGGCTGCAAACATATCTGCAAATTTCCGGATATACTCCTTCTTTTCCCGGACGAAAGGAATTCCGTTCGAATAGAGGAACGCGATTTCCTTGTCAAACGGTATGCGCATGAGTACGGGGATATGTTTTTCTTTGCAAAAATTATCCACTCCTCCATCTCCGATATCCGAACGGTTTATTACAACCCCGAAGGGAATCTTCATTTTTTCGAGGACCTCAACTGCCAGAATAAGGTCATGCAGACCAAAAGGAGTCGGCTCGGTGACAAGGATGCAATAATCACTTCCTTTCACCGAGCCGATAACAGGACAGGATGTCCCAGGAGGTGCGTCAATGATTACAGTGCGTGACCGGTAAATATACTGCTTTACCTGCCTGATTAACGGAGGGGACATGATTTCACCGACATTTAATTTCCCGTGGACAAATTGCATATCCCCGCATATGCCTGCTTCAATAACACCTATTTCTTTCTCGATCTCACCTATGGCGTGTTCCGGACAAAGCAGTGTACATCCTCCGCATCCATGGCAGAGATGGGGGAAGATCAGAACGCCTCTTCCTTTTTTGTTTTCGTCCCCCGGGAAAACTGCAATCGCATTGTAAGCGCAGACCTCGCTGCATTTTCCGCAGTATGTGCAGAGCGACTCATCAACCTGAGGGACTGGGATAGTGGCAACTTTTTTAATCGATATGGTTGGGTTCAGAAACAGATGAGCATTGGGCTCTTCCACATCACAGTCCAGAAGCTGCACATTCTTAAGAGACAACGCAAGATTCACTGCGATGGTTGTTTTTCCGGTACCGCCTTTTCCGCTTGCAACAGAAATGATCAATGAATTTTTCCTCCTATCGTTCCTTGGTTTTGCCGGTCCGGAACCCGCGTCCGGCAGTTTTTTTATTCACATCAAAACTTTTATCGCTCACCTTTCGGGAGGGTAAAACTAAATATGCTTCCTGTCCCAGGGGTGCTCTTTGCCCATATTTTACCGCCATGAGCCTCTATGATCTCCTTTGCGATGGAAAGACCGAGACCGGATCCTTCCGTATCTCTGCTCACACGATAAAAGGCGTCAAAAATATACGGGAGATGTTCCTCAGATATGCCAACCCCTTCATCAATCACCTGGACCAGCACTTCCAGGTTCCAGTCGTTCAGTTTCACCGATATCTTCGTATCCTGCCGCGAGTATTTCACTGCATTGTCGAGCAGATTTGAAATAACGCGTTCTATCATTTTTCCGTCAGCGCTTATTACCGGAATCAGGGTGTCCGGGTAATCAAAAGAGATTTGTATATTCTTTTGTTCTGCATGCAATCTCGTTATTTCCATTTGATTTCGTATGGCGTCCTCTATATTAAAGGCGCTCTTTAAGGGTCTGTATTCTGATGCTTCAAACCTGGAAAATTCGAGAAAATCGCTTATCAACTCCTCCACTTTCCGCAGTTCATCCTTTATGATGTTCAGGTAACCCGACTGAGGCTCTGTAACAGTGCCTGCCTTGCCCGCAAGCAGTCGTGATAAGAACCCGCCCGCAGTGATCACAGGGTGTTTCATATCATGAGCGAGCATCGGAAGGATGTTTCTTCGTTCTCGTTCAAGTTTTTTGATTTCTGTAATATCCCTGAACAATTCAACCCCTCCGATGAAATTCTGATTCTCATCAAAAAGAGGCGATATCGAAGCGACTATCGTAATCATTTCGCCGCTTTTCTGCCTGATATTCGTCTCCACCGCAGCCGTCTGCTGTTGTCTCTGAAGGGCGTATCGAAACAGCGGACAGGCTTCCCTGTCGTTTGTGCCATGGAGAATCTCAAGATGAGATTGGCCGATTACTTCACTTTTCAGGTAGCCGGTGATTCCTTCAGCCTGAGGGTTGAAATCAAGAATCATCCCTTCCTCATCGACAAGGGTGAATCCTATCGGAAGACTCTTCTTTATGATCTCAAAGAGTTGACATTCTTCTATTTTCATTGTTTTCATATTCGAATTATTGAGTACGCGTGATGTTGCGAATTTATTGCTTTTATTGTCATACTATTTCCGGAAAATACGATTCATCATTTGTCACACGGACGCGTCTCACAAGGGGTGCTTCTGCCGCAGCATGTCTGTTCCTTTCCGCATTGGATGCCTGTATCCTTCGGATGAGAGCCTTTCATAATGAACCCTGTTCCTCCGGTAATCATCTTTTTCGAACTTGTCCTGCACTCTGGGCAGAAGACAGCCGGGTTTTCATTCATGGAATGATTCACTTCAAACTGATATCCGCACCCCTCACATTTATACTCATAAACCGGCATGTGATCACACTCCTGAAGCCGCAGATTTTTGCTCAGGAGTCAGCCTGAGGATCGGTTCTATTACTGTCTTGAACGCTTTCGCTGCCTCTGACTCCCGGTTGTACTCAAGATAAGGCCTTCCGCTGTCGCCTGCATCAACAATCTTGGGTTCGAGCGGTATACGTCCAAGAAAAGGCACTGCCATATCCAGGGCCATTGCTTCTCCCCCGCCGGTCTTGAATATATCAACGGTCCTACCGCAATGAGGACAGATAAACCCGCTCATATTTTCAACAACACCCAGGACAGGAAGTTTGACCTGTCTGCAAAAGGTAATAGCCTTACGCACATCGATGAGCGCAACATCCTGCGGTGTTGTGACAATTACCGCACCATCAGCGTCTTCTAAAAGCTGTACCACTGAAAGCGGCTCGTCACCAGTTCCCGGAGGAGAATCTATAATAAGATAGTCCAGGTCGCCCCATTGCACATCAGTGAGAAAATCTCTTATAAGCTTGTGTTTTAGCGGCGCCCGCCAAATAACCGCATCGTTCTGACTCCTGAGTATGAAACCGATTGACATCACCCTGAGATTGTCACTATAGACTATCGGGGCAAGTCCTGTTTCTGTTCCTCTCAGTTCGTTCCCTTCAAGCCCCAGCATCTTTGGTATGCTCGGGCCGTGAATATCCACATCCATCAGACCCACTTTCTGGTTCTTCAACGAGAGGGCAACCGCAATATTGGTGGCAACAGTGCTTTTTCCTACACCACCTTTGCCGGACAATACAACAATTTTGTGTTTGATACGACCCATATTATCCTGCAGGGCAAGCTTTTCCCGTATCTCTTCGACCTCTTCCCTTGTCGGAAGCTTTCTTTTCGAACCGCTCTCATTCGTTTTGCATTCCTGTTCCTTACTCATATTCCACCTCTTTTTAATATCAGTCTCTTTTCCCTCTGCTCGTCAATCTGTTCATACATCGCAAGTGCATTTTTCGCCAGACATACCCCGGCAGGGAACCCGCAATTCCCTTCCTTTTTCTGTCTTGCCGGATTATCGGGAATCTTCAGACCTGACAACACCCCATAGATACCCGAAAACAATATCCTCATTTCCTCCGGTCTGTTTCTGTCTCCTCCCAGAGCCTTCTCTATCACCAGAAATATTTCCATCGATTTCTCAAAAACTTTTGCGAATGAACTGCATCTTCCGCACAAAGGTTCATCCTGCAAATACGACAGGACAGCGAAGAGGTAACTAATCGCTCTCAGTTGACTTATCTCTTTCTCTGGCAATGGCGGGGTTTCTAACATCGCTATTCCCTCACCATTTTTGCCCCGCATTTGGAGCAGTTAACCGTGGAGCAGGGAACCCCCTGCTGATGGACTGCTTTCTCACCACAATTCGGGCAGACGCATTGACCTCCCGGTCCTCCACGCTTGTTCCCTCCCATTCCGCCTCTGCCGCCGCTTTTTCCGGCGCCTCTTCCCATACCGGCGCCCATACCAGACCCCTGACCCTGACCTCTTGGCATCTCAATCACCTCCTTATTTTTCATGCGTCATCATGGCGCCGGTTGTTGGTCCTTGTGTTGGGTTTAATTCCCCTTTTTTATATTTTTCTACGGCTTGTCTGACATTACCCGATGCGCCTGTTATTACAGAAATCCCGGCGGCATTGAGTGTCTCAAAAGCATTCGGACCTACATTCCCTGTCACAACTGCCTTTACCTGCCTGTCAGCCATAATCTGTCCTGATTGTATCCCTGCGCCACCCCGGGCATCAATGTTCGGATTTTTTATCGCCTCAAATTCTATTGTATCCGTATCCACAATAACAAAGTACTGGCACCTCCCAAATCGCGGATCAACCAATGCATCCAGATTATCCCCTTGCGCTGTTACACAAATTTTCACAATTATCTCCTCTTTTTAATGTTTGCACTTATCATGCTTTTCGTGAGGATGGTCACACACCTCTTTATCGAGACCATATCCTTTACCCGCACCAGGCTTACAGAGACTCTCACCGCCTTTCAACGTCCCGCTCAGCAATGCCTGTATTACCTCATCAATTTTTCCTGTAACACCCAAAATTGCCTGAATGCCTGCCTCATCAAAAAATCCTCTTGCACGCATCCCCATGCCACCAGCTACGATACAGTTGACTTCCTTTTGATGGAGAAATTTGGGGATTGCCCCTGGCTGATGTCCTGGATTTTCTAAATTATTAGTACCTGTAACCCTTCCATCTTCAATATCAACTATCGTAAAAAACGGACATCTTCCGAAATGTTCCGATACGAATCCACCGTCTGTAGATATTGCAACTTTCACTCTCTTTCACCTCCATTATAGTTGGAAAAAAGTCATTGCGATCCGCCCTCAAGGCAGAACAGTTACAACGTCTGCTCTTGACGAAGGAAGGGGGAGCAGAATCGCAATGACAATCTGGTGTTGCTTATCAACTTCCCTGTGTTTCGGCCTTCTCCAGGTTACTGATCCGATTCTGTATGTCTTCGAGCTGCTTTCTCAGAAATTCTGCCTCTTCCCTGAGAAAGCTTTTCTTCTCTTTCGCGGTAAATGATGGTGCATAAGGATATTCATAGCCTGCTCTTGCCCATCCAGGAAGACCGGTTGCACGGTAGCAATTCCGCCGTCCGCGTCCACGACCAAAGCCAAATCCCAATCCACCAGGCACAGGATTCATGGAACCGGGCATACCTAAGCCGGAACAATATCCTGCCCCTCTTCCTGTCCTCGGCCCTAAACCCTGAGGTCCTGTTCTGTCACCGAATGGCATCTTATATCACCTCCTCTCTTTTGTTAATGATAATCATTATCATTTTAATTCAAAAAATATATCTACTGACACTTTTCGCACAGGCCGTAAAACTGTATCATATGATTTGTTATCTTAAAATTGTATTTTTTCGAGAGTCCTTTTTCTGTCCTTTTCAGCAACTCTATTTCTTCGTTCACAAAATCAGTGTAATCAATTATTCTTCCGCAGCCGGTGCAAACAAGGTGGTGATGGTGTCCAATGCCCTTTGGATTTTCAGATAATTCATATCTGGCTCTGCCATCACCAAAGTCGCATTTGAACACCATCCCCGTTTGTACAAGCAATTCTAATGTTCGATATACCGTCGTCAACCCGATTGCAGGATGCACTTTGTGTACCTTCAAATAAATATCTTCAGCAGAAAGATGTTCAGTTGTGCTATTCAGGACATCCAGGATAGCCTGTCTGGGTACTGTCAACCTGTAACCACATCCCTTGAATTTCCCCTGCAACCACGGAGGACCTGTGCCATCTTTCCAGGGCATTCGCTATCCCTTTCCTCTCTTATTGATAATGATTATCATTATTAGTATGATATCTTCATGGTACGGTTTTGTCAAGGATTTTTTTTCATGTGTCATCTGCGAATTAATATTGAACACCTGTGATTATGAAATCATATATCCTATACGTATTTTGTCATTCCGGCTCGTCCGGAATCTTTCTTGTCTTCTCTCCGCAGTAATTCGTTTTGAAGAAGGATTCCCGGCAAGCGGGAATGACAGAGTATGCAGAAAAGTATGAAGGGTTTGCTTTTTGAAACAGAGGTTCATTTTTAAATTTTCGCTGAAAGCGTATTTTGTTCACGTTGAATATTTTCCTCAGCAACAGCTACTATAAAAAAATGCGGAGGTTAGCATGAGCACTATGAATTACTATAAGATACATCCGATCGTAATGGGGACAAAAGTTTTCGACAAGGGAATGATGACTTACCAGCATGACTACGGGAAGCTCTATACTATTCCTATTTACTGCTGGTATCTTGAAGGAGGAGATAAAAAGATACTTGTGGATACAGGCGAGTTCGCTCCCCTGAAATCAAAAGAGCGGGAGGAAGCTATTGGAGGAAAGATTTACACCTTCGAAGAAGGGCTTGCCCGGTGGGGGTTGAAACCTGAAGATATCGATATTGTAATCCACACCCACTTGCATAACGACCATTGCGAGAATGACGATAAATGCAGGAACGCAGTGTTCTATGTACATGAAAAGGAACTCGAAAACATTCATAACTCTCATCCGCTGGACTTCCGCTATATGGAAGATTATATCGCCGACGTTGAGAAGAACGGTCAGATCCGCAAATTGTCCGGAGATGCCGGCATCCTTCCCGGTATCAGGGTAATACATACCCCTGCCCATACTGAAGGGGGCATGACAGTATTGATCGATACTGAAAAGGGCACCGCAGCGATTACCGGTTTTTGTGTGATCATGGAAAATTTTAATCCGCCGCCCCGAATTAAGGCTATGGAGATGGACATCATACCGCCCGGGACTCCAATAAACCCGAAGGAAGCATACAATATTATGATAAAAGTCAGAGAAATGGCGGATATCCTGATCCCGCTCCATGAGCCACAGTTCGCTTCGGTCGATACGATCCCATAGACCCGCACAAGAGAGCTACTAACCGGAAGGGAAACGGATCCTGTTCATATTCACCTTATTGCGGCGAAGTCTGAGATATCTGTTCAGATTCTGCGGCATCTTTTCATTCCGATCATCTTCAGGGAAAATGAACCAGAGATGACGGTTGTTGAAACAGTAACAAGGAACATAGTGAAAAAACTGCTTCTTTTCTGAAAGGTTGTCTGCTTCAGGAAAATATAACGGAATCCTGTCCAGTGTGCTCTCGAGAATACACCATTTACCTGCCTCGTTTTTATAGACCGGCCAGCAATGACCGCCGATGGATTTTCCATTTTCATCACACACCTCTCCCAACACTATCCTCACACAGAAGGGGCTTATACCGCTTACCAGAAGCAGGCTTGCAAGCAGGAAACTACTGTCTTCACAGTCTCCTTGCTTCAGGGTATAAATTTCCGGAGGGAAGAGCCAGAAATCTTCCTTGCGCTGCTGTTTACTATCGTGGACATAGAGAATGTTCCTTGCTATAAAATCCCAAAGGACCCTTGCCCTCCTGTCAAAATCTCCGGGGTGTTTAGTTCTGGGCAATTTATTTCCGTCCGCAAGTTTGTTTATTACCTCTTTTATCACAATATTGTCCTCAAAAGATATCCATTCCCTTATATCTGCTTTTATCTGTATATTGCTATTCCCGATTACATACCTTTTCTTCTCTATCATGGTATTCTGAAGTATGAGATCACCTTCCCAGTTATACGACAAGTATATTCTCCTTCATGGGAAAGATTTTTTACTTACACCACAAACGGTATCTGTGCTTCAAACTTTGCATTGCGCAACCCTAGCGTAAAATAGTTTGGCGTCTGGTCAGGCGGCATGCGTTTTACAATAGCTTTATGAAAAGCCCTGTATCCTCTTTTGAATCTCCCGTTGTTCCATACGTGAAGGAGGTTTGCAGTGAAGAGTCCGTTGAAATCACCGTCTGCAGAATACTGGTTATCCTGACAGCCGGATATCAGCAGGACAGATGCTTTTATTTTTTCAGCTGTTCCTCTCAGCTTCGGGTTTTTCAGGATCGGATCATAAAAGTTCTTATTCTTCCGGTAGGTCCGCAAGGCAACATCCGGAGGCATGAAACGGTAATGCGTTTGTTGGGAACTTATCCTTGCATTCCATGCGTGCATGGTACCCTGAAAATAGGCAATCTTAACTACAGTGCCGCTGTGGCAACTGTCTGAGAAGACCAGGACACGCACACCTTTCCTGAATTCTCCGAGCATCGCATAGAGTTCGTCATCGACAAGTTCACCGTCGTATAAACACCAGGTTTCATCCATTGCATCAGGCTCGTCGCCGTTGATATCCGGCAACTGTCCGCCGTGGCCCGAATAACTCAGCATAAAAATATCACCCGGTTTCAGCGCCTTAGCCGCCTTTGACAATTCAGCGATAATCGCTTTTCTCGTTGCCGCCCTGGTGAAAAGGGTCTTAACCTTGAATTTTTGCGATTTTGCGATTTCAGCCATATCCATGGCATCAGCTTCGCAGGCATTGAGATTACCCGACCACCCCTGATAATGTCTTGGATCAACTGAATTAAGCCCTATCGTTAATGCAACACCATTTGGCATCTATCTGTCCTTTCTTTGACTATTATTTTCAATGTTTGTTTGGTTAAATTATAGCATATGCTTATTATTAACTCTCTCCCATTTTTCTATACAAAAAATTAGGACTATTCCGGAGATTGACAATCTTTTTTCATTTTTACTTATAATGGATGAAGGAGGATCTGCTCCGACATGAAAGACACCTGTTCCGGTCTGCCCTATGAGAATGACAACAGCACATGGCTGGATTCCTTCCTGCTCTCTTTTCTGGAAGAGCCGACCTGCAGCACCTACGGGTGGGGGCCTGTCCAGATATATCCTGCATACACCGAAATAATCAGGCAGGATACGCCTTCCAATGCTGTCTATTTTCTGAAATCAGGAGAGGTCAAATTAACGTGGGCAGACCAGGAGGGGCATGAAGTGATTGCCGGTCTGAGGCATCAGAACTGGCTTATCGGCGCTCCGTCCGTGCTCCTGGGAGAACCTTATTCTTTCACCATAACAACATTGACCCAATGCGCACTGAGATGCATATCCGCAGAAAAATTCCTGCATCTTGTACATTCAAACACAGACTTCTCCATTCATTTAATAAAATTGCTCAGCCAGGAAATATTCAATCATGCAAGAACACTGGTGACACTCGGGTGTGTTCCCGCAAAAGAACGCCTGAAGCATATGCTTTTCAGGTTCCTCCCCGATATGCCTTCAAAAAAGGGGGCTGACAAACAGGCAAAAATCACTTTGCCATTGAAGCATAAGGAACTGGCCCAGATTCTTGCCATTACCCCGGAGCATCTCAGCCGTCTCTTGAAAACACTGGAGAAACAGCATGAGATTCAGAGGGGAAAAGACGGGTCCATTATACTGAACCTGGACTCTTTTCAATAACTCACTGGATACACACCTCAGTATTCCCTGTTCCTCCGGAGTACGCACGCGAAGTTTCAGTCATTTACCGCGGCCGCCCATTCCAGCGGCTTTTTTACTGTTTGCTCTGAAAAGCCGCATTGACTTTTGTTAAGACCGGAATTGAGCGATATCAATGACAAATACTGTGAATTCTGTATATTAGAAAGGAGAATCCCGATAATACCAAACCTTTCGTGAGAAAGGGGCGGAAAGCGAAGGGTGCTGAGCGTATACAAGCACAGCCGGGCTGCCGAAGGAGACGAGAGAGGCATGTATGGTTATCCATGATCTGCGCGCGGTTCAGAGAAATATATACTTTAACGAAAACGTCGCCATTGAGAAGCACATTCACGCATCTGACCAATGCTGCTGGAACTGTTTCTGGTCGGTCATGACTTATGAGTGTTTATGGTGTGAGCAGGAAATGGACGCTGTGGATTTCAGGGATCTCTGTATGGGATGGGCAGGCGAGCCAGGTCAAAGTCATGCGTAAGGCTACAAGAGAGAAAAACGGGAGAACCTGCCGTGCAATGGCTTAAAGACATAGTGACAAAAGGCATCTATTACTCGAATATCGGCATATCAGATTATGTTGCCTGGTCCCGGAAAATGATCAGGGATTTCGGGGACGAAATCATCCCTCAGATAAAAGACATCCGCAGGTGGTCCCTTGTTCTTGATTCTTCTGTCTCTGGTGATACAACGAAACTGAACTGCTGGCAGTTTATGGGCTGCGGGCTGCAGATGCACAGGCACTGTTCTCATTTATCAGGTACCTGTTCGTGTCCTGCCTCGATGGAAAGAACGCTTGACGGAATCCATGGCGGCAGGAACGCCGGGCGGGTCTGCTGGGTTGTACTGCAGACACAGTGTTACGGTTCAGTGCAAAAAACATATGAACAGAAATACCGTACCTGTTCATTCTGTGACTTTTATTGGTCAGTGGTAGCTGAGGAAGATACTGAATTCCTCAGCGCTTACGCCATAAGAAGATGTTAGCCCTTATCGCTCATGAATCCCCGATAGCCTGGAAAGCAAAGGAATACAAATAATTTTTAAGCACTGCCTGCACTTTCTGTGTTCATTGTTCAAATAATAAGCCCATGATGTAAAGCCAGAATGACAAAATTGACAGGTGAATGGGATTTATACTTATGAACTCCTTAGTATCTGTCCCTGAACCGTATATCAATCAAATGCGCGGAGCAGGAGATGCACGGGTCATACGACCTGACAAGCATTTCTGCGGTAAGGGTAATTTCTTCGTCTGTCCTGTCGAGTATTTCCGGAATAAGTTTCATCAGATCGCACTCGATATTCCCGGTGTTCTGGTTCGTCGGGATAATGCAGTTTGCCCCGGTAAGAATCCCGTTTTGATCGGTTACATAATGATGGAATAAAATACCCCGTGGGACCTCGACTGCCCCTACCCCGGTCCCGGCCCTTACCGGTATCTTTCCCTGCTCGTTCAGTCCGACCACGATCTCTTCATCATAATTGAGAGGCATACTCAGGAGCTTTTCGACAATCGCAATCGCCTCTTCCAGACAATGCACGCATTCTACAAGCTGCGCGGCTGTATTCAGGAATGGGTTGATGCATTTTGGTTTCAAACCTATTGCAGCAGCGGCATCCTTTGCCTTCGGAAGAAGTTTCTCAGCGTTCAGGTTGAACCGTGCGAGAGCTCCGACAGCGTAAGAATCCCTGCTCAGTTTCGCATGCTTCGCCGAGGAGTGGGGAACGACAAATTCGTTCGTCATTTTCCGGTAATCCTTCTTGTCCATCCTGACACCATCGGTTGAACCGAGGTCTCCCATGAGCATCGGATATTCGTTGTCATCACTCACGAGGGAAATATACTCCGTGTCCCTCTCGAAATCAGGGAATTTCAGCTTCAACGCAAGCTCGACGGTTGCATCCATGTCAGGCCTCATACCCGTGAGCATTGCATGCATAGACTCAAGGTCCTTTGGTCGCGGAAGCTTGGTGAAACCACCCACGATCGCGGAGATCGGATGTACATGGCGCCCAACGAGCACGTCACAGACGTCGTTGCAGGTCTTTTTCATCCGTAGGGCACGCCGCACCACATCGTTGTGAGTATTGATAAGCGGCACAAAACTCTTCACACCCAGGAGATCGGGTGCAACGAGAAGATAGATATGCAGGATGTGGCTGTCAAGCGTTTCGTAATGCAGCAAGAGCTTCCTCAGTTGAATCGTCTGTGCAGTGGGTGTTATGCCGAGGGCCGCCTCTGCCGCCTGTATCGAGGCCAAGGTGTGTCCGCAGGCGCAGATGCCGCAGATCCTGCTCGTGATATGCTGTGCTTCGAATACGGAGCGGCCCCGGAGCATCCCCTCAAAGAAGCGCGGCGATTCAACAATATCGAGGCGGCAGGTCTCCAGTTTTCCGTTTTTTACATTGATGACTATATTCCCGTGTCCTTCAACCCTCGTGAGATATTCGACGTTTATCTTTACATTCCTCTTACTCATATCAGTCAAGCTCCCTGCATTTGTTATACATATTCATCTTGTTCAGGACCAATTCCATGGGTATTTTATATTTCGCGATCACGTCCTTCGCGCC
>JAGVOC010000147.1 GCA_020052975.1 Desulfobacterales bacterium | reverse complement strand
TTGCGCTTCATCTTTCGTCATTGCAGCGTACCAAAAAGTACGCTTCATTCCTCAAGATTCGCGCGCCTTGCATAATGAGCTTTTTACTTTGCCGTCTGAGTTTTGACTTTTTACGAGTCCATCAAGGCTGACAGCTTCGTAAAAATATGTTTTTCTTTTAAACCCTTCAAAATTTGATTGATAACTAATGAAAACAATAGAAGATATTACCCTGCTTTACGAAATCAGCAATGCTTTGAATGAACACCTTGATCTTAAGAAATCATTATACAAGGTGCTCGATATTCTATCCAGCTCCATGAATATGGTTCGCGGAACGATAACAATTCTGAACCCGTTGCGAAATGAAATTCATATCGAGGTAGCGCATGGCATCTCGCGAAATGTCGTCGAAAATGTGAAATATAAACTGGGAGAAGGAATTACAGGACGCGTTATTCAGACAGGCAAGGACGTTGCCATAGCCAAAATTAGCGAAGAGCCTCTTTTTCTCAATCGGACAGCTTCTCGTAAAGCTTCGAATAAACAGGAACTCTCATTTATTTGTGTTCCTGTGAAAAAAGGAGACCATGTAATTGGAGCTTTAAGCGTGGACAGGCCTTATGATCCGAATTACCCCCTTAAAGAAGGGAAAAAACTGCTTTCTGTTATTGCAACAATGATAGCAAGACATGTCATAAACCTCGAGAACATCAATCTTGAAAAAGAACAATTGAAAAATGAAAACAGAAGGTTAAGAACCGAGCTTGAGAATAAATACAGCGTAACGAATATTATTGGCAACAGCGGCAGGATGCGTGAAGTATATCAAATGATTTCTCAGGTCTCGAAAAGTAACGCAACTGTTCTTATAAGGGGTGAAAGCGGAACAGGCAAAGAACTCGTTGCAAATTCAATACATTACAACAGCAACAGAGCCAAAGGGCCATTTATTAAAGTAAACTGTGCCGCTCTTCCCTCAAACCTCATCGAAAGCGAGCTCTTCGGGCATGAAAAAGGATCCTTTACGGGTGCCATCAAACTGAAACTCGGAAAATTTGAGCTTGCCAATAAAGGCACTATTTTCCTCGACGAAATAGGCTCGGTAAATCTTGACGTTCAGGTAAATCTTCTGCGTGTCCTCCAGGAAAAGGAATTTGACCGGATCGGAGGTCAGAAAACGATAAAAACAGATGTGCGCATTATAACCGCGACTAATAAAAACCTCGAGCAGGCGGTTGAAGAAGGCACCTTCAGGGGAGACCTCTATTATCGCCTGAATGTTTTTCCTATTTATATGCC
This sequence comes from Desulfobacterales bacterium, assembly GCA_020052975.1. The sequence goes on along the minus strand of JAGVOC010000147.1, from coordinate 3,356 downwards.
GCCGCTAAGGGAAAGAAAAACAGACATCCTGCTTCTTGCCGATTACTTTCTGGAAAAATACGCCCGTGAAAACAACAAGGATATAAGGCGATTTTCAACTCCTTCCATAGACATGATGATGGCTTACCACTGGCCTGGGAATGTGCGTGAGCTTGAAAACTGCATTGAACGGGCTGTTTTATTGTGTGAAGAAGGAGTTATTCACAGCTACCATCTTCCGCCGACCCTGCAGACCGGTTCTGAATCCGGAACAATGCCCTCTCTTTCACTTGATGATGCAGTTGCAACCCTTGAAAAGGAAAAGATTATTGATGCCTTGAAAAATACGAGGGGAAACAGCGCCCAGGCGGCAAAAATCATGAAAACAACCATCAGGAAGTTCAACTATAAAGCAAAAAAATATAATATCGACTTTCACCAGTACCGTTAAGATACCTGTACAAAATACCTCTTTCCCCCGGTTTATTCCTTTTCCTGCCTTTTTATCTACTGCTTCATATCCTCCAGCAGGCTCATTCTGAAATCTTCCGGCGCCAGGATGAGAATATGGAGGATTCAGGAAGACGACACTGCACGGGTAATGCATGAGTTTGTCACTCCAAGATAACACGCAATCTCCGCTCCCGAAGACCCCAACTCCCTCATCATTATAGCGATTGTCAGAATAATGTTCCGATCGGAGCTATTTCAAATTGAATAGATTTATGACATTTACTATAATGAGTTGTTTTTACGTAACAGAAGTGTTACACTTTTTTCATAAAGGAGGTGCGATTTATGCCGACAAAAAATCCCCGGATCAATATTTCCGTCGATCGGCCGCTTTACGGTATCATGCAGGGTCTGGCCGAAGAAAAGGGTATTTCCCTGTCCATGCTGGCCCGCGATTTGATAAAGGAATCCCTGGAACTGCAGGAAGACGCCTCTCTTGCTGCTTTCGCGGAGAAAAGGGAAAAAAATTGCGATCCCTGTAAAGTTCTGACCCATGAGCAGGTCTGGGAATAAGAAAATGCCCTTCCTGTTACGCTATCATCCCGATGTTCGTAAAGTTGACTTGCCTCTTTTAGACGAGAAGATTAAAACACAAATCCGGACTGCTATTGAAAAGAGACTTCAGGCAGCCCCCCAGGACCACGGCGAGCCGCTGCGGAAGACCCTGAAGGGTTACTGGAAACTGCGCGTCGGCAATTACAGGATCGTCTATAAAATTACAAGGTCAGAAGTTTTGATAGTGGGTATCTGCCACAGGCACTGTTTATCTGAAAATGTTGGCGCGGGCGTGACGGATAAAAGAAAGACGGATTTGCAGCAACAAGGAACCATTTATACATGACACCCATAATTTCAATAGTCGGCAAATCGGAATCGGGCAAAACAACCCTTATTGAAAAACTGATTCCGGAGCTAAAAAAAAGAGGCTACAGGATAGGAACCATTAAACACGCCCATCATGGTTTTCAAATTGACAGAGAAGGAAAAGACAGCTGGCGCCACAAGGCAGCAGGAGCAGATACAATAATTGTGGTTTCCCCGGAAAGCATTGCCATGGTTAAGAATGGTGGTGGTGAAACCATTGATTCTGTTGTAAAATATTTTTCAGATGTTGATATTGTGATAACCGAAGGTTACAAGAGAGAGAATAAACCTAAAATAGAGGTCTTCAGGAAAGTGAGGCACGCGGAACCGCTGTGCGAGAATGATGATAACCTTATAGCGCTTGTAACGGATGATGACTCAGAACTCAATGTACCAAGATTCTGCACCGGAGATATTAAGGGCATTGCAGACCTGATTGAGAAAAAATTCCTATGAACAGCGATTTGGTAAGCTCTTTAAAGGACTGGTTTGCCGGTTATGTTTCACGTTTTTATACCGATGATCCTGAGTACAATCGACCGATAAATCTGAAAGAAGAACATACAAAGAGGGTTTGCGGCAATATAATAATGATAGGAAATGAGCTTGGGCTTTGCCGGGAAGATATGATCACCGCAGAAATCATTGCGCTGTTTCATGATGTGGGAAGGTTCAGACAGTATGAGATTTACCATACTTTTGTTGATGCCCTTTCTGAAAATCATGCAAAACTTGGCTTAAGACAAATTGCAATCCACAAGATTTTTTCGGGATTGCCAAAAAACAGGAAAATATTGATATCAAAAGCCATAGCATATCACAATGCTGCTTTTCTTCCTGAAGGCGAAGATGAAAAAAACCTTTTATTCATGAAACTTATACGGGATGCCGACAAGCTTGATATCTGGAAAATTTTCCTGGATTATTACATGGAAAAACGTCCAAGCAATGCTATTGTCCTGGGGCTTCCCGACATGCCTTCATACTCTGAAAAGGTGCTTGAATCGATTCGAATGCGGAAATTCGCGAAGATGAAGGATTTGAGAACCTTGAATGATTTTAAGCTCCTCCAGGTAAGCTGGGTGTTTGACATAAATTTTATACCGTCATTTAGAGCTATAAAGAACAATAATTATATCAGCATGATAGAAGAGGCGCTTCCAAAGGTTAAAGAGATAACCCGTGCGATAAAAATTGCCCGCGATTATGTCGATTCTAATTTGATGACCCCATAGAAGGAGATCTTCGAAGAACATCCAGTTTTAACCAGGTACAAGAAAGGCGATATGATATGTTTTCCTCTTTTACGGGGGTAATTCTGGCAGGGGGGCTTAACACCCGCTTTTCAGGCGCCAATAAAGCATTAATGCAAATTGGCAGAAAGCAAATTCTTGACCGGATATGCGCCGTTTTTAGTAATATATTTGAAGAAATTATCCTTGTTACAAATGATCCGGTAAAATATGTTGGATGGGATTTAAAAATCGTAACAGACATTTATCCTTACAGAAGCTCTCTTACAGGCATACATACAGGCATTTTTTATTCAACAAAACCCCATTCTTTCATTACGGCCTGCGATACACCTTTCCTGAAAAAGGAACTGGTTGAAGCTATTCTTTGTGCTGTTGAACCGCAAATAGATATAGTTATTCCGGAAACTTCTACAGGGTTAGAGCCTCTTTGTGCCGTATATTCAAAAAGATGCCAAAAGCCGATAGAAAATCAGATTGAAAAACAGGAGTTTAAAATTGACAAGTTTTTTAACAAGGTCCGGGTGAAAAAGATTTCAGAAAAAGAATTACGCGCAAAAGATCCGGAACTGACATCTTTTTTTAATGTTAACACGCCTTCTTCTCTGGAAGAGGCAAAAGCAATCATACAAGATTGACGGCTTTGTGAAAAGTCATTCTGCTGTGTTGCACTTCATCTTTCGTCATTGCAGCGTACCAATAAGTACGCTTCATTCCTCAAGATTCGTGCGCCTTGCATAATGAGCT
>JAGVOC010000099.1 GCA_020052975.1 Desulfobacterales bacterium | reverse complement strand
TAAACGCTATGAGATGTTTTTCCTAATTCCATAATCGCGGTATATATCACCGCGTTTAACCCCGCCGCAAGCGGACGGGGTATTGAAAATCATAATAAATGGTTCAAACAGCCGGTATCAGATTCTTCGTGTGCTGGATATTCCTTCCGACAAAATAGCCTGTATTCTGTTTAATGTAATACAGGTATCCGCGCATCCAGGAAAATTCATTCTTACCTGACATTCTCTGCAGGGGCTCTTGATAAGGTAGCCTATTTCAAAGTCAAACCTGTAGTTGATGCGTTCCAATTTAGGGGTATATTCCAAAAGTTCCAATTCCTGTTTCCTGAATATTATATCATATTGCCGGAAAAATAAAAATTCGGATGATCGTGCAACAAGTGAGAGCTTTGCATAACATCTGTTTAAAGGTCTCGGCAGGGCACAAATTGGAGATATTCAAAGCTCTCCAAGTCTTTATTATTTGATAAATATCATAATGTTGAATCTATAACAAGACAAACCTGCTATTTCCTCGACAAAAAGCGTTTGTATTCGTACATTTTTGCAAAAGCCTTAACCGCACGTTCGGGTGAGGGATAGAATACTCCTTTAAATGAACAGCCGCTGACCCTGTAAACTGTTTTATCTTTTTCATCAGTAAGCAGGCTTACACCGAATACGGGTTTATTATATTTTTCCATCAATGTTGCGATGTGTTTAATATAATTATCGTCAAAAGCGGAAAGTGTTTTGTTGACTGATTCCAGATACTCGGGAGTGTAAGTCGGATCGGCGACAAGTATTGAGTCTACTAGTCGTTTTAAGAGTATTCTCCGGCCTAAGATTCCAAGGTTGATTACCGCATCGCAACCGTCCCATTTCAAGAGTTCTTCTATTATGGTCATAGGAATAGACGGATCATTTTCTCCAACAATATCAACGGGATTTGATCTGCTCCAGTAGGGCGGTAGAATTTTGTCCATCAGTTCAATCATCTCAGGAGACAGTTCAGATACTTCAAGACCGTATTGTGAACACAGATCTGAAGTTACGACACCCCATCCTCCGCCAAGAGTCATTATGGCAGCGCGGTTTCCTTTTGGCAGAGGCAGGGATGAAAATGCAGCTGAAAGATCAAGCAGATCCATAGGCTGTTCTACCATTACAATACCGGCCTGCCGGCATACCGCATCAAATATCCTCGAATCTGATGTCATTGCGCCGGTATGACTTGCGGCGGCACGGTTTCCGGCTTTGCTTCTTCCGCCTTTCAATAAAACAATCGGTTTCTTTTTCCCAACCCTGCAGGCACTTTCGAAAAAGCGACGCCCGTTCTTAACACTTTCTACATAAAGCATAACCGTTCTTGTTAAATTATCTGCTTCAAAGGCATCTATGTAATCTTCAATCGTTATCATCGCCTCATTGCCTGAGCCGCAGAATGCCCTGATTCCTATATCTTGCCGTTCCGCAAACGCAAGCAGCTGGGTTCCCATATTCCCGGATTGGGCCACGACTGCGGTAGCTCCCGGTCTTGGTCTGACATGGCTTCCTGTGCAGTAAAGGTTGATGTGCGGGTTGCATATTCCCATAGTATTCGGGCCGAGTATGAGTATTCCGGCATCCTGGGCGGCCTTTACGAGGTCTTTTTCAAGTTCTTTTCCTTTTACACCTGTTTCCCCGAATCCGGATGTTATAAGCAGCATGTTTCTGATTTTTTTTGCCTTGAAATCGGGAAGCAGTCTTATTACCCCTGAAGCGGGGATTGTAACTACTGCAAGATCAATTTTGCCTGGAATTTCCGTAACGGATTTGTAAACCGGCCTGTTTGCTATTGTTCCGCCTTTGGGATTTACCAGGTATATTTCCCCTTCGTATCCCCCGCTTATTGTCAATGTAAAAAGGGTGTGTCCCCATTTTCCCATTTGCGAGGATGCCCCGACAAAGGCAATTGATCTTGGATAAAAAACAGAACCGATATCATCGGCAGGTATTGCCGGAAGAAACTCTTTTTTTTCGCTGTTTGGCCCTAATATTATAAGTGCATCAACCGCCTTTAGATTGCCATCCGGCAGGGCAATGAGAGGGTTGATGTCAATTTCTGCTATTTGTGGTTGTTCCAGTGCAAGCCGTGAAAGTCCTGTAAGCGCTTTAATAATTTGTTTCCGGTTAACTGCATTTTCACCTCTGAATTCATTAAGAAGCGCTTTTGCTCTTATTTCATCAAGCATCTCCTCCGCGTCATTTTCTGTAACAGGAGCGATCCTGAAAGTTACATCCGAAAAGGCTTCGGTGAAGATGCCACCGATTCCGAACATGATTACCGGCCCAAAATGGGGATCCCTGAACATTCCTGTAACAAATTCTCTTTTACCTTTGAGCTGGGGCTGAACAAGGAAACCTTCGAGTTTATCCCCGGCGTTTTTCTCTATGGTTAAAGCAGCCTCTTTCACTTCTTCGGGATCTTTCAGATTGAGGTGAACAAGTCCCATTTCCGTTTTATGCAAAATAGAAGATCCAAGCCCTTTAAGAACAACAGGAAAACCAATACTTAAAGCCGCATTAACCGCTTCATCAGGAGATGCCGCTTTTTTCTCTTCAATGACAGGCACATCGTATTCTATGAGAACTTGTTTCGATTCGCTTTCAGTCAGAGCATGTTTTTCGCTTTTATTAAATTTTCCAATCAGACCATTTATGTCCATTCATTCTCCTCTAATATCCGCATTCAGGGGTGTTTCAATAAAAAATTGGTTGAAAATACCATAAGCAGTCTTTTATGCCAATAATTTATTACAAAAAACTTGTGCGTTGCAGATGATTAAATATTATATTCATTTGAGTAGAAACGGATAAAAAAAAATGGTATATGTGATTAACTCGTAACAGGTTGTCACTATTTATTTCAGGAGATCGTTGATGCGTGCCGGTATCGGATATGACGTTCACAGGCTTGTTTATGGCCGCAAACTGATTCTTGGCGGAATTTCCATCCCTTTTGAAAAAGGTTTGCTCGGCCATTCGGATGCAGATGTTCTTGTTCATGCAGTTTGTGATGCACTGTTAGGGGCAGCAGGCCTTGGAGATATCGGTATCCATTTCCCCGACACAGATCCGGAATACAAGGATATCAGCAGCCTGAAACTGCTTGCAGTGACCTGTGATATGTTAAGAAATAAAGGATATAGAATTAACAACATTGATTCCACAATTTTTGCTGAAAAACCCGCAATATCTCCTTTCAGGAATAAAATGATAGCAGAAATAGCTCATGCTGCAGGAATAAATGAGGATCTTGTTAATGTTAAAGCCACAACAACCGAGGGACTTGGGATTATTGGAAAAGAAGAAGGGATTGCTGCAATGTGTATCGCATTGATCAGTTGATACATTTTTACGGCTTCATAAAAAGTCATTCTGCTGTGTGTTGCACTTCATCTTTTGTCATTGCAGCGTACCAGCATGTACGCTTCATTCCTCAAGATTCGTGCGCCTTGCATAATGAGCTTTTTGCTTTGCCGTCTGAATGCAGATTATAATCTTTATGTGAAGAAATTATGGTTCAATTGCCGGAGGAAAATGCCGCTTCGTATTTATAATACCCTTGAAAGAAAAAAAGTGCCATTCGTGCCTGTGAAACCGGGGAAAGTCAGCATGTATGTTTGCGGCCCCACGGTATATGATTCCTGCCATATCGGACATGCCAGATCTGTAGTAGTTTTTGATGTTATTTTGAGATATTTCAAAGCGATCGGGTTTGACGTGACATATGTAAGAAACTTTACAGATGTGGATGATAAAATCATAAACCGTGCCGGGCAGCTTGGTGTTGATCCAATTGAAATAGCCGAAAAATATATAAAAGAATTTTATGTGGATATGGATAATTTAAATATTAAAAGAGCTACAATTGAACCGCGGGCAACCGAACACATAGGCAAGATAATTGAACTGATAGAAATATTATTGAAAAAAGGCATAGCATACAGAATAAACGGCGATATTTTCTACTCGGTTGAAAAATTTGAAAATTATGGGAAACTTTCGGGGCGCAAACTGGAAGATATGGAAGCAGGGGCAAGAGTTGATATTGATGAAAGAAAACGAAATCCCTTTGATTTTGCCCTGTGGAAATCATTAAAACCCGGGGAACCTTTCTGGGACAGTCCATGGGGAAAGGGGAGGCCGGGCTGGCATATTGAATGTTCAGCAATGAGCAGCGAATACCTGGGGGAAACATTTGATATTCATGGAGGCGGGAAAGATCTCGTTTTCCCTCATCATGAGAACGAGATAGCCCAGTCGGAGGGAGCTTATGGAAAACCTTTCGCGAAATACTGGATTCACAATGGCTTTGTAAATATTAATAATGAAAAGATGTCAAAATCTCTGGGGAATTTCCTTCTTATTAAAGATATACTGAAATCTTACCATCCCGACTCGGTGCGCCTTTTTCTCTTATCCAATCATTACAGGAGCCCCATAGATTATACGGATAAAGCTATGGAAGAGGCTGATGCCGGCCTTGATAAAATATATTCGCTTATAAAGCGGGCCGAAGAGAAAAAAGACCTTATCACAAAGGGTATTGAGCAAAAACAAGGTGAATACCGGATCCGGTTTTTAGAAGCCATGGATGATGATTTTAATACCGCCAAAGGGACCGGGATACTTTTCGACGCTGTCCGGCATATAAATCGCCTGATGGATGAAAACAAGGAAATTATCTCAAGTGATATCAAGGAGATGATCAGCTCTATTTACCGTGACATCTCTGATATTGCTGATGTGTTAGGGATACTTTCTGAAAAAACTGAAACCTATTTTGATAAAAAGAAAACAAAATTTCTGGAAAATAAGGCGATTGACCCGTCATTAATTGATTCCATGGTTAAGGAGCGATTCGAAGCACGAAAAGCAAAGGACTGGAATAAGGCTGATGAAATAAGAAAGAAGCTTTCGGATATGGATGTTTTAATCGAGGATCGGCCTGACGGAACCATATGGAAATTCAACTGACGGCTTTGTGAAAAGTCCCTCTGCTGTGTTGTGCTTCTTTCTTCGTCATTGCGGCGTACTAACATGTACGCCTCATTCCTCAGAATTCGCACGCCTTGCAGATGGAGCTTTTCACTTTGCCGTCAAAAAAAAATACTTTTTATGAGACAATTAGATTTAAATGAATTCTTTTCACTTGAACCCTTGAACTCCTGAATCCCCGAACTCTTATAACCTTATGCATAACTTTAAAATAGTATCTGATTATTCTCCCAAAGGCGATCAGCCAAAAGCAATAGAAATTTTATCTTCCGGAGTGATGTCCGGAAAAAAGCACCAGGTGCTCCTCGGAGTGACGGGGTCCGGAAAAACATTTACCATGGCCAATATAATTGCAAATGTTGATAAACCGACTCTTGTTATTGCTCCAAATAAAACACTGGCAGCCCAATTATACAGCGAGTTCAGATCCCTGTTCCCGGAAAGTGCCGTGGAATATTTTGTAAGCTATTATGATTACTACCAGCCGGAAGCATATATCCCTTCAAGCGACACGTATATCCAGAAAGATTCATCCATCAATGACATGATAGACAAATTAAGGCATTCTGCAACCAAGTCTGTTCTTACCCGCAGGGATGTTATTGTGGTTGCAAGTGTGTCCTGTATTTTCGGTCTTGGCGCTCCTGAAGATTATCTTGCCATGAGGGCTGACGTTGAAAAAAACATGGAGCTTAACAGAGACAAGTTTTTATACAGTCTGATTGCAATGCATTATGAGCGCAATGATATAGACTTCTTCAGGGGAAGTTTCAGGGTGAGAGGAGACAGGGTAGAGATATTTCCTGCCTATGAAGAAAACAGGGCGATAAGGATAAATTTTTTCGGAGATGAGATTGAAGCCATTTCGGAAATAGATCCCCTGAAAGGGACAGTTTTGAAAAATTTAATTAAAACGAGCATATTCCCTGCAAGCCATTATGTTACCCAGAAAATGACCCTTCAAAAAGCTGTTGACTCGATTTTAGAAGAGTTAAAAGCAAGAATCGGCTATTTCAGGGATGAGAACAAATATATTGAGACTCAGAGAATAGAAGAGAGAACTCATTTCGATGTGGAAATGATGCAGGAGATTGGTTACTGCAACGGAATTGAAAACTACTCACGCCATTTAACCGGGAGAGCTCCGGGGGAGCCGCCGCCGACCCTTCTTGATTATTTTCCGGGGGATTTTCTGTTGTTTATCGATGAAAGCCATATTTCGGTTCCGCAGCTTCATGGGATGTATAAAGGTGACAGATCAAGAAAAGAAACCCTTGTTAATTATGGCTTCAGGCTTCCGTCTGCTCTTGATAACAGGCCTCTTAAATTTGAGGAATTTGAAACCAGACTATCCCAGGTTATTTATGTTTCTGCTACTCCGGCTGATTTTGAACTGGAAAAAGGGAAAGACTCGATTGTTGAGCTTATTGTCAGGCCAACTGGGCTTATAGACCCCCCGATTGTTGTGAGGAGAGCGCAAAACCAGGTGGATGATCTGTTGGAAGAAATTCTTGCCTGTGTAACAAAGAATGAGAGAGTACTTATAACTACACTCACCAAGCGCATGGCTGAAGATCTGACCGAATATTATTCCGATCTCGGCATAAAAGTCCGTTACCTTCATTCAGACATAGCTACGCTCGAACGGATGGAGATTATTCGCGATCTTAGAATTGGTGTATTCGATGTTCTTGTCGGGATAAATCTGCTCAGGGAAGGACTCGATATACCCGAAGTTTCCCTTGTTGCAGTGCTTGACGCAGATAAGGAAGGATTCCTTCGTTCGGCAAGATCGCTCATACAGACCTGCGGGCGTGCTTCCAGAAATATAAATGGGAATGTAATAATGTATTGCGATGTTGTCACAAATTCGATGCAGAAAGCTATTGATGAAACAAACAGGCGCAGAACAATACAGGAGACGTTTAACACGGAACACAATATTACTCCGGCAGGTATTGAAAAAGCCATAACGCGCGTATTCGAGCAGGCTTATGACTCCGGCTCTGTTTCCGGGGATAAAGTTGCCGAGACTATTTCCAGGTATAAATCCCTGGATAATATTGATGATATTATCTCAAATCTTGAAAAAGAAATGGAAAAAGCGGCACAAGAACTGGAATTTGAGAAGGCTGCCGAGTTGAGAGACAGGATAAATGAAATCAAGAAAAAAATTGTCTTTGAATTTTAGCTGTATTCACAGGACCATGAACGATGTCTGAATCTCTTATCGAAAAGTTATCGGGTGTTTCAACAGGTCCCGGTGTTTATCTGATGAAAAATTCCGATGGTGATATAATTTATGCAGGAAAGGCCCTGAATTTAAAAAAGCGTCTTTCTTCATATTTTACAGGAACCGAAGGGAATCTGCAGCAAAAGATAGATTTAAAAACAGGAGTTTTGATAAAAAAAATAGATTCCTTTGAAATAATAATAACAGGAACTGAAAAAGAAGCGCTCATACTTGAGTCTAATCTGATAAAAAAATACAAGCCCCGGTACAATGTCATATTAAAAGACGACAAGAGGTATCCGTCTCTCCGGCTCGACATTAACAGCTCTTATCCAAACCTTGCCATAATCAGGAAGGCCAGAAACGATAATGCGTTGTACTTTGGACCTTTTGCGTCATCTCAGGCTGTTCGCCAGACCCTCAAGCTTATTCACAAAACTTTCAAGCTCCGAAAATGTACTACGACCAGTTTCAGGAAAAGAACACGTCCGTGTCTTAATTACCAGATGGGAACATGCCTTGGTCCCTGCTGTAACGAGATAGACAAAACAACGTATGGAGATATAGTTAAGGAGGTAACACTCTTTTTAAAGGGGAAAACCCCGGTTCTCATTAAAGAAATCAGGGATAAAATGCTGAACGCCGCACAATCACGTGATTATGAACTTGCGGCTGTTTACAGGGATAAGCTGTTTGCCCTTCAGAAAACCCTTGAAAAGCAGATAGTGGTCACGACCGATTTTATTGACAGAGATGTATTTGCAATAGCGAGAGAAAATGAGCACCTGGTAATCACCCTTCTTGTTATTCGGGGAGGCTATCTTCAGGGCACTCAACATTTCAGTTTTAATGATATAATATCGAATAATTCTGAAATTATGCGTGAGTTCATAAGGCAGTACTATGAAACATCTGATTTCATTCCGGAAGAAGTGGTGGTTTCTATTGAATTAGACGATGCGACATTAACGGAAGATTGGCTGACCGAAATTAAAGGAGAGAGAGTCAGGATTTACGAGCCGAAAAAAGGCGGACGGTTTCGTCTCATCAAAATGGCAATTTTAAATGCAAAAAACGAGATGAACAACATAATTTCTTCTATTACATCATCGACAGACCTTCTTATACGCCTGCAAAAACGCCTTAAAATGAACAGCATACCCTTTAGAATTGAATGCTTTGATAATTCAAATATTTCAGGTACAAATCCTGTATCGGCAATGGTGGTATTTGAAAATGGAAAACCCGCAAAACAATTTTACAGGAAATACAAAATACGAACAGTGGAAGATCATAATGATTATGCTTATATGGCAGAAGTTCTTATGAGACGTTTCGGTAAAAATGAAGAGTCCAAACCATATCCTGATCTTATTGTGATTGATGGCGGAAAAGGACATCTTAACATTGCCCATACAGTGTTTAACGAACTGGAAATTGATGAAAATATAGAACTGATTGGAATTGCGAAGAAAGATGAAAAAAAGGGGGAGATGGAAGACAAGATATATAAATATGGAAGGACTAACCCGGTAAACTTTGGAAGGGAAGGGGATCTTTATTTATTTCTTCAGAGAATAAGAGATGAAGCGCATCGTTTTGCAATATCTTTCCACAGGAAGCAACGGCAGAAAAAAACAATCCATTCTGCTCTTGATGAAATAACCGGGATTGGAAAAAAGAAAAAGGAAATGCTCATAAAACATTTCGGGAGTATAAAAAAAATCCGGGCTGCAACCCCCGAAGAATTGAGCGCTCTGCCCGGGATAAACGCTGAAATCGCAAAAAATATAAAAGAAGCCTTGAGACTTTGAAATCTCAAATTTGAAATCTCAAATTTGAGATTATCTTTCGGATCAGGCGCCCAGTTTCTTTAAAACCGCCTTCAACTCTTCAACGGATTCAGCTGATTTGTTAAGAGCCGCTTTTTCTTCATCAGTAAGTTTGATCTGAATTATTTCTTCAACTCCTTTTGCCCCGAGCTTAACCGGAACTCCTATGAAAAGTCCATTTATCCCATACTCTCCTTCAAGATATGCGGCACACGGAAGGATTTTTTTCTTGTCCTTTAAAATGGATTCGGCCATTTCGACAGCGGCAGAAGCAGGAGCGTAATAGGCGCTTCCTGTTTTCAAGAGTGAAACAATTTCTGCGCCTCCGCCGGCTGTCCTTTTAACAAGGGCATCAATCCTCTCTTTTGAAAGCAGCTCGGTTATCGGAATCCCGGCAACCGTCGAATATCTCGGGAGGGGAACCATGGTATCGCCATGTCCGCCAAGAACAAAAGCATGGGTGTTTTCAACTGAAACATTAAGTTCCATCGCTATAAAAGTTCTGAAACGTGCTGAATCCAGCACACCCGCCATGCCTATTACCCTGTTTTTGGGAAAACCACTTGACTCGTAAGCTACGTGACACATTGCGTCAAGAGGGTTGCTTATAATAATAATCACTGCGTTTGGCGAAAGGACTGAAACCTGTTTTGTTACATTTTTAACGATTCCGGCATTTGTGCTTATGAGATCATCACGGCTCATACCGGGTTTTCTAGGTATTCCGGCAGTAATTATTATGATGTCAGAACCGGCTGATGCGTCATAATTATTATAGCCGGTGACATGGGCATCATGTTTTTCTATCGGGGCGGCTTCGGAAAGATCGAGGGCTTTACCCTGCGGTACGCCTTCAACAATATCTACCAATACTACATCACATAGTTCTTTTTCTGCCAGACGCTGGGCTACTGTTGCCCCAACATTACCGGCTCCCACTACTGTTACTTTCCTGTTCATAAAAAACTCCTTGTTATGTATTATATAATTGGAGACCTTTGAGGAACATCCTGTTAAAGCCCATACCCCGACATGGCAAGATGGGAGTTATTAAAAGCTCTAAATTAATAAAAAACATATGATGCGGATAGTTCCAGATAATAATATTTTTAATTGTTGTCAATAGGTTTTACGCCTCTCAAGTATTGACATTAAACCTCTAAATAAGTTATGTTAAAAAATAGGACTTGTTATGAAGCCATCAATATTGGAACACGAATTGCTTTGTCAGCTCAAGGGGAATTGTTATGAGTATTAAGGAACAAATAAAATCGATTTTGCAGGAAGCTGAAATTTACAGGACTCAGGGCTTGCTGAACGAAGCTATGGTAAAATACAAAATTGCTGCCGAGCTTATTGAAAAAAATGTTAAACAAGAAAACAGGCAGTCATTAGTCGATGGAATAGCAAAAAAAATCGAATCGTTAAAGGAAACCATATCAAAATATAATGATCCCGATAAAACGCCAAAAATGTCTGTTGAAATTCAGAATCTGATAAAAGATAAATTTTCGTTTTCAGCCGATAAAGAATCAGCCGTTCTTGAAGGGGCAATAGCTTTATCTAAATTCGGACAATTCGAAAGAGCAATTACAGAATTTAGTGAATTACTCAAGAACGATTCCTTAAGGCTTGTTGCTGCCAAGAATATTTTGAGATGCTATTTTGCAACCTCCTCTGTGGATGGGGCACTTTCACAATATGAGCAGTGGCTGAATTCCGGAATCTTTCCTGCAGGACAGATTGAAAAAATACGGTTTTTTTTAGAGAATCTGTTAAAAGATAAAGGAATTGAAAGAGAACTTCCCCTCGCAGATATTTCGGCAGATATTTCTAAAGAGAAGATCGTTCATGAGGAAACAACTTTTGAAAAGACTGTTTCTGAGACAGAGTCTGTGGTTGATATTCCTGAACAGGAGGAAACGGAGGAAGAAGAGTTCCTCGACATAAATTCAGTTGGAATTATAATTAGTTCCGGCTCACAAAAGGATCAGGAAGTCATTCTTGATGTAGCTTTCCAGTCAGGCAAATCGGTCAGTTTAATTGTTCCAGGCAGGGAAAAAATACTTATTGAAAAATTTAAAGTTGGATTGAAATTAGACAATGTCCAGTTCTATTCACCTATTGCAATCCTGAATGGTTCAGGTGTTATTTCGGCTTTTACAAAGATCAGTTCAGGCCCCAAAATGGGAAGTTACAGTCTCGATTTGAAGATATTCAGTTAACAGCATATGATATAGTCTTACGGAGCTGTGCCAGATGGCAATATTTAATTTGAAAAATCGTGAGATTGAATGCAAAATTGTTTATTATGGTCCCGGGAGGTCAGGTAAAACAACTAACCTTGAATATATTTTTAAAACTTATAAAAAACAGGTTACCGACCAGCTTGTAACAATTGACACCGAAGGCGACAGGACCCTCTTTTTTGATTTTCTTCCGATGGGCCTTGGTAAAATAAAAGGGTGTGATATACGGGTTCAATTGTATACTGTTCCGGGACAGGTGCAATATAGTTCTACACGGAAACTGGTTTTAAAAGGTGCTGACGGAATTGTTTTTGTTGCCGATTCTTTCGCAATAAGGAGGGATAAAAATATTCTCTCACTAAAGGATCTCGACCTGAATTTAAAAGAATGCGGCCTTAATATTTTTAAGACTCCTCTTGTTCTTCAGTATAACAAGCGGGATATGTCCAGCCTGGCAGACGGAAGTATTCCCATCATGTCTGTTGAAACGATGCAGAATGATCTGAACAGACAGCTTAAAGTTCCTTATTTTCCGGCAAGCGCTTTAACTGGTGAAGGTGTGGGCAAAACTTTGAAAGAGTCCCTGAAATTGACTCTGTTACATTTGCAAAAAGAATTTAAATGGGCAGATAAATAAATGGCTGACTTATCCCTGGCAGGCAATCTGAATTTTTTGAATCTTGGTGAGCTGCTTCAGATTTTTGGAACAAACGCAAGCACCGGTGTTTTGATAATAAAAAGCAAATATTCCGAAGAACCGGGGCGTATGTATTTTGTTAAAGGAAACCTTTTTAATGCTGCAGCAGGTTCCAAAGAAGGTCTTGATGCTGCACATGCTCTTTTTGGATGGACTGAAGGTGAATTTGAATTTCGCACAGAGGATGTAAAAACAAAGAATGTAATTCAAAAAAGCAGAATGGAAATTACTTTAGATGCATTAAGACTTCTTGATGATGGTAAGATAGAGAAACTGGGGCCGGTTACATATGCAAAAACATTTGATGAGAGTTCTGAAGAGGATTCTCTGATCCCTGTTATCAGAGGCCCTCTGGTTGATTATACCTATGTAGTTGAAGAAGAAGAGTACCATGATGGCGACGAAATAGTCACAGAGGGAAAATATGGTAACTGGATATGGGTCATTCTTGACGGAAAAGTTGAAATTGTTAAAGAGACTCAGCAAGGACCGTGCAAGATAGTAAGGCTGACAGTCGGTTCATTCGTTGGAACCCTGGCAACAACAATGCCCGGTCAATATAATGTGCGGACCGCTTCGGTTGTTGCTGCAGGTTCAGTACAACTGGGCCTTCTTGATTCCCAAAGGCTTTACAGCGAGTATATAAAATTGACGCCTCAATTTAAAGAAATAATCTTAAGCCTTGGTAACCGCATGAAGCAGGTTACAGGCATGATTGTTGATGTTAGTTCAAAAAATATAAATGTTAAGGCGTTCTTAAAGGGTAAAAAGATTTTAATTGAACAAGGTTCAAGCGATGACGGGGTTTTCACTATTACTGATGGGGAAGCAGCAATAGTCCGTACTACAAAAAATGGGTATCTTCCACTGATGAATCTTTCTGCCGGAGATTTATTGGGCCATATTCCCTTTATTAATACCGGACATGAACCGCATTCAGCATCCGTTTTTGTTTCCAAAGATTTTAATGCAAGGAAGATCGATACAGGAGACATCCAGAAAGAATATGATCAGCTTTCATTAACCTTTAAGAATATGCTTGAAAATATGGGCACTTGTATTTCTGCAACAACAATGATTGTCAGCGAGTTACATAGACAATCTTGTATATCCGATTTATCAGATAAGGGTGGGAAGCATGAGCATGGTAAGTGAAAAAAGAAAACATCAGAGAAAAGCATCGCTGAATCTTTTGCATATCGGAGTTTATAAAGAAGGCAATTTAATCAAACAGGGAGCGGGAAGGACTTTGAATATTTCAGAGTCCGGAATATTGCTTGAAATTCACTTTCCGATTGATACTGATAATGTTGTTATTCAGCTGACAATCGGCCTCAAAGAAGATTTACTCGAAATCAAAGGTAAATCTGTCAGATATATACAGACTGAAAGCGGAAAATATCAGATCGGGATTATGTTTGATAAAATTACAGATAAGACAACTGATAAAATTTTAAAGAAATATATTGGAGCATTTACAGCCGGAAAATCCGATATATCCCAGGCTGAATAAATTAAAAAAGAGGATTCAAGCGGCCCTTTTCTCCAACTAACAGCCATGCCCGGAGCGGGCACAACGAAACATGAGAATACAGGCGCCAGGAGCCAGGAGCCAGGAGCCAGAATAGCCATGTTATTGTTTTTCTTCTGTATTCTGTATTCTTACTCCTGTATTCTTATATAAAATTGGAGAAGAACCCGAAGTTTTTATCAAAAAAGGAAATGTAAATGGTTGAGGCAGTGCGTGAAACTGATTTCAGCAACATAAAACTTTTAAAAAGAGGAAAGGTCAGGGATGTTTATGACCTTGGCGATAAACTTTTAATGATTGCCACTGACAGGATTTCGGCATTTGACGTTGTGATGCCCGACCCGATACCAGATAAAGGCAAAATTTTATCAAAAATATCATTGTTCTGGTTTGATGCGATTAAGCCCCTGGTGCAAAATCATGTGATTTCAAGCAATGTGGCCGAATACCCTGCGGAATGCAGAAAGTATTCCGAAGTGCTCGATGGAAGAAGCATGCTTGTGAAAAAAGCCGAACCTCTTCCCATTGAATGCGTGGTAAGGGGTTATCTGTCAGGCTCAGGATGGAGTTCCTACCAGGCGCATGGTGAGATTTGTGGTATACGGCTTCCAAAAGGCCTGAAAGAGTCCGATCAGTTGCCGGAACCGGTATTTACCCCTTCAACAAAAGAGGAGGTCGGTACCCATGATATAAATATCGATTTTGATGAAACAGTTAAAAGAATAGGAAAAAAGCTTGCTGAAAGAGTAAAAGAGCTGAGCATTGAAATATATATAAGAGGATCTAAACTTGCGGCTCAGAAAGGCATTATTATTGCCGATACGAAATTTGAATTCGGAATCGTGGAAAATGAAATTATTATAATAGATGAAGTCTTGACTCCTGATTCATCGAGATTCTGGCCGAAAGATTCGTATAGACCGGGCGGAGCCCAGTTGAGTTTCGACAAGCAGTATTTAAGAGATTATCTCACCTTCATCAAATGGAACAGAAAGCCGCCCGCTCCACCTCTTCCGGAAGATGTTATCAACAACACGCGCAGCAAATACATGGAGGCATTGAAACGTCTGACCGGCGCCGAATTATGAACTGGAAAGACGAAATTATTCACCTCTCCTCAGTAGATATCGAAGATCATTCATTCAGGATAACAACTGAAGAAAATATAGAGGGTCTTTCCTGTTCAATAAAAAACGCAGGTCTTATTAACCCGCCGATAGTAATCAGGAAAAAATCAGGGTATGCCGTTATAAGCGGCTTCAGGCGCATCCGGTCGGCTGTAAATCTCGGCTGGACGAATATTTCCGCAAGGACGATAGAATCGGATACTGACAGGTTCGAGTGTGCAAAGCTTGCGATTGCCGATAATTCTCTCCAGAGGCCATTGAATTTAATAGAAATAACAAGATGCTATAAAATACTATCTGGTTTCTGCAACGGAAAGGATTTGCCGGCGGCAGCCTCTATGCTCGGCCTTCCGGATAACCCGGCTCTGGCCAAAAAAATAATAAGATTATGCGACCTTCAGGAACCGTTACAGCAATATATTCTTTCAGGAGCTGTTTCAATGGCAATGGCTCTTGAACTGGTCAAACCCGAATATAATCAATCAGGAATTCAATTTGCGGAGATTTTCGACAGTTTAAAGTTGAGCCTTAACAAGCAACGGGAATTTCTGACGCTTTCCTATGAGATTGCAGTCCGCGAAGGGATTTCGGTTCTGGAATTGATTAGCAGTGTTGATTTTCAGAATATTCTTTCAGATGAAAATTCAGACCGAACCCGGAAAACTCATAAAATAAGGCGATATCTGAAATCGAGGCGTTTTCCGGAAATGATGAAAGCTGAAGACAATTTCAGGAGAAATTTAAAGAAACTTGCGCTGACCGGAGGAATAAAACTTATACCGCCTGCCGACTTTGAAGGAAATACCTTTATTATATGCATGGAGTTTAAAACAACATCGGAATTCGGTGAACTGACGGCATGCCTTAACAAGCTGACAAATGATCCGGTTTTAGAGGAAATAGTTTCAAAAAACCGGTATGATTTGTATAAATAAATGCGTAATTACTCAGGAGTCAGAATTCAGGAGCCAGAATCCAGAATAGAAGCAGCGTATGCCTTAAGCTTCTTACTGAATTCTTCAAGTTGAAGCATCAACTCCAAAGTATCACCACAACCAAGATCTTTCGCCAGAATAAAATAATAACGACTTTATTCAAGAGAATCTTGCGGTCTCGAAAATCCTGGAAAAGGGTTTCCTTTTCATTCTGACTCCTGAATTCTGGCTCCTGGCTCCTGAGTAGTTAAAATAAATCTTGACACGTAAGTGAGCACATACTAACTTACTCCGAAAATCACATGCGTCACATGCATGCTGCTGATTTGCTGCACAAAAAATAATCTGCCGGACCGGACTGTGTTTTTATTTACTGCTTTGTATTTTTTGATTCATACCTGTGAGCTTTTGTAATTATTGTGTGAAAAACAAAGATGTTATAATAGCTAACCAAATCATGTAAAGCAAAGGAGGTAACCTCATGGGATTCAGATTATCAGATTTGTTCGTTCCAAGGCATATGCACAAGAACCCCGAATTCCGGAAAGAGGGGGCGGCTATGCTGACAGACACGACCGTTCTGGCAAAAATGGCGGAAATAGATATTGATCAGGGTGTCCGCCAGGCTGCTGCAAAAAGATTATCGGAATTGAAGAATATGAAAGGCGTTTCCTGAAAGAAAATAAAGGATAGAAATTCGCCTCAATAAAAACCTCCTGAAGGCTGTATAAGCCTGTATGGAGGTTTTTTTGTCCGCATGGCTTTAATCCATGTTTTGCGAAAGTCCCATAAATTAACGGACCCGTAAGAAGTCGGTTTTTACTCTTTTTCGTCATTCCCGCGGAAATCCGCCGCGGCGGATTTATTCAAATAGTTCTGGACTCCCGTTTTCACGGGAGTGACGGGATTATATACTTTTTACGAAGCCGTCATTAATTGATTGCAAAACAATAGTTGTGTGTGCTATCGGCATGTAAAACAAACGTATACTTAATTGTTTTGATATCGAAACGGAAACTCGTGCACTGCGAAAAAGCAGAGAGATTTTTGAAGAACGTCCAATTTTGGCCAAGTACAAGGAAGGCGATAATATCAACCACAGGAATACATTGAGTATTTCGAGGATTGAAATTTGAGCCTGACGCAGTAATCGGGTAAAAGGGGTCGTTATGCAAAGGTCACGCAGAAGGAGCAGACGGATGAGAATCAGAAAAGAGATTGTTCGCGGTTTGTTTTTGTTGATATTCGTAACAGCGATTCCTTTATTTGCCTTCGGAAGTGAAAGCGGCTCTCCCGGCGAGCATATAAATCTGGGGGAAGTTCTTCCTGTCTGGAGCTGTATTCCGTTTGCCTGCATGCTCCTCTCCATCGCCCTCTTTCCTCTGCTTGCCCCGAACATCTGGCATCACCATTTCGGTAAAATATCGGCTTTCTGGGCTCTATCCATGGCCGTTCCTTTTGTGATTGCTTACCACGGCATGGCTTTGCATCAGATCCTCCATATCATCATAGCCGACTACATTCCGTTTATCATTCTGCTCTGGTCCCTTTTTACCATATCGGGAGGCATCCTGCTGCGCGGGACGCTGGTCGGAACGCCTGTCGTAAACACGGGCATGCTTCTTATCGGGACGCTGCTTGCATCATGGATGGGAACAACAGGCGCGGCCATGCTCATGATCCGTCCGTTTTTAAGGGCCAACAGCCACCGCAAAAACAGAACCTTCATGGTGGTTTTTTTTATCTTCCTGATTGCCAACATCGGCGGCGCTCTCACCCCTCTGGGTGATCCGCCGCTTTTTTTGGGATTCCTGCACGGTGTGCCTTTCTTCTGGACATTTAACATCCTGCCTCATATGCTTCTGACGGCAGGGCTTCTTCTTGCCTGTTATTTTTTAATGGACACTTACCACTATCGCCGGGAAAAACCGGCGCCTCCCGATCCTATGGAAAAAGTGCCGCTTGGGCTGGAAGGAAAACACAATTTTCTTTTCCTGCTGGGGGTTGTGCTGTCCGTTCTCATGAGCGGCATGGTCAACTGGGGAGATATTTCAACACTGGGAGTGCATCGCTCGGTTCAGGACTGGGTACGTGACGGCCTTCTTATTGTGATGGGAATTCTCTCAATGGCAACCACTTCGATAACCGTTCGAGAAGACAACCAGTTTACCTGGGCTCCTATTCTTGAAGTAGCTTATCTTTTCATAGGCATTTTCATAACCATGATCCCTTGTCTCCTGATTTTAAAGGCCGGCGGCAAAGGCGCCCTTGCTTTTCTGATAAATTCGGTGCAGCAGCCCGCACATTATTTCTGGAGTTCGGGCATGCTGTCATCTTTTCTCGATAATGCTCCGACGTATCTCACTTTTTTCAATACTGCCCTCGGGAGCTTTTACGCGTCACTTCCTGAAGCCGAGGCCGTGCCACGCCTTATTGCCGAAAACCCGGTATATCTGAAGGCTATATCCGCTGGATCGGTATTTTTCGGGGCATGCAGCTATATCGGGAATGCCCCAAACTTCATGGTGCGTTCAATAGCCGAAGAAGCCGGCACCCCGATGCCGAGCTTTTTCGGCTACATCATTAAATATACCCTTGTTTTTCTCATCCCTTGTTTTGTAATAGTAACTCTCGTTTTTTTCTAAGGCAGGTGAAAAATGAAATTTGAAAAGATACTCTTTCACACCCGGTTCAGGGAGATGGCTTTAAGCGCTCTTGAGGCACTGCTTGATCTGACAAAAGTTGGTCTTAAAGAGGTAGTTCTTGTGCATGTTATCCCGAGGGAAAAAGTGGCCTTTGTTCCTTACGGCGGCTATATGAAGGAAAAAGAGGCGGAGATTAAGAAGAAAGCGAGAGACCGCTTTGAACAGTGGCAGGCGGTTCTTGCAAAAAAGGGGGTAAAAAGCAAAATCTTTATTCAGGTTGGCATGCCGAATGCCGTGATTCTTGACATAGCCGGTAAGGAAAAAGTTGATATGATCGTGGCGGGCCGAAAGAAGCGCTCGCTCTTTGAAAAAGTCTATGTTGGCACCCACATGCTGGATCTCATACGCCGAAGCCCGATTCCTATCCTGATGGATAAATATATGGCCGAATACGAACAAGACGGAAAGATAATTACCCGCGTCAATGAACAGATCTTCGACCGCCCGATGCTGGCCACAGACTGGTCACAGCCTTCCTCCAATGCGGTTGATGCCCTGACAGGCCTTAAAGGGCTTGCATCCGACGTTATAGTTGTCCATAACATAGGCGTGAAAATATCCAAGGCGATGAGCCCGGCCCAGTTGCAGGAGCTTAAAAAAGAAAGCCGCAGGCGCCTGAAAGAGTATTGCAGGCGTCTGACTGCAGCCGGCCTTAAAGCTGAATCTCATCTTTCTTCCGGCCGCACCGCTCCCGAAATCATCAATCTTTCACGCAAACACAACGCATCCCTGATTGTTCTTGGCAGAACAGGGAAGGACTGGCTGAGCCAGTACTGGCTGGGCGGTGTTTCACACCGGGTTGCGGAAAACTCAGAACTGCCGGTTTTGCTGATACCGTAAATTCCGTTGAATTTGTTTTTTATTGACAAGAATTATAAATTAAATTAACTGACGCGAAACAATAAATATAATTTGTAACTACTCAGGAGTCAGAATTCAGGATTCAGAAGTCAGGAGTCAGAATGAGCAAATCTGCCAGAACGTTTGAAGACTTGATCGTTTGGCAGAAAGCGCATCGGTTTGTACTTGCGGTGTACCGTATGTCACAAACATTTCCGCGATCCGAAATCTACGGTTTGTCGTCGCAATTCTGGCGCGTCGCTGTCTCCATGGCTGCAAACATCGCAGAAGGATTCCGGAAGCGGGGGAAGGCAGACAAGCTTCGTTTTTATAACATCGCACAGGGATCCTTGGAGGAATGTCGATACTATTTGATTCTTACCAGGGATCTTGAATACGGGGATGTGTCTGAAACGACCCTGCTGCTGGCAGAGGTTAGCAAACTACTGGAGGCGTATTCTCGGAGTATTCTGAATTCTGACTCCTGAATTCTGACTACTTTAGTAGTTACTGTAATTCATTATCATTCACAACAACATCAACAGATGAGGATATCATGAACCTAAATTTCAGATTGTTTATGGTTGGATTTGTGGCATTGATGTGGCTTTCGGCTTCAGTTTATGCAGGATCTCTTACGGCTCCGGAACTGAATGCTCCGAAAGACAAGGCTAAAAACCAGGTTCTTACAACAGTGTTAAAATGGAAACCGGTGACTGGTGCAACAGGCTACCGGGTTTTCGTGTCAAGCTCAGCCGATATGATTAAAAATCTTGCGCCGGGAGCAGCATGCAAAGATTGCTTCGTGGATGAAAAAACAGATAAACCTACCTTTCAGATCCCCCCAAAACGTTTGAAAAAGGATATTCCGTATTTCTGGACTGTTCGGGCAGTCAGCGGTACCGAGGAAGGGCCGGTTGCGGCAGTTCGCTCATATGTAATGGCGCCGACATTTTTCATGGACATGGATTGATGACCGGAATCCGGTCTCATAATTAAAATCAGGGGCGGGCAGGGGTATGAACAAGCTCATACCCCATGTCAGCCTCTGTTATCCAATATTCTGCAAATCTCTCGATATGACTTAACAATCGGAATTCCCCTAAATCAGAGCTTCCAAAGGCTTAAAAACGGAGTGATAATCATCTCGATAAAAAAATAGGCAAGTAATCCAATCGTAATGATTACAATCGACATGATGTAAATCTGGTTTGACCGGCTCTTCTTTTGATCCTTCAAATCGTAAAAAATCTGTTTGCCGCAGGCACGGCACCAGTTGGAGCGCTGCCGGCTGACAAACCGGTTGCCGCATTCACAGGTTAGTTCTTTAGGCGGAAGAGGTTGGTTCACGTATTAAACTCCTTTCGGTCACTGAACTTCATTTCCATATTCATCGACTTTTTTTGGTTCGAGGACTTTAAAATATCCGGATGTCTCTTTTATCAGAAGATAATAGGTGCACAATCCGAAAAGAACAATGTTAAGCAGCGCGTGAATGCTCAACGCAGGAGATGCCATTCCAACTGATGAGATGCGTATGGCAAGAAACATTACATTGATGCAGATAATCCCCAGATTGAAGAATATGCACAGCTTTCTTGCCCAGGGTTTGATTCTGAATACACAGTAGCAGATGCCGATGCCCACGATCAGATTCTTCAGGACTAAAGCGTCGGTAAACCGGTCCGGAAAGACCGTGTTGATATGGTACATGAACGCATAGACCGATATCCATCCTCCCACAAGCAGCCCAAGAGCATAACGGATACCAACAGGATATTCAAAAAAAACAAGTAGTTTATTCTGCATAAGAAGTTACCCCTCTAATTATATGAGAATACATGAGTCAGAGAGACCTTTGCATAACGCCCCCTTTTGCCTGATTACTGCGTCAGACTCAAATTTCAATCCTCGAAATACTCAATGTATTCCTGTGGTTGAAATTATCGCCTTCCTTGTACTTGGCCAAAATTGGACATTCTTCAAAGGTCTCTCAGAATACATAAGAAAAACAATATGATAGTTATTCCGGCTCCTGACACCTGGTTCCTGTATTCTCATGCTTCGTTGTGCCCGCACCGCACATGAATGTTAGTTGCCTGCCGGATTTACAATCCGCAGCGTATGATTCCTAATACGCATTGATAGAAAAATTATCAAGGATTATTTAACTGAATGAGTTTTTTATTGACAACTATTATAAAATAATTTAACTGGACACTATCTAATAAATATAATTCATTTTATATAGATCAATATTGTCAGGTTGATTGTTGCGGCGACAGTATTTCTGAACCGATACAGCGAGCGCATTCCACGTTGCTTGCTGCGGGGAGCTTCAATCAGCCAAAAAAAGGTGTAAATGCACTGTTTTTGTGTTGAGCATTTTGAAAATGGTTGTTTTATCCAGAAATTTTTTAATGAACTAAGTTAAGTAATGAATTATGAAGGAGGTGATTAGACACTAAGCGGATCATGCGACAATAAACCCGTTCGGCCATACCGGCCGTTCAAACCTTTTGAGGAAAGCAGAGTTATTTAAGGAGGATATGTATGAGTGCTGCAACTTGGGTCTATATCATGCTTGGTCTTTACATGATTTACTCGTTCTACGAAGGAATGAAAGGCTACTTCGCGGAAAAAACTTCGGCCGGCTATGCCATCGGCGGACGGTCTGTGCCTTTTATAGCCTTTCTGATGGCTGCAACAGCAGCCTCCTTCAGCGGCTGGACATTTATCGGCCATCCGGGTCTGATCTGGCGAGATGGTCTGGCCTATGCCTTTGCATCGTTTTACGTTCTCACCATTCCCATTTCAGGTACTTTCTTTGCCAAACGACAGTGGCTTCTCGGTAAAAGGTACGGATTCATAACACCCGGCGACATGTATTCCTATTATTATAACAGCACGGCGATTCGCTGGCTGTCTGTTCTTACCGCCGTTCTGTATTCGATTTTCTATTCGGCCGTACAGATGATGGCGGCAGGCGCCCTTTTCAATATCATCACCGGTATTGAATTTATCACCGGCGCTCTGATTCTCGCATTCATCGTATGGTTTTACGTTGTCACCGGCGGTATGAAAGCCGGCGCATGGGTAGGCGTGTCTCAGTTCATTCTTCTTGTCGGCGGTATCATTGCCATGGGCTATTATGTTATCGTTCAACCCCAGTTCGGCGGTTGGACAGGTTTTTCTGCATCACTTGCAAAACTGGATGCAAAATTCCTGACGGTTCCCGATGTCATTACATGGGGCCTGGGTAAAAAAGGGGCGGCATCCTGGACTGCGGTCATGATTCTGACCTACATGTTCTCTCTCATGGGCATTCAGTCTTCCCCGGCCTTTACCATGACCTTTTTCGGCATCAAGTCTCCAAAGCCTCTGGCCTGGCAGCAGACCTTCATGTCAACCTTTGTAGTCGGTTTTGCCCTTTTCTACTTTACAGCCCTTCAGGGCATGGGCGCAAAAGTTCTTGAGGTTGCAGGAGTAGCGGCATTCCAGGGCTTGACGGACAGAATTGTTGTTCCGACCCTGATGCAGCAATTCCTTCCGCCGTTCATGGTCGGGTTTGTTTTCATGGGCGCCATTGCGGCTATTCATTCCACAGCGGCCCCGTATATTAACACCGGCGGTTCCATCCTTCTTCGTGACGTTTATTGGCGCTACATTAGAAATCAACAGGCAAGCCAGTCCGAACAGATATGGGTAAACCGGATACTGACAACCGTTCTGACCATTGCGGCACTTTATGTTGGCATAAACTCAAAAGCTGCTCTCGTTATTCTGGGCGCCCTTGCAACGGCTTACGGTTTTGTCATGTACGTTCTTCTGCTCGGTGTCTGCTGGGGCTTCAAATTCCCCAGGATCGGCGCCGTTCTCGGCGTTGCAGCCGGCATGATAGCGGTTTACCTGTCCTATAGCGTATGGCCCAATCCGCTTTCCATGCACAGCGCCTTCTGGGGCGTATTTGTCGGCCTTGTTGTCGCTTACGGCTGCAGGGGCCTCGGCTTCAAGGATGACAAGGAAACCATAGATCGTCAGGCCGAAGTCCGGCAATGGCTGGACAGCGTTGACGCTCCATCCGAAAGCGGGATCAAATGGCGCGGAATAATGAAATTCGCAACACCTTTGTGGTACATATTGGCCATAGGTCCTGCATGTATCCTGGGCAACACCGCATTTAAATTTGCAGGCTTTCCGCCCCTCTGGTCCTGGCAGATATTCTGGTGGACTGTGGGTATCATCATGATGTGGGCTCTGACCTTCAAGTGCGAACTTTCCACAACTAACGATATTCAGATCGCGCGTGCGGATAAAGAGCAGATGATCGTTGTAAAAGAATAGGATAAATAATTTTTTAAAGGAGGTCATTATGAACCTGGAAGACAAGTGGTTGATAGGAATTATTGCCTTCATAATTTTGTTCACAGCATCTTTTGGAATTGGCTTGTGGGGATGATCCAACGGACCGGTTATTTTTGATTCATAAACATACAGAGGGGGCGGGAGAACTCCCGGCCCCTCTGTATGTAACTACTCAAGAATATTGATGTAACCGCTTGATGTAAATTCAGGCGGTTACATCAATATTCTTGAGAGGCCACCCGCTCTGCGATTGAGTATCACTACAACAATAAATGAAAGTATGATTCCAGTCATAAATTGACAATAGAAAGGCATGACTTTTTTTAATTTCAATAAATAAAAGGAGGTATGATAGATGGCGGAAAGAGAAGTTGTTGAAACATCGGAAGCCCAGATAGCTGTCCACTGGCAGGAAGAGGGTTATTATCATTCTTCGTC
>JAGVOC010000081.1 GCA_020052975.1 Desulfobacterales bacterium | reverse complement strand
TTGTCGTTGCAATTCTTTAAGCG
This sequence comes from Desulfobacterales bacterium, assembly GCA_020052975.1. Next base: position 7,546 of record JAGVOC010000081.1, on the reverse strand, counting down.
ACCAATTGTTTGTAACACATTCTATTTCATAAAAACTTCGCTCATCGTGGTTTTCAATCCGCATCAGTTTAAGATAATGCGACCAGGATAATTGAAAACGAGGTGCTTGTAATTCAGCAGAAACCGTCTGCTGAATTGAGTAAGTTAGATAAAAAGCTCGCATTTGTCGTAAATTAACTACAGAAAATCCTTTACCAAAATTTTGTGTCAATTTTTGGGATAAATCTTCTAATACCTGCTTGCCATATTCGGCCCTCTCTTTCCCTTGCTGTTCATCCTCTACAATCATCCTCCCAATTTCATAATAGGTGTAAACCATTGTTTGATTTACAGTACGTATTACTGTTTGCCTTGCAGTTTGTAAAAGTTCGGCAATTTTTAAATATAGATTACTTGGGACTATTTCCTTAGTCATACCTCAATTCCAATATTTTTTAGTTCAGTAAATAAATTTTCAAGCGAAGCACTGATCTGTTTCTGCCCTGCTTTAATATCCTCAATCAGTTTACCAGTATCGTGTTCAATGGAGTTGTTTGCCTGTTTTACATAGAGTTGTAAGCTCAGGTTCCCGTAGTTTTCCAACACTTCCGTATTGTTCATTACTTTGGCAAAACCTTCGTCATCTTTAAATTTCCAATAGGCATCAGCAATCTTTTTAATATGCGGCGGCTCCAGCCAGGCATTTGTTCTTTCAATCCGCAATTCTTCTTTGGCATCAATAAATATGATTTTGCCTTTTCTCTCTTTCGGCTTATTCATTCTGCAAACCAGCAGGCAGCTTTCCATGCTGCTGTTGTAGAAAAGGTTTTTGCCCAAGCCAATTACCGCATCCACATAATCTTCTTCAATCATGCGTTTGCGTATATTGCTTTCCGCATCTCTAAACAATACGCCGTGAGGCCAGAGAACCACGCTTCTACCGGTATTTGGTCTTAGACTTTTCATAATATGCTGTTGAAAAGCATAATCAGCACAACCTTGAGGTGGCGTACCCCAGATGTTTCTTCCAAAAGGGTCGTTCATCCATTTTTTCTGATTCCAGCGCTTTACACTGTATGGCGGATTTGCCATTATTACATCAAACTGCTTGAGTTCATCATTTTCCAGTATTTGAGGATTATCAAGTGTATCACCCTGAACTATCAGAAACCCATCCACATTATGCATAAACATATTGATACGGGCAATGGCGGATGTAATCAGATTCAGCTCCTGTCCGTATAACTTTAAATTACGGTATTCCTTGCCTCGTTCTTTTAGGTGCAGCACGCTTGAGAGCAAAATACCGCCGCTTCCGCAGGTAGGGTCATAGATGCTTTCACCGCTTTGAGGGTCGGTAATCTGGGTCATGAGTTTTACGACTGTGCGGTTCGTATAAAACTCGGCTGCGGTATGTCCGCTGTCATCTGCAAATTTTTTAATCAGGTATTCGTAGCCTTCACCCATGACGTCGTGAGGGACATTACTGACCGTTAAATTCATCCGGCTGAAATGCTCAATAAGGTCGAGCATTTTCTCATCACTCATCCGGCGCTTATTCGTCCACTGTGCATCGCCGAAAACATCATGCAGCATTTCAAAGTTGGCTTTTTCAATACCGCTGATAGCTTTTTGAAGGGCAGCTCCAACATCAACGGTTTTCTTTCGCACATCTTCCCAATGGCAGCCCTTTGGTATCTGAAACCTGTGGTTTTCACGGAACAAGGCGTAGTCGAGATCGTTTCCGCTTTCATTCAACGCTGTTTGATATTCCTCATCCCATACATCGCTGATGCGCTTAAAAAACAGCAAAGGGAAAATATACTGCTTAAAGTCGGCGGCATCAATCATTCCGCGTAAAATATTGGCTGCACCCCAGAGATAGTCTTCAAGCTCTTTTTTGGTCATGTATCAATCCCTTTTATAAATTAGGTCTCTATTTTGCGAGTACACGGACACTCGATCATCTTTCTTTGCATATAACGTGGTGCTGACCGGCTGGGGGTGAGCACCAGCTAAATCCCAGCCGGCATTCAGTACATGATTATACGATTTACCGATATTTAAAGATAAAAATCACAACATTGTCGTATTTATAATGAGGTGACTTACTACTATATGCCTATCCCATTTCGTTAAATAATGACTACTGGTTAATTTCTGGAGGGCTGTTGGGTCTTGATTTTCATCGCTAATGTATTTGAATCCCGGGGCTTTCCTTGCATTATCCACAAATTTATCGAGTATTGAACCTTTGTTAGGATTTATTATCACCGTCGCATATTCGGTTGTCCAAGGTGTTCCATAGTCAAGAACCTGTTTTATGACTTCTTTATATTTACGTCGGCCCCATACTTTAAACTCGATTATGCTTTCTGATTCACCTTTTTTTAACAGAATATCTATAAACCCTCCTCTCCTTGAGGGTTCGGCAATGGCATAATAGCCAGAGCTTTTTAGTACTGTCAGCACATAATCTCTGAAATCTGCTTCAAGAATTCGATTTGATGTTTCCTCGAATAGGAATCCCCCGTCCTCTGAAATTGTCCGGATTGTTCTATCAAGAATTTCATTGAATTTTCCAATGATAGTGCTCAAATCGGGGGTCGATACGCCAATACGCAATTTTATTGGGTTTAAAAAATGCTTTCGAACACTTTCATCGAAATCTTCAAAATCAACGCCTTCGTCCTTTTTAAAACCAAGGAATAATCTCGAGTCTTTTCTTGCTCTTTTCTTTTCGCTGAAAATATCTTGATGTAATATAAGGTCCCAAGACACTCTTTCCTTTTCGATCTCAAATTGACATGTAGTTTGATGGTCTAGGACAGAAATCTGTGGGTGTGGAATTTCTATTTCACCAAAAGGCATGGCTAAGGTAAAAAGGTTAAAACCTTTTATATTAGCATATAGACTAAAGTTTATTTCCCCAGTTGCCTCCGCCTCAACTAAATATCCAGAGGCATACAAGTAACGAAACCACTGTGGCTGCTTTTTAATACGGGCGATAGGGTTTTCATCCTCTCCTATATAAATGCTCCATACTCCTCTTTCATAAGAAATGGGTTTTCCTGCAAAGTTTGCCTCAAATTTCTTAATCGAATTGATATCGGAGCAGCCAATTAAAATTGGGATTTCTGATTGCAAATTGCAATTTATACCCACTGAGCCAACAAACTTAATAGTATTGTTCTCAACTGAAATAGATAGGTATCTGACAATAGCTTTGCATTCTAAAATAGAATCATCTACACAGAAAAATCTAGGTAAAGGGATTCTGTCATCATCTCTAAGAAGTTTAAACTCTCCCCTTTTAGCTTTATCAAAGTGAAACCCACTGACAGTTTTTTTATCCCCAAAATAGATAACCTGTTTGTATCCAGGCCCCTTCCACATATTATTGTCAGATCTATCTCTCTTAGGAGAATGGCATTTCCTGTATTCATTTCCAGAGCCACAGGGGCATTTATCTTTCGGAAGTATTTGAAATTTCATTGCATAATTCTTTTAAACGCTATCGTATAACAACTTATTCCATACTTTCCTGTACTTTACCACATAAACACCACAACTTGCAACTTGAAGTTAAAATCTTCCAAGTACTTAAAAATTGAGGCTGCATCACCTTGACAAAGAAAGACAAATGTGGCTTAATCCAAAAAGCAAATAACGCTCATATTACTAATATTCTTACACAGAAAAGGAAACCCGATGGTAAAAGAATTTCTTCCGCTGGTCAGCAAATTAACCCGTTATCTGGGAAATGAGGTCAACTCCGTTCACAAGGACTTAAAGGGTGTAGACCTGACTTTCGCCCTGGCATTCCCGGACGTTTACGAGATCGGTATGTCGTATGTAGGGTTTCAGATTCTCTATGACATCCTTAACAAGAGAGAGGATATCGCTGCTGAGAGGGTTTACGCTCCATGGGCAGATATGGAAGAGCTCTTAAGGACAAAAGGGATTCCTCTCTCCTCTCTTGAATCTTCTCTCCCCTTAAAAGACTTTGACATCATTGGATTTACTCTTCCATACGAACTCTCTTACACCAATATTCTAAACATGTTAGACCTCTCCGGGATACCTTTTCTGGCAAAGGATCGGGACAAAAGCCGGCCATTGATTATAGCCGGGGGTTCCTGCTCCTTCAATCCCGAACCGGTAGCCGATTTTCTCGATGTCATAGTCCTTGGCGATGGAGAGGAGGTTATTCTGGAAGTCTGTGATTGCTTTAAAGATTGGAAAAAGAACGGCGGAGAAAAAGAAGACCTGTATAGAGATCTGTCGAAGATCCAGGGAATCTATATACCTTCATTCTTCGATGTAAAGTACCACAGCGATGGAACAATTGAGAAGATTGTACCTTTCAGAGAAAATTATTCGACCATTAAAAAGAGAGTGGTTTCTGATCTCAACAGTGTAGACTATCCTACTAAATTAATCGTCCCTTTCATGAAGATTATTCATGATAGAGTGAGTCTCGAGATTGCCAGGGGCTGCACCAGAGGCTGTCGTTTCTGTCAGGCAGGGATGACATATCGTCCTGTTCGGGAAAGATCAGAAGATGCGATCAAAAAGATAGTAAAAAAAGCAATGGATAAAACCGGACAGGACGAGATATCCTTGCTTTCCCTGAATACCGGTGACTATTCCTGCATCTCTGATCTCATGGCAGATTTAATGTGCAGATATTCAAAGGAAAACATAGCCGTATCTCTTCCCTCTTTGAGGCCTGAAACCCTTACCCAGGAGCTGATCAATGAGATAAAGAGGGTACGAAAGACTGGAATCACTATCGCCCCTGAAGCCGGTACACAGAGATTAAGGGATGCCATCAATAAAGGAATTACAGAGAAAGATATTTTGGCTACAGCCAAAAACGTGTTTGCCGCCGGTTGGAAATCTATCAAACTCTATTTTATGATCGGGCTGCCTACCGAGACGGAGGAGGATGTTGAGGGAATAGTTGATCTTTCCAGAAAAATACTTTCATGCGGGAAAGGTCTAAACACTCCAAGCAATGTAACAGTCAGCGTCTCCACCTTTGTGCCCAAACCACAAACACCGTTTCAATGGGAACCCCAGATTAATCTTGAAGAAATGTTGGAAAAGCATAACTTTCTAAAAGATAAACTGAACGGTAAGAGGCTGAGCCTCAAATGGCAGGATCCAAGATTGAGCATCCTGGAGGGTATCTTCTCCAGAGGGGACAGACGGTTAAGTAAGGTTCTGATTAATGCTCAAAGGTATGGTTGCCGTCTTGACGGCTGGAGCGAACACTTCAGATACGATCTGTGGGAGAAGGCATTCATGGATGCCCGATTGGACATGGATTTCTATAACAGGCGAAAGCTTATTTATGATGAAGCTCTTCCCTGGGATCATCTGGACTGCCTGGTTAGCAAGGAGTTCCTTGCAAAGGAAAGGGAGAGGGGACTAAATACAGTATTAACCCCGGATTGCCGAACTGAAGGTTGTAATAATTGCGGAGTCTGCGATAATAAAAACATCGAAATGGTAATATCCAGTCCCGTGCCCAGGAGAGAGCCGTTAGAATACCTGAATCGGCAACAGGCAGTAAGGTCATACCTAAAGTATAGACTACAGTTTTCTAAACTGGACGATGCGAGATTCCTGAGCCATCTGGAACTGATCAATGTTTTCTTAAGAGCTGTAAGAAGGGCAAAAATCTCTGTGAAATATTCAAAAGGTTTTCACCCACTGCCCAGGATAATCTTTGGAGGAGCTTTACCTGTCGGTATTGAGAGCTTATCAGAGTATGTTGATATAGAAATCGAAGGATATATAGCGCCTGATGAGTTTAAGAAGAGACTGAATAAAGAGCTTCCACCAGGATTGAAGATTTTGAATTGTTGGGAAATTACCTTGAAATCCAATCCGATATCTGATAATATTAGAAACATAAAATACTTGGTCTTTCCAGACAAACAGATAAAGGCCCTTTCCTCAGATGGCAATAACCTGAAGGAGGCTGTTGCCTCTTTTTTAAGTAAAGACAGTCTCTTTGTGTTATATAAAAAAAGGGGGGGGATACGAAAGGTTGATCTTCGATTCATGGTGGAAGATGTCAAATTGGGAGATGACCTTTCATTTGAAATCAGTATCAGACCTGGAATGGCAATGGATGTAAAGCCTTTTAAGCTGGTAGAGCATATTTTAAACCTGGATGATAAACAGGTAAAGCTCTTAAGAATCTTAAGAGCAGAAACAGAATTAGGAAAATAACCTCAAATGTCAGTAGAGTTAATCATAAACGCCAATTTGCAAGAAACCAGGGTTGCCCTTTTAGAAAACGGGGTCTTGGCTGAACTGTACATCGAACATCGTACAGAAATGGGAACCTCTGGAAATATATATAAAGGAAAGGTAGTCAGGGTACTGCCGGGAATGCAGGCAGCATTTATAGATATAGGATTGGACAAGGCCGCTTTCCTTTACGTTTCAGATGTCTGTTCTGATCTGGAAGAATTTGAAGAAATGCTCCACATTCCAAATGGTGAGACAGGAATTGATTTAGAAAATGGTCTTTGGGCGGCTATTAACCGACCTCTTCAAATTGAGGATATGCTATATGAGGGACAGGAAATACTGGTACAGGTTACTAAGGAGCCCATCGGTTCTAAAGGGGCTAGAGTTTCATCCCATATATCCCTTCCGGGCCGTTATTTAGTGCTTATGCCCACTGTTGACCACGTGGGTGTATCCCGTCGAATTGAAAATGAAAAAGAGAGAGCCCGACTGAGGGAAATTGTACAAAAAAACAAACCGGCGGGGTTCGGTTCCATTGTCCGAACTGCGAGTGAGGGGAAAAATGAAAAGGATTTAGTTACAGACATGGATTTTCTACTTAAGCTCTGGCACAATATTCTGGATAAAAAAAACAACGCCCCTGCCTACAGTCTTATTCACCGGGATTTAGACATGATTATGAGAACAATTCGCGATCTGTTTACCGAGGATGTGGATAGGCTGGTTGTAGATTCTCCCGGCGAATACCAGAAGATACTGGAATTTGTTGAAACCTTTATGCCCCAGCTGAAGCACTCCGTAGAACTCTACGAAAACGATGAACCTATCTTTGATGCATATGGAATAGAGGTTGAAATTGGAAGGGCATTGGGAAACAAGGTATGGTTAAAGTCCGGAGGCTATATAGTAATTGAAGAAACCGAAGCTCTGGTTGCTATAGATGTTAACACAGGAAAATACGTGGGCAGCAGAAACCCTGAAGATACCATACTAAAAACAAATCTAGAAGCAGTTAAGGAGATTGCATACCAATTGAGGCTTAGAAATATCGGTGGAATAATTATCATTGATTTTATAGATATGAAGAAGGAGAGCAGTAAGGAAAAGGTTTTCCAATCCTTAAGGGAAGCCCTTAAAAAGGATAGGGCGAAAACCAACATCCTTAAAATCTCTGAACTGGGACTGATAGAAATGACCAGGAAAAGAACCAGGGACAATCTCAGTGGCGTTCTATGCGAACCCTGTTACTATTGTGAGGGCAAAGGGTTTATAAAATCCAAAACAACTGTATTAAATG
>JAGVOC010000258.1 GCA_020052975.1 Desulfobacterales bacterium | reverse complement strand
AGTTCCGGCGTCATTTCCCAGTCAATCGCATTCAGAAGCGCCCTGTCTTTTTTCAGTTCTTCGAGTGTTAGCATACCATCTCTCCTTTCAGGCTGCATGCATATTTTACTTATTTAATTATTTATTAACTATTTTTTATACAGTATCAAAATACGCAGAAAATATCAATAAACCCCGGGGGAACGAAGGGATCAATGATCCTGCCAGCAAGCGCTACCCTTTCAAATACAAAACAGCCCTTCAGCCTCACCGGTATTATCCGTGATCTCGCTTTCAGAATTTATTTTGGACAAATGTGTCTAAGAATGTATTTCTTTTTAATAGTGATGGATATACAAACCTGAAGAACAGGCTGAAAATTGCAGGAAAGATTTGCCGTGGTACTAAACAGAGGTGACTGAAGGAGAGTGAGCCTGCAAACAGGACTCACTCTCCTGTCATCTTTTATTTATTTCTTTTTGCCGCCCTTACCACAGCTACATTTTTTGCACATGACCACACCCCCTATCTTCTTGGAATTATCTTTATTCTAAAAGGAACAACTACTGAATTGCAACATTTTGCATGAAAAACATCCATTCTTTCTTTAGGCACAGGGTTGAGATGCGTGTAATAAAGAAGATTTTTTATGAGTCAATCCGGTTCCAATTCTCAATTGAAGTGGCAGCATAAAAATAATGTATAATTAATAAGTTATTGTATATAGTGAAAGAATTGCATTTTATAAGGCTTTCATTATAAAATTATAAAAGCGATTATTAAAGCATTTCTTATGAAAAAAACCCGAAAAGTTCAAATAGCTTTTACCATCGATAAGAAAATGAGGATCCTGTCATGGGACAGGGAGACCGAAAATATCTTTGGGAATTCCTTATCCAGAGGGAAGGGTTCACCTTACTACGAGGTCATTCCGGGTTTCAGTAAAGACGGAATTCGGGAGGTAAACCTATCGGTTAAAAATGGGCAGCCATTAAAACTGAATGGGAACAAATTATTCTGTTTCTATAGCAACAACAAAACAGATATATATGTTACTCCTTTGAAAGGTGACCTTGCGGCAATGCAGGTGGCGAAAATTCAAATACATATGCTCCTCAAGTGTAATTTAATGCAGAAAATAGATCAACAGCAGAAATTGATCGACATAGGCAGAGTTGCCACAACTCTTGCTCATGGCATCAGGAACCCTCTCAATACAATGAAAGGTGCGGTGACCTTCATAAAAGACAAGTGCCCCAAAGAGAAAAAACTTATCGAATTCACAACAATCATGGAAGAAGAAATATCGCGCCTCGATCAATTCATCTCGAATTTCCTCAGTACTTCCATGGGGGATACCCACGCATACAGGACAAACATCAATACGGTATTGAGAAAAATCCAACGATTACTCTCCCGTACATCTCAATTGTATAATATTCATGCTGTTTTCGAATATGGGAAAGTTGCCTCTGTGATGATGAATCCTTTTCACCTTGAGCATTCCGTCTTGAATGTAATTAACAATGCAATAGAAGCCATGCCGGCAGGTGGACAGCTCATCGTAAAATCCCAGTCTGCGAAACATAACAACATAAAATATGCTGCCATCGAGGTTACAGACACCGGCATTGGTATGCATCCTCGGAAATATCATGAACTTATGACAAAACCATATATCAACAAAAGTAAGGGGATAGGCTTATTCATAACGAATGAGATCATTCGATCCTGTAACGGACATCTTGAAATCGAAAGCTCTCAAGGAAAAGGAACCACAGTAACTTTCTACCTGCCCCTGATAAAACAATGATGAACAAAGGAATAATATTGGTTGTCGATGATGAACTGAACGCGCTAAAAGTCCTCTCTTCTATACTGAAAAACTCCGGATATCATGTTCTTACCGCTATGAGTGTTAGCAAAGCAATCAAATTGCTCTCGAGTACAGAAATCGATATAGTGATTACCGATCTGAGGATGCCGGGCATAAACGGGATGCAATTTTTTGAGCACATCCTCAACAAACACCGGAATATCCCTGTCATTTTTCTTACCGCTTACGGCACAGTTGATTCGGCTGTGAATGCCATGACCCATGGTGCCTATTATTATTTTATCAAGCCCCCCGATTACATCAAACTAAAAGATATCATAGCAAGAGCCATGGAACAGCGAATCCTCAGTAGAGCAAAGGCCTCTGGCGGGAATGGTTTTTTAGAAGATGGAGGGTACATCACCGGAAATACACCCGGAATCAACAAGATAAAAAATCTTATTGAGACGATCAAGGACTCACCAAGCAGTGTTTTAATATGCGGTGAGACTGGTACAGGCAAGGAATTAGTTGCCCGTGCCTTACATTTTAACAGTAACAGAGCGGAGAAACCCTTTGTGGCGGTGAACTGTGCAGCAATCCCTCATGAACTCATTGAATCAGAACTTTTCGGGTTTGAGAAAGGTGCCTTCACGGGCGCTGTCTCCAGGCGAATCGGAAAAATCGAACATGCTTCCGGGGGAACTCTGTTCCTGGACGAAATCTGCAGTCTTGCATTGAATTTACAGGCAAAACTTCTCAGAGTACTGCAGGAAAATGAGATAGAACGCCTCGGAAGCAACAAGAAGATTAAGGTAATCTTTCGTCTTGTATGTTCAACAAATCGTGACCTGAACAGAATGGTCAGCGCAGGTGAATTCCGGGAAGATTTGCTTTACAGAATAAATGTAGTGCAGTTGGACCTCCCCCCTCTTATAGAAAGAATGGAAGATATTTCCCTGTTGATATCTGACTTTCTCAAGGAGTTCTGTGCAAGAGAAAAAAAATCTCTTTCGATTTCGGAAGATACCTTAAAACTCCTGCAGTCCTACCGCTGGCCCGGGAATATCAGGCAATTAAAAAACATAATAGAGAGAGCGATAATCCTATCAAAAGGAGATATAATTACTCCCAAGGAATTACCGGAAGATTTTATGCTTCTTAAGGAAACAGTGAACGGCTTTTCTCAAATGACTCTCAAGGGGACTGAGTCGCAGGCTATTAGAAATGCGCTTAATGAATGCAATGGAAACAAGTCGAAGACTGCAAGAATACTTGGTATTTCGAGAAAAGCCTTGTATAAAAGACTACGTGCCTATGGAATCATTGAAACTGCGCCTAAAGGAAACAGTTTCGGGAACAAATGTTTCCCTTAGATACAGCATCCTTTGTTAGAAGACACTCATTTTAGCTGACTTTCATCCGCAATCTGTTTTGAAAAATAAATTTCATCCTTTGCATAATTTTTTTCTTGTACAGTTGTTGTGTCTCATTCTTAAAGTTTTTCTTTAGATACATCCTGCGCTTATCTGAATTAAGAAAACCATTTGGCATACAACTTGCTCTCTTTAATAGATTGGATTGGGGGGAATTTATGCAATGGTTTGTATTAAATGTAAAATCACGACACGAGTTCATTACAAACAATGAGCTTAGAAAAAAGCAAATTGTAACCTTTCTGCCGTCTTTTAGGAACTGGAGGCAGTGGAAAGACAGGCGAAAACTGATTGACTTTCCTTTATTTCCAGGATATTTGTTCGTTCACATCCCTCTGCATTCAGAAGCATACCTCAATGTGCTGAAAGCAAGAGGAGCGGTTACCTTTATCTCACTGGAGCCAGGACATCCCGCGCCGGTCAGTCCTGATGAGATAGACACATTAAAGATCTTGCTGGACAGTGGTAAGGAGATGGATGTTTATCCCAATCTCAAGGAAGGGACAAAGATCAGAATAAAAAGTGGACCGCTTAAAGGCGCTGAAGGTATTTTCATGAACAAAGAACAGGATATGAGGTTTTTGGTAAATATCAATCTGCTCGGAAGGAGTGTAGGCCTGAAAATATACGCCAACGAAATTGAAGATGCATAGTATTTTCAGTCTGACTATTTTCGCCGGATGAAAGTTTTTCTGTAAGAGAGCTGTAACCGATGTTTGCAGGATGACTCAGGGTAGTATCTGAAACCTGTTGCAGTCCTGCTCTATCGGATGGCCCCTTCGTGTGTAGCAAGAGACAAAGAGCATACGGAAGGGCAGAATCAATCTCCCGTTGATTGATCGCACAAAATGTCTAATGAACGTTCCTTCTCAGTTGTTTCATGTAACTGAGAAGGCGGAGCTTTGCCTGCAAATGAAACCCGGAACATCAGAAAGCCAATTCGCAGAAAAGATGCATTATGAAGACAAGCCTGTGGAATATAGAAAAGTTATTTTCAGGGCGATACACAATGAAATGATCCAGTTTGTTATTGCGATATGGTTATTTTTGCTTCTCCTCCTTACTTCATGTGCAGGCCGGGATATACGGCCTGAGACAGTACTTGCTCAACATTCTTCCGAGATAAAAAAAACCGATATGCTTAATACGGAAATAACGCAGAAAAGCATAGCATTTCAAAAGATGTCTGCTGCAGCTGACTACAAAATTGGTCCAGAAGATCTGCTGGAAATCACAGTTTTCCAGGCAAAAGAGCTGGACACCGCTGCACGTGTCAGTGCTTCAGGCTTTATCAAATTACCCCTGATAGACAAAGTTGAGGCCGCTGGTCGAACAACATCCGAGCTCGAATCTGATCTCACTGAGAAATTTAGGACCTATCTTTCAGAACCGGTTATAGGTGTGTTCATCAAAGAATACCGGAGCCAGCAGATTACGGTTCTTGGATCTGTGCAGAAACCCGGAGTGCATTATGTGTCCGGTCAGAAATCCCTGCTTGAACTCCTCTCGCTGGCAGGAGGGTTAAGCGGGGACGCAGGAGACATTTGTATCGTTCAGAGGAATGCGACAGGAAACCCGCAGGAAAACCAGCCAGCCGATAACATTGTTATTGATTTGGATCAGTTGCTGATCAAGGGACAGGTAGCATTCAATATAGCGATGAACGCAGGAGATGTGATACTTGTCCCGAAGAGCGGTATATTCTTTATTGACGGCGCCGTCAGAAATCCCGGATCGTTTCCTTTAAAGGGAAAAACGACATTCACTCAGGCCATCAGCCTGGCTAAGGGCCTTGGTGTGGATGCGAAGAAATCAGATATTAAAATATACCGTGATACCGGCAAGCAGGAAAGGGATGTTCTTACCATTGATTACGATGATGTCCTAGACAGGAAAATTCCGGATATCGAAGTGAAAGATAAAGATGTTATCATTGTTTCAAGCAGCACATTGAAAAGGATTTATGGAGGACTGGCAGGATATTTTAATTTCGGCTATTTTGGATTCACCGGGGTGCGTCCGGGAGCCGGCGTTTATTAAGTAAAGTTCAGGAGCTAAGGTTAAATCAATGGACAACAGATATGATATTAAAAAATACGATCAAAAAGATTTCCCGCTCTCAACATACTTGGAGTATTTTCGTACGCAGGAAAGAGAAAGAGAAGAAATTCATTTAAAAGATTACCTCAATGTGATATTAAAGAGAAAATCGACAGTAATGGTCTTTCTCATTGCCGTTGTCATTTTAACGATCGTCCTCTCTCTCATGATGACACCCATTTACAAGGCGACAACTGTCGTGAGAATCGACAAAGAAAACCCGAATATTCTCTCATTTAAGGCAGTACAGATCGATTCGCCGGGAGCTGATTATTATCAGACCCAATTTGAAATTCTGAAAAGCCGGAATCTGGCAGAGCGAATTATCAGGAATCTCAATCTCACCTACAATCAGGATTTCCTTCCGCCGAAGGATACTCTTTCCAAGATTAAGAGCTTCATGTATGACAATACGATTGGTGTTTTTTCGGATACTTTTCTTTTTTTTTCACCCAGGAAATCTCCTGATACAGCTCCTTCAACGCCGGCAAACAGACAATCATCCGGCAGTGATATACCGGAATATCTGATCAGCTCGTTAATTTCCCGTTTGGAGGTATCCCCTGTCAAAAATTCACAACTGGTGAAAGTGAGTTTTGTTTCACAGAATCCCGAAATGTCAATGAATGTGGCAAATGCGGTCGCTCAAACTTATATAACCTTTGATCTTGAAAGCAGACTGTTCGCCAGTCAGGACGCACAGGAGTTCCTTCAGTCACAGATAGAACTGATAAGACTTAAAGTCGAAGAGGCAGAACAGGCGTTAAACAAATACGCCGCAAAAAATGAGATTATATTCAATACAAGCAATAACAGTTTATATGCGCAGAAACTCACTGACATCTCGGCGGCCTTGAACGGTGTTACCACCGAGCGAATTCAGAAAGAGGCATTGTTCAGAGAGGTCAGAGAATCCGGTCCGAATAATCCTGTTATTTTGAATAATCCCATGATACAGGGGTTGAGAAAAGAACATGCAACCCTCGAAGCCGAATACTATAATCTTTTAAAAGTATATACCCCTAATTATCCCAAAATGAAAAGCCTTCAAAGCCAGATGGACGCTATAACAAACAGGATTTCTCAGGAGACTGCAAAGATAATTAATTCTGCTGAACTGGATTACCGCAATTCATTCAAGAAGGAAGAAAACCTGACAAGAGCTCTCAATTCACAGAAGCAAAAAGTGCTCTCCTCTCAGGATTCTGCCGCTCAGTATGAAGTGCTGAAAAGGGAAGTCGATGTGAATAAAGGGTTATACAACAGCTTGTTGCAGCGTATGAATGAGGTAAGTGTCTCTGCCAGCAACAAGGCTACCAATATTCAAATTCTCGATAAAGCCATATTGCCGAAATCTCCTTTCAAGCCAAATTTACCTTTTAATGTTATTCTGGCGATTATCTTCGGGCTCTCAGGCGGCGTAGGAATTGTTTTTCTGGTCGAATATTTCGACAACAGTATAAAGGATACTGATGACATCGAAAAGAAAGCGGACCTTCCGATTCTCGGGGTTATTCCCAATATTGAAGACGCCCGGAAGGCAGTAGCTTCTTCAAATAAACCAATGATCCGGCACAAGATCGAACCACAACAATCCAATCTGCCTATGGTTGTTGATCATGAGCATACGAATCCGGTTATTGAAGCCTTCAGGTCTATCGGTGCATTTATCCTTCTGTCTTCATCGGACAAACCTCCGAAAACAATACTTATTACGGGCCCCGTCGAGAAGATCGGAAAAACTTCTGTGGCCATAAATATTGCAAAGGCAATGCGTGAAAAGTTGGGCAGGGGAATCCTGATCGACGCCGATTTGAGAAGACCGCGACTTCATACTGTTTTTCAACTCGACAACAGAGTCGGCCTCTCATCATTCCTTTCAGGGAATATCGAGTTGGACAACTCCAATGGCAGACTAATAAGATCTACCGAAATATCAGGCCTGAGTGTGATAACTTCAGGCCCCCTGCCACCGAATCCTTCCGAACTCCTCGGATCATCAAAAATCCTGGAACTTATCTGTGCACTGCAGTCGATGTATGAATTCATAATCCTTGATTCTCCTCCTGTCATGGGTCTCCCGGATTCAATTTATCTGAGCAGAGTTGTCGATGGAACGGTTCTGGTCGTTAAAGCGGGAGAAACGCCCCTGAAGGTTTTGAAGGAAACAAAAAAACTTTTTCGAGACATCAACGCAAAAATCCTTGGGGTTGTTCTGAATGGGGTAAAGAAATCCGACCTGAAATACGGAGCTTACAATTATTACCATTCAGCATATTACTCATCCTATTTTGACAGCACTAACCATTAACTTTGAAAAGCAGAGCGGACTGCTGACCTTTCAAGACGCCTGAATCATAAGCAATCTTTAGGTTCCACATGGATATCTGCAATGGATTTAAAGACTGGCTCGGATGTTTGAAATGTCCTCATTTATGCAGTAAAACCTGCCCTCTTGAAAACGATAACGTCATCGAGGAGATGAGCAGGCATATGCGTCTTTTGAAAGCATCGCAACCTGCTATACGTACTATGCGTGACAAAGAAACCGATAAAGCATGACTGCTCATGGAAATACCGTTTCATAAACCTCACATAACTTCCGACGAGATAACCGAGGTTGTCAATGCCCTGCAATCCGGCTGGATTACGATGGGCCCTGTCACTCTGGAATTTGAGGATCGATTCAGGGAATACATCGGCTGTAAAAATGCCATATCCATGAACTCCTGCACCGCCTGTCTGCATCTTGCTCTCAAAGCCATAAATCTCACTGAAGGAGATGAAGTTCTCGTCCCGGCGGTAACATTCACCGCAACTGCTGAAGTAATCACCTATTTCAAGGCAAAGCCTGTCCTGATCGATATTGACAAGCATACCGGCAATATCGATGTTTCGAAAATCGAAGGGAAAATCACCGGAAATACCAAAGCGATAATACCGGTTCACTTCGGGGGACAGCCATGTGATATGGATGAGATTGTCAGCATCGCGAAAGCTTACCGTCTCTCCGTAATTGAAGACGCGGCACATGCGGTTCCTGCCTGGTACAAAAATAAAAAAATAGGTACATTCTCTGATATGACCTGCTTCAGTTTTTATGCAACAAAGCCCATCACAACAGGTGAAGGCGGAATGGTGACTACCGAAAACGATGAATGGGCGGATAGACTCGGGATGCTGCGGTTGCACGGGATTTCGCGTGATGCATGGAAAAGATATACGAAGGAAGGTTCATGGTATTACGAGGTTATCGAAGCTGGATATAAGTATAACCTGACCGATCTCCAGGCAGCTCTTGGTCTGGCTCAGCTCAAGAAGGCCGACTGGATGTGGCAACGCAGAAAAATGATAGCCGACCGGTACACAGATGCACTCCATTCAATAGACACCTTGATGACCCCATATGTAAAACCGGACAGAAAGAGTTCCTGGCATTTGTATGTACTCAAACTAAATCTTGAGACATTAACCATTGAGAGAAATCAGTTCATCGAGGAATTAAAAAGAAGAGGGATAGCAACCTCAGTCCATTTCATCCCTCTTTACAGACATCCATTTTATCGTGATACTTTCTCTTATTCCACAAACGGCTTTGACGGATCCGAATGGTTCTATGAACGCGTCATATCGTTGCCAATCTATCCCGACATGACCGATGCACAGGTACATATGGTAATAGATGCGGTGACGGAGCTGGCAACGCGGTACAAAAAGTAAGATGACATTAAAACGATTGTTCGATATTTTTTTATCATTTTTAGGAATAATTATATGTTTTCCTCTTTTCATAATCGCCGCCATCCTGATAAAACTCGACGGTTCCGGACCGATTCTTTTCAAACAGGAAAGAATCGGCAAAGATTTTAAAACATTCAAGATCTTCAAATTCAGGACAATGGAAGATAACGCTGAAAAAAACGGCCCTAAAATTACATCTGCAAAGGACAACCGCATAACAAGAATAGGAAAATATTTAAGAAAGTATAAGCTTGATGAGCTGCCGCAATTATTTAATGTCTTAAGGGGTGAAATGAGCTTTGTCGGTCCCAGACCTGAAGTAGAAGAATATGTGAATATCTTTGAATCGGATTATAAGAGGTTACTCAGAATACGCCCGGGCATCACTGATCCTGCATCGATAAAGTATTCAAATGAGGAGAGAATTCTTGCGGTGGCAGATAACTGGGAAGAAGAATACAGAAAAAATATCCTGCCGGAGAAAATTAAACTCTCTTTACATTATGTTGATAACCATAACCTCATTACGGATCTGAAACTTATCTTAAGAACAATTTCCAAAATATCGTAACAGTATCATGGAGAATACCAATTTAATACAAATGGGCAAACCATTTACCACAATATATCAGGAGATCAAAGAAATCATAATAAGGCATCGCCGCCTTTTTATCGTCCTTGTACTCTTAATTCAGGCTGCTGTTTCTAATTATCTTGCTTTTATAATCCGTTTCGAGTCACTGTTATCACCTTATTATCTCCAGAAATTCCTTGCTTATCTGCCTTTGCTGCTTCTCATACGTCTTGTCTGTATCCTGCAAACAGGCCTTCACAAAGGCTTATGGCGATATGCGAGCATCAGCGACTTAATAAAAATCATCAACTCTACAACAATTGGAAGTGTTCTGTTCCTGCTGATAGTGAAATACCTGTTCGGCGACTCGGATTATCCCCGTTCCATCTATTTCCTTGACTGGTTAATATTTATTGCAATATCAGGCGGGAATAGACTGTTCATAAGGGTTTTCAGAGAATATATGATCGGAGCCCCCCCCAGAAAAAATATACTCATAATCGGAGCCGGCGATGTGGGTGAGATGATTGTCCGTGAAATGAAAAATAAACGCGAAAGTGCCTATAGTCCCATTGGATTTATCGACGATGATATCCAGAAAAAGGGGAGTACCATACACGGAGTACCTATTCTGGGGAACATTGCTATGCTCCCCGATATAATCAATACATATGAGCCGGATGAAATCCTGATCACTTCCACTGATTCGCAGAAGACCGTCCGAAATATTTATGAAATATGCAAACCACATAATATACTTATCAAAAAGCTTCCGGGCATACAAGACATCATTGGCGGCAATATCTCAGTGACGACAAAGATAGGGCAACTCCTCGTAAATGCAAAACTGGTAACAGAAAATCAGATACAGCAGGCTCTGTCGCTTCAGAAAAATGAGGGAGGAAGGCTTGGTGCAAAGCTCATTAAGCTTGGCTATATTACTGAGAATAAACTTGTATCCTTTCTCAATAAACATTATGGCATTTCTCATATAAGACCTATTTCCCTTGAAGATCTGCTCCAGAGAGAACCCGTCAATACCGATATATCTTCACTGAGAGAATTTATTAAGGGCAAATCTGTCATGGTAACGGGTGCCGGTGGCTCTATTGGCTCTGAACTCTCAAGACAGATATTGAACTATAAGCCCTCTCATCTTTTGCTTCTTGACAGGTATGAAAACAGCCTGTTTGATCTAGATATGGAATTGAGAACAAAGGAGAATGGAACTGACCTATCAACAATAATCGGAGATATTCAGGATTTATTGAGTCTGGAGCGTATCTTTGCAAATTATAAGCCTCAGATTGTTTTCCATGCAGCCGCATACAAACATGTTCCCCTGATGGAACATCATCCGATTGAGGCAGTTAAAAATAATATCTTCGGTACGAAAAATCTCATTGAAATTGCCTCGAAATATAGAGCAGAAAACTTTGTGCTGATATCAACAGATAAGGCCGTTAATCCGACAAATATCATGGGGGCGACAAAACGGGTCGCTGAATTTCTTACAGTCAATATGGATGCTTTGTCCGAAACCAAATTCACAACTGTCCGGTTTGGAAATGTCCTCGGAACCAACGGCAGCGTTGTACCTATTTTCAAAGAACAGCTAAAAAAAGGAGGGCCGCTTACGGTCACTCATCCTGATGCAGAAAGGTTCTTTATGCTCATACCTGAAGCAGTGCACCTTGTTTTAATAGCAGCTGCCTTAGGAAAAGGCGGCGAGATTTTTGTACTTGATATGGGTGAACGAGTCAAGATTATGGACCTTGCAGAAAACTTCATACGTCTATCGGGCTTTATTCCTCACAAGGAAATTAAAATAGAGTTCATAGGCCTCAGACCGGGAGAAAAAGTGTACGAAGAGCTTTTCGATGCATCAGAAAAAACCCTTTTGACATCTCATAATTCTCTCATGATAGCAGTCCCCGAAGTTCCTTCAATGGCTGCGCTTACCGATCACTTAATAAATCTGGATCGATGCATACAATATCATTCCATCAGTGATGCTATTTCAATAATTCAGGAAATCGTTCCTAATTATAGTAAACAGGATTATACCAATCGATGTATTCTCAATTAATCAGAGCCTGTGTATACACTCAGGGTTTGTCATCCTCCGGCTTGACCGGGGGATCCAGTCCCGAAAGCTTTCGGGATGAAAACACTGGATTCCCGCCTTCGCGAGAATGACGAATT
>JAGVOC010000241.1 GCA_020052975.1 Desulfobacterales bacterium | reverse complement strand
TGGTCTGATTCTTCCCGTATGCCGGTCAAGGATCACTCTCTCGACCAAAGTTCCTTCTCTGTAAACATTTGCTTCGAGAAATCGCCCGAACTGTTTGACTACCTTCACCTTGAGCCCTTTTCGGGAATAGTACGTTTCAAGATTGTGAAGCGCCTGGATATAGTTGAGGGGCTTCTGACAATATCCGTACGTGTCGCATGCGGGACAGACGGCGCCAAAAGGAGTGGTTTGTTCCTCCCCTGCATACGCATACGGCACAGAAGTGACGACGAAAAGGGCGCATAGGATAAGAATCAGCATTTTCATGCTTCAAGATAACATCCAATCGTGAAGGAATTATGAAGGGATCGGGATTATTTTGAATCTTATGACAGATCACACCTGTCCGGACTGGGTATCGTAAACTTCAGGAGGCAAAGTGTCTTAATTCTCGTTGAAAATTGATCCCTAGGCCTATGATGGCTAACCTTTGAAATATTGGGTGGCTGTATTCATATTATCTCTGTCTCCGGTAAACAGGATAAAATCACCTTGTTTAAACTTGAAGTCAGGTTCTGGATTCGCATGAACCTCTTTTCCCCTTCTTACCGCAATAATCGTAACCCTGGTTTTTTTCCTCACCTGCAGTTCTTTAATTGTTTTCTCGCTAAGATGCGAGCCTTCGGGTATTCGGTAACCGTCTATCTCTATCTCGGGCAGCCATTCATATTTTTCGAAAAGATGCCGTCTCGGTACCTCGACACTTCGCAGGGCGGTGTAATTATTGCTCCTGATTTTTTCCACCATGTCGAGTATCGCATTTCTGGGGAAACTATAGCGGTGCAACACTCGCGAAAAAATCTCGATAGATGTTTCGAATTCTTCGGGGATCACCTCATCCGCCCCGAGAGATTTGAGGTCATCTACTTCAACGAGATAGCGCGTTCTTACAATGATATACATCTGCCGGTTTGTATGTCTTGCTATGGAGACGATTCTTCTTTATGTCCCACAATCGTACAACTTTGCAGGTAACCTCATAGTTGTCCCCAGCGAACAGGTTACGCCTCTGGAAATTGAGAGCGGCAAGGTTATGACTTTTATTGTATCTGGGGGAGTATCTGGCATTTAACCTCAGATATTCTTGTTATGCGATTTCATTACTGAACGCTTCTGCTATCTCCCTTTGAGAGCAGCACGACACATATCAATGAACAACATTCTTAAAAAGTCATTTCTCGGTTGAAACCATCTTAATTCGGCACTTATTGAAGCAATGCTATCATTACCTCTCAATCTTTATTTTTTGGCCGCCACTCCTACTTAACCCTTTATTCCCATAAACTCATCGCTACTTTGCGATCCTTTTCAAAAGCTGCTCGAGTTTCTTAATTTCCTCTCCGTAGCCTGCCCAGTTCCTCTGGCTTTGTAGTTCAATCGCCCTTTCAAAGACTCTCATAGCTTCCTTCCCAATTTCCGCGGTTGTTGACTTTATATCTGCAATAGCCCCATCAGCTTTTCCCGCAATTGCCTTCGAGCCGAACAACCTCTGAAGTCCAAGCTCAAGGTTTTCTTCCATGACCACATCGTTTTCATAGGCAACAATAACCCTCCTCAGCTCGGGCAGTCCCACCTTATCGGATGCTGCAAGATAAAGTGGCTGAACATATAAAAGGGACTTCTCTATGGGAATCACAAGCAGACTTCCCCTTATTACCTCTGAACCCCGCTGGCCCCAGAGGGTAAGCTGCTGGGATATATAGGAATCCTGGTTTATCCTTGCATCCACCTGTTTTGGTCCGAAGATGAGCCTGTCACGAGGAAAGGTATAGATAAGAAGTTTTCCGTAATCCGGCTCGTCGCATCTTGCGGCAAGCCATGCAGCAAGATTGTCTCTCTTCGCCGGGGTATAGGGCAGAAGCAGGATATATTCTTCTTTCTTTTCGCCGGGGAGCTTCATTATGGTGTAATACGGCTCCATGAGCATTTCCCCGAAGGCAGGAACTTCCCACAGGTTCTCCTTATTGTAAAAAACCTTCGGATCTGTCATGTGATATGCAGCGAACATGGATGCCTGTATCTGAAGGAACCTGTGCGGATACCGTATATGCTGTCTTACTTCTTCAGGCATCTCTTTCAGAGACTTAAATACACCAGGGAACATCTTTGAATAAACCTTTATAAGAATATCAGAGGGGTCGCTCACATAAAAGCCCATCGAGCCGTTATAGGCGTCAATAACAACCTTTACAGAGTTCCTTATGTAGTTAATACGCCTTTCTGTGGGTTTGGAATAAGGCATCCTGCTTGAGACAGTATAGGCATCCGCAATCCAGACAAGTCTCCCGTCCTTTGTCACAATCATATAGGGGTCCTGGTCAAAAAGGAGAAAGGGCGCCACTGCCTTCACACGATCCAGAATATTTCTGTAATACAGGATTTTGCTCTCTCCGGAGATATCAGAGGAAAGCAGAATCTTTTCTGTCTTAAACTTCACCGAAAATAAAGCCCTTTTAAACAGAGAGTCCAGTCTGACGCCGCCGCTGCCCTCATACGTTGTATAGACATTTCCTTCAGAGGTCGGATAGCTAAATTCAGGAACCTTTGTTTTTACCAGGACATAATTGTTCGAAAGCTCACCGTAGTAAATCTCGGGCCTTGTAACCTTAAGGTCAGCCTGACTTACAGGCGGGATATCTTTTATCAGAAACTCGGGAAGACCTTCACTGCTTATCCTGCTCACAGGGCCCAATGTTATACCGTTTCCATGGGTGAATATCAGCCTCTCATTTATCCAGTTCTTGCTCGGAAGGTCATTATAGGAAAGCTCCCGCGGAGCGAGCATCACCTGCATATATTCACCGTTTATGGTATATCTGTCATTATCAACGTCCGCAAATTTATAGTACGTCCTTATCTGCTGCAATTGGCTGTATGTTCTGAGAAGCGGGCTATGGTCCCACAATCGTATATTCTTAATGGTGGCATCATTTTTTTCTATGTCCTTAGCCGATAGATTATAGTCGACATCAAATGGCCTTACCTCGATCTTGTCAAGGTTATAGCCAAGCCTTGTAAATTTTATGTTTTGCTCTATGTAGGGGGTCTCGAGGGCAAGCTCATTCGGCGCGATCTTGAATTTATGAAGAACATACGGATATGCCACAATCCCGATAACATATACTGCTAAAACAAGGGCGGGGGGGAAAAAGGTCAGTTTCCGTGAGCCCCTCACTATCCCTGCAATAAAAGCAAATCCTGCTAACGGGGTTATAACCATAAGTATCCTGTAGAAAAAGAGTTTTGCGTGGACATCCCTGTATCCTGCACCGAAGACTGCCCCGTGTTCCGAGAAGAGCAGCCTGAAGGTATCGAGGTAAAAGCCAAATCCGATATTAAGGATAACGAGGCCGGCAAGGATGCTGAGATGTTTTTTTACTTTACTATCGACAGAAATTATCTTCTCCGCGATAAATATACCGCCTCTTAAAAAATAGTTTGCAGCCACCGCTATGATTGTTAATACCAGTGTAATCCCTGCAAAACCGTTAAGAGATTCTATAAAGGGAAGTTTGAAAAGATAAAAACCGATATCCTTTGCCAATAGGGGGTCATTGATTCCCATATCCAGACTATTTTTAAAGAGCAGGAAGTCTTCCCACCTCAATGCGCCCCACTGCGCTGCAAAGATTGACATAACAACTCCGGCAATTATGGTGAGGGGTTTGATAACCCTTTCAATGCCGAGAGCTCTCAATGGATTGATGGCGCCTTCGATCACAGACATATCTCTTTCAGGGAAATTAATCCTGTTTGCAATGGTGATATTCGTTAAAACAAAGGCTAAAAAAACTATGCCGAACATTAAGCCCGTGATGATTTTGGTGGAGAGCGTCTTGATAAAAACAGAAGTGTATCCTGTTTCTGCGAAAAAGAGCCAGTCGGTGTACAAATTCAAAACAGAAAATAAAAGTGGCAGTATCAAAAAAATAAACCCGAACAGGATTAAATTCCTTACCTTGCCTTTAGTCATAGCATCCTCCGTGTCCTTTAATTTATTGCATCTTTATTCTATGATTCTCTCTTTAAATAGTCCAATGCTATATTTATGCTCTCCCTTTCAACTGTAAACAGTATTAAATGCCCAGCCTTAATAAGCCTTCCGCCGCTTTATTAATTTCTCAAACTCCACTGCAAAAAATACACCAGACGATAATACTATCGTAATTGTCAATTCACTTAAAGTTAAGGGCTCTGTCTTGAATATTGTATTTAAGAATGGCACATATATGGTTGCCATTTGAAGGATAAAAGTCAATGCAACTGCGCCGAGGAGGTATTTGTTGGAGAATAATCCCATCTTGAACAACGATTCTTTTTCTGACCTTATGGCAAGAACATGACCAAGTTGTGTTAAACATAAAACTGTAAACACCATTGTCTGCCAGTGAACATGTTCGGTTTTCAGCGACCATGCCTGAAGAAAAAGCACAATGCCGGCCATTAAAAGGCCAACCCATATTGCGTGAGAACCAAGTCCATGGGCAAATATGCTCTCTTTTGGATGTCTTGGCGGCCTCTTCATCACGTCACTTTCTGCAGGCTCTGCAGAGAGGGCAAGGGCGGGAAGCCCGTCTGTCACGAGATTTATCCAAAGTATATGAATAGGCAGTAGGGGTATCGGCAGACCAACCAGGGGAGCAAGGAAAAGTGTCCAGATCTCTCCTGAATTTGTTGTAAGCAGATATTTTATGAATTTTCTGATGTTGTCATATATCTTTCTTCCTTCCCTTACTGTCTTTACTATAGTGGCAAAATTGTCATCGAGGAGTATCATGTGTGACGCCTCTTTTGAGACATCCGTCCCTGTAATACCCATAGCAACGCCTATGTCAGCCATCTTTAACGCAGGCGCATCATTCACGCCGTCACCTGTCATAGCAACAAACTGGCCCTTGTCCTGAAGCGCTTTAACAATCTTCAGTTTCTGTTCAGGTGCAACCCTTGCATAAACCCTGATATGATCAACCATTGCTTCAAATTCCTCTACTGTTAATTTCTCAAGCTCTCTTCCCGTGATGATTGCCTTTGAGTCATCATCAATGATGCCGAGCCTTCCGGCTATTGCCTTAGCTGTAACAGGATGGTCGCCTGTTATCATCACAGGAATTATTCCTGCTGTTTTGCACATTGATACAGCCTCTTTAACTTCTTCCCTCGGGGGGTCCATCATGCCAACAAGACCTAAAATAGTGAGTCCTGTTTCAACGCTTTCCGGTAACATATTATCGGGCAGATTATTCCAGCTTCTCATGGCAATGCAAAGGACCCTCAAGCCGTCGGCAGCCATCCTTTCGTTTATCCTGATGATCTCCTGTGCATCTATCGGCTTCAGCCCTTCTGATGTCAGAATGTTGTCAGATTTTTCAATCAGGACATCTATTGCACCTTTGGTGAAGGATATAAATTCAAAAGTTAAGAGTTGAGAGTTAAGAGTTAAGAGTTTTTCTGTTTCTTCACTTTTCACTTTTAACTTTTCACTTTTAACTATTTTGTGGATCGTAGTCATACACTTTCTTTCAGAATCAAAAGGTATTTCACCAGTTCTCGGTAAATTCTCTTCAAGCTCCTTCTTATCAAAACCATTATTCTTTGCAATGTTATACAAAGCAATTTCTGTCGGGTCACCAATTGCATTGCCAAGAGCATCTGCTTGAGCATCATTACTTAATGCAAGAGCCATCATCATTATGGGATACGGTGTAAGGATTAAGGATGCAGTTTTTTCACCTTTACTCCTTAATTCATAATCCTTAATCATTTTCCCATCTGCCCATATCTCCTCAACCGTCATCTTGTTCAAGGTGAGAGTTCCTGTTTTATCGGAACAGATATAGGTTACTGACCCGAGTGTTTCTACGGCAGGGAGCTTTCTTATGAGAGCATTCTGCTTTACCAGCTTTTTTGCCCCGAGGGCAAGGGAAATCGTTACCACAGCAGGAAGCGCCTCAGGTATTGCCGCTACTGCAAGGGAGATTGCGGTGAGGAGCATTAACATGAGCGGTTCTCCTCTCATTATACCGATACCGAAAACAACAGCGCATATGACAAGAACTGCAATGGCCAGTTTCCTGCCGAACGCCGCAAGTCTTTTTTGGAGAGGTGTTTTAACCTCTTCTCCCTCCTGAAGCATAGTGGCAATCCTGCCGAGTTCTGTATTCATGCCTGTTGCTACTACAATACCCATGCCGCGTCCATAGGTAACGAATGTTCCTTTGTATGCCATATTCTTCCTGTCACCGATCGGAAGATGCTCATCATGCAATGCCTGTATTTGCTTTTCAACAGGCACAGATTCACCGGTAAGTGCAGCTTCTTCTACCTTCAACTGAGCAGCTTCCAGAAACCTCATGTCAGCAGGAACAATCTTCCCGGCCTCAAGTACTACAACATCACCGGGAACAATATGGGATGCAGGTATATTTTCAGGAAATCCGTTCCTTATAGCAGTTGCGGTTGGAGCAGCCATTCTCTTCAACGCAGACATTGCTTTTTCTGCCCTGTATTCCTGAATAAATCCGATAACGGCATTGAGTACGATAATTATCACAATAGCTATGGTATCGATAGTGTCACCTATGAAACCCGAAATAACCGCAGCGGCGATAAGAACAATGATCATGAAGTCCCTGAACTGATCGAGGAACATCATGAAAGGGGTCTTCTTTTTCTTCTCTGTTAGTTCATTGGACCCGTATTGTTCAAAACGCTTTTGTGCTTCTTTTGAAGAAATACCCTGAAAAGAAGTTTGCAGTTCTTCAACAACAGAGGCTATTGCTTTTTGATGCCAGATCATATTTCCCCTTTATTTTTTTGATACAGCATTTACTCTGCTCATGATCCAAAGAGAGGCTTCAAAAATATCATCGGCAATGAAATTCGGTTCAATCGCTCGGGGAATGAAAATCAATTTATCGGGCGAATATAAATCTCCTACATCTTCATTGATCGTACCATCCCTGTCTAAGAATATCGCCTTATGCATTTCTGTGCCTTTTTGTAAAATTCACATTCACTGCAAGATTTTCTGAAAAATGATTTTAAATCGTCTGAATTTCTTAATCCTTTTAATTGTTATCATTATAGAAATTGGTGAGTCCGCATCAATGCGGACTCACAACCACAGTTCATATCGCTCTATTTAAGCGCATATTATTTCTTAAACACACTGAACAACTTATCGAGCCCTGATTTCTCGAGCGTTGACACTGTTTCGAGTTCTCCAGCATCAAGCCATATGCCTTCACACTCGGAACATCTATCAACCTTTATCTCCTTGTAGTCGATCTCGATAAGCTCCATACCACACTTAGGGCATCTCATGTAATGGATCTCCTTAAGTCTCTTCTTTTCTCCCTCAGCAAGTTTCTTGTGCTTTTCTTCCTCAATCTTCTTTTTTCTTTCATACTCCATTCTTGCAAAATGTTCTTCTTCCTGTTCACTTGGTTTTAATGGCATAGCAACCCTCCTTCTTTAAAAAATAGGTTATTACATTATCGAGCCATTGAGCTAATGGCTCAGCCTTATCCTAAAACATAATCACATGCTTTATATCTTCACTGTTTTGATACCCACTCTCTCATGTTTGACGCTTTGCTTTTTATTCTGTCGAGCAGTTTCTTTGCCCAGATAAATTCAGTTGCAAGAATTCCCAATGCAATTGGTATAACAATAAAGGCAGGCCCGGGCAAAACTACCATTCCCAGTCCAATCAGCAGTACTGTAAAACCAATTACCGTTATAATCAGTCTCTTTGTTTGTCTTATAGTCTTACCTACAAAAGCGTTCATTCGTTAACTGCTTTCATTTTATGCACCCGGCTTTATTGACTTAAGCCGTTCAATTCTTTCCTCAATGGGTGGATGTGTGCTGAAAAGTTTCAGAATGCCCCCTCCCGAAAGCGGACTGACTATGAACATATGAGATGTCGCCGGATTGGCATCCATTGGTATTTTTTGGGAGGCCATATGAAGTTTCTTAAGGGCATTTGCAAGGTACAGCGGATTGCCTGCAATTCTTGCCCCACCTGCATCTGCACCATATTCCCTCGAACGTGATATTGCCATCTATACCAACATAGCTGCAATAGGGCCGACTATCATCATCACCAGCGCTGTTATGGGATTACTCCCTTTTTCCTCATTGTCACTTCTTCCGCCGAATATCATTGCCCACTGAGCCATCTGTGCGAGATAGCTTATGGCGCCTGCTATCGTTGCCGCAACGGTTCCAGCAAGAATATCCCTATGCTTTATATGTGCAAGTTCATGTGCAATAACACCTTCAAGTTCTTCTCTTGAAAGAATCTTCATGATGCCGGTTGTAACGGCAACCGCACCATGTTTAGGATTTCTTCCTGTGGCAAATGCATTGGGCTGATCCTTTTCCATGATGTAGACTTTTGACATGGGAAGCTCTGCCTTTTGTGCAAGCCTTCTGACAATGCCAAATAATTCAGGAGCTTCAGCTTCGCTTACCTGTTGTGCACGGTACATCTTCAGGACAATCTTGTCACTAAACCAATAGGTGATGAAGTTCATGCCGAATGCAAAGACAAGGGCAATGGTCATGCCATTCTTGCCCCCTAATGCTGCTCCAACAAAAACCAGCAACAAGGTTAATGCGACCATTAAAGTCATTGTTCTCAATCCGTTCATGCATTTCCTCCTTTTTTCCATAAAAAAGACCTTCACCACGAAATGCTGCTTTTATCGTGGTAAAGGTCTTGCTTGTTAGTTTTATCTAACCAGTGGTACCGGATTTTTAGGCCGTGCTGACGATAGCCACAGATTCAGCTACTCCCCTTTACTCATTTACTTTATTCAAATAAGAGGTATCCTGTCAAGACAATTTATAAATTAATAATTGGACAAGGTACCTATATCTAACTTAAGAGTACCGAGTTCTCATCATTTTAGCTTGGCTTGATTGGCGATGTCCATTTTCAATTTAGAGTAAAGAATTGACAGTTCTATCCACCGTTCAACAAGCATTTTCCATTTCTTATAGGTCCTGATTTGCTGTTTTAAGACCTTGATGTTGTAGGGTCTTACATATTCCGTTTTGCTTTTGTTCTTTTGGAAAAACAATACTTGCGATGAAGCAGAGGTCTTTGAATAAAAAATTCATGCACTTTCAATCAGAGGATGGTTGGGATAAGAACAGAGGTGGTTTATTTTACTTCGGAAATTCGGCCATGCCCTATCTATATCAGGAGAGTGTTGAAAAGTCTCACTCATGACAAAGGCAGATAAATTGCAAAGCGTGATCCTTCGCCGGGCTTGCTCTCCACCAATATTTCACCGTGCATTACCGTCACCAGTTCTTTCACGATTGCAAGCCCGAGGCCCAGCCCCCCGTCATCTGCTTTCTCTACACGGTAAAACCGGTTGAATATCAGGGGGATCTTCTCCTCAGGTATCCCCTTTCCGGTATCCCGTATCTCAATAAAAAACCTGGCCTTCTCTTTTCCGTAAAGGATCGATACCCCGCCTTGTGAG
>JAGVOC010000238.1 GCA_020052975.1 Desulfobacterales bacterium | reverse complement strand
TGGGAGTGTATAGGGCTCTGGTGTCCCTCTCGGACTTCAAATCCGGTGTTGCCTGTTACAAACGGGCAGGGTGGGTTCGATTCCCACACGCTCCCGCCATTTAAAATCAAGGACTTACGGCTTTGCATCTTTTTTCCTCTGTTGCTTCTTGATCTTCACAATTGGAAATTGTAACCATTTTGTAACCATTTTTACTGCTATGTTCTATTTTTTCACGGCGTTCTGCATGCAACCTGTTAATCATTTCAGAGGCTTTCTGCAGGTCTGTTTCATTCACAATGTTATACCTGTCAAAAACCGCCCTTGTCTTGTGTCCTGATATCCTCATAGCAACCACTTCCGGGATACCGGCCCTTACCATGTTCCTTACTGCTGTTCTCCTGAGATCGTGAAACAGCTTTCTTGACAGTTTCGCTCTTTCTAATGCAGAGTCCCATGCGTCCCCGAAATCAACAATCCGTTGACCGTTCCGAAAGAAAACATATTCACATACCGGAAAATTCCTCTGCTGCAGATATTCTTTCAGGGTATACTGCTTATGGATCGTTTCATAGAGTTCGCCGCTAAGATAGATAATCCGGGACTCATTGTTCTTTGTGGTTCCCGCATCAAGAGTGATTTTCCCTTCAAGGAGATTAACCCTGTTCCATGTCAATTGAAGGATTTCCCCTTTTCGCATTCCGGTATGATAAGCCATTGTGAGTACGGGTTTCAGGTAATCGGGCAGAGCGTCCTTGAGTTTCAGGTATTCATCATGCTCAAAATAACCGCTCCTCACGTTGTTTTCTCTCAGTTTGGGTACATAGGGAACATTGATAACCTTTTGCGGTGTCTGTCTTACCGCCAATGTGAACATGCGCTTTAATGCGGATAGTTCCCTGTTGATCGTTCCGTTTTCCGCTCCTTTTTCCAGACGCTTGACGATATAGTGTTGTATGCTGTCTGTGGTTATGTTAATCGCTTTACAACCGGAAAAAGAACGCTTCAGGTGAATCAAGCTATTCTCCGCCCTCTCAATTGATTTCTTCCCGTTGATCCGGTAATCATTGAGAAGGTCTTCAGAAAGCTCGTCAAAAAGTATCCGCTCTACTCTGAGTCCCGGAAATTTGTTTTCCTCTATCTGTCCTTCTCTGATTCTGAGCTTTCTTTTTGCCTCTGTCTCTTTGTCGGTGCCTGCGCTCTCAAAATAAGCCTTACCGTGCCGATAGTATTTTATCCACCAGGTCTTTCCTCTCAGATAGAGAGTACCCATTAATTTACACCCCCTTTCCTTTTCGTTCCCTTGTTACTTCTTTTTCAAGACAATCCAAAAACAGCTTTAAAGTTTTCCCTGGCCGCTTCACCCCCTTTTCAAGATAGATTATGTAACGAGCGGTAACACCTAATTTAAGACCAAAAGCATTCTGATTCAGATTAAAACTCTTTCTGAAATCTTTAATCCGGGTAGGTGTCCACTGTTTCATATTATCATTATATGAACTTAGTTCATCATTTGTCAAGTCTTTTTTTACCTGCTTTTTAATCGGTTCAAGTGTTTGACTGTCATACAGGATATTTTGAAAAAAAACTCCATACTCTCAGGTTCATCGGGATTAATAAGCCCCCTGTAATAATCGAGCATCCGGTAATCTTCAGGATTGCCGCCTATTTCATCAAGCTTGGTTGTGAGCATTGACTTGAGACCTTCAACGTCTTTGTTATCAAGCAAACCTGAAATGACCTGTTCTTCATCTGTCAACAATCGTTCACTTGTACGATCCAAAGGGCCATACTTTGCAATGTTCTCCATTTCAGCCTGATGCCCCGCCTGTTGCGCTGCTTCCTTTGCAGATTGTGTTTGCTGCCTCTGCTCCGCTTCATCAACCCCTTGAGAATTCGGGAAGGCAAGGACACCCGGCTTTTCTGCTTGCGCTGTTTCCTCACCTTCCAAGGAAAGGAAACTTAAAACTGGTAACGACTGATAGTCTGACATAACTATTATTCTCCTTTCTCTTAATAAATCATGACAGGACGGGAATAAGCTTTTTTGATTTCATCTTCCATGCAAAAAAAAGTCCACTCCGGCGCTCTTCTTGGCTTGACAACCTTACGCTTTTCGACTGGCAAACATTGCTCTACCCGCTGCAAAAGAAAATAACCATCAAAAAGCCGGTGATAAAGATCATCTGCTACCATCACAAAAGAGAGATAATCCTTCTTGGCTTTTTCAAGCTTTATCAGATGAGCTTCAAGCTCACGGGAAAGCTCCTCCATTTTTTTAACCCCGCTCGCTTGAATCGCCTCCGCCATTGTATGCAACTTACTTTCAGGATGACGGGCAATTTTAGCATTGATACTCTCAGAGCTTGAACCTTCAATTTTCTCATTGAGCAGATCAACCTTTTTCCTTAGTGCCGCTATCTTCGAGTCAAGCCCCTTCGCCGCTTCGTTTTCCTGTAACTCAAGAAGTTCCTGTCGCTCCGTTATCAACCTATGATATGCTTTCCAAATCGCCGCTTGCTCTTCCTTCAACCCGGACTGAACACTACCCAATGCGCTAATCTCCTTTTGAAGCTCTGTGAATTGTTCCCTTAAGTCTGTCATGTTCTATCCCCTTTGTTTTAAATGGTTAATAAAAAGTGTCCTCTTTATCGAGAACGCCCCCCTGGTTCCAATTTAAGCCATTTTCAGAGGTATCCCCATATCTGTACCGATATCTATACCGAAATCACCTCTAGAATGTTTCACAGCCCCCCCATATGTGCGCTAGAATCGATCCTACGGGCAAAACCATATACGTATATGCCATTTAACCCATCACCCCGTTTTTTGCTCAAGGCAAGGGTACAGACGACATAAGAAGAAAGAAGGGGTATATTTACCCAAGCGTTTACAGATATGCCCCTTAAAAGCTCTGAAATCTAAGGTTATTAAGAAGTTCAAGTTCACGGAACAAACCTTTGCTTGTGCTGTTCAATGACTTGATCGAGATCACGGATATCAAAATAAATCCGCCGGTCAAACTTCACAAAAGGTAAACGGCCCCGGTACATCAGTTCTCTGACAGCTAAAACGCTCCGGCTTAAGTATTCAGCCGTCTCTTTTACGGTAAGCAGACGCTTAGACATTGGATTCACAATCCAGTGTTGCCTTGTAAAAGGTTGATAAAAGCCATTCCATAGAGGTCTGTAACTGTCTTGTAACCATTTATTGCCTCATTCCCCCTGCCTACATAAGTATCATGCTTACAGACAAACAAAGGGATAAGCATCCCGGTAACCCTGCTGCTGGTAGGGTAGAAAACTAAAGAATTCTTTTTCTCAGGCCGGTGGCACCCAAAGTTTAGGGGGGGAGGGCAACCTCTACTACCCTCCACAATATTATTTGTCTGAAAATTGAGAACCTTAATCACTTCGCTCATCCTGTCCATTCCCCCGCTCATGGACTGCCGCAACATATTTTTCCTTTGCAACTTTCAAAAGCTCCTGAAGATTTTGGAGCTCTTCATCGGAGACGTTCACGTTAAGGCTTAAGTTCAAGGACTTTTCCGGCGCATAGCTGCCGTCCAATTTCCATGACTGATCGAGGGCCTTTAAAGAAATGTCTGCACTCCCGCTGTCCACGTGTGTTTTAAGTTTTTTGATCCGGTATTGTTTGGTAAGCCCGACGTTCTCCATGAGTATTTCAATGGCATTTGTGATTTCAGGTTTTTGCATGAGATTGTAGGCCAGGCTTTTTGCGCTATCCCTGCTTGTGCATTCAAAGGAATTCATTGCAGAATTGATCCGTGTTTGTCCCTGAGCCATATTCATGACGAAAACCTGCTCTTTGGCCGTAAGCTTCGAAAAACTTTCCGGCATAGAGGGAGGGGTTAAACGTTTTTTCGCCTGACAAATTGCTGAATCGCTAACCCCTAAAAGGCGGGAGATTTCCCGCCCGCTTTTGCCCTCCGAAATAAGCTTGAGCAAAACTTCCGTGTTAATTTTTTTCATTACCATACCCCCTATAAGTCATATAGATAAGTCATATAGATATTTCAAATATCCTCTTTTACCACTTCTGAGTTTTCAAAGATTTTCTTAACCGAATGGACGGCCCTTAAATGCTGCGGGTCTTTCCCCTGAAGCCTCTGGCATTCATCAAAGGTATAGACGGCCCCGGTCTCCCCCCTTTTCCTGAGAAAACCCCCGTCTCTCTCGGTTTCGACGACCCAGAGATAGTCCTCAAGAATGTTTGAATAAATACGGTATATGGCTTTCTCAGCGGGTGTGATTGCTCCCTCTTCAATCAAAGGTATCGCTTCATCTTTTGAAAGCCTGATAACTTGCCCTGTTTTCAAGGTTAAAACTCCTGAAGGTGTTTCAACATCGAAATCATGTAGGACTTTGAAAGTCATTCGATCACCTCGACTGTCTTCAAAATTTTCTTCTCCCGTGTACCTGTAAACTCGCTACCAATCTCTACCAAACTCTTAACCCATTGATTCTTATGCTTTTTATCAGGTAGAGAGTTA
The DNA here is from genome assembly GCA_020052975.1 of Desulfobacterales bacterium. The sequence goes on along the minus strand of JAGVOC010000238.1, from coordinate 4,964 downwards.
GGAGACTCTTTGCAACTCTCTACCATCTCTCTACCTGATAAAGTATCTGATTTTAAAAGATTATTTAGACTGGTAGAGACTGGTAGAGATTCTACAGGTGGTAGGGAGTCAAGGATTCCGTATTGCTCAAGTAAGGGTAAGAAATCGACCCTTTTTAGAATTACCTCAGAGTAACCATGTACCCGTCTTGTCTTGATACCCATAGCCTTGAGCTTAATTCCAAGATACTGTGGAGAAAGTTTGTGGTTCTCCGGCCTGTTCTCATTTAAAATGTTTGCAACTTTTTGAGTCTCGATTTTCCATTCGGGTATCTCTTCAAAATCAGGCGACAACTCATAAAGAGCAGATATGATTAATCCTTCAATGCTGTCCTTTTTGTCCTCGAACCGCTGCCCGGCAACCTCATAAAGCGCATTTTTGAGAAGCTCAAAACCTTCAGGATAAACGAGCTTGCATACCTGAAGTAGAGGCCGGGAAATATCCCAGAGTCGACCGTTCAACTCTTCGATATGTGCGATTTCAGGCAATGGCATATCCTTAACCCTTGCCCGCCATCCCGTGAGTCGTTCCCTCAGTTCCAGTGCTTTTTCAGGTGAAGGATTTTCATAATCTGCCGGTTTGTTCGGCATATTAATCGGGATGCATCTTGAATCAAGTATCTTATGGATTGCCTGATTCGTGGCAATGATTGTCGGGCCATAAATATCAAAATGAACAGTATCCTTAAAGGCCCCCTTTTCGGGATAGAGAACACGTGTAGCTTTTGCTCCTTTTTCGTATCTTAAGAGAAGAATGTCTTCCGATCCATTGCGTTCAGCTTTTTTCCACAAGTCCATAATGTCAATGAAGAGTGAGGCTTTTAAATCCTGTGAAAATCGAAAAAGATTCGCTTCCCGCAAATCGACACAATGGATGCCTCGATAAGAAATATAACAGGCAGCTTTCCCAGTTCGACTTTTACCTCGTTCCGGGACAGCGTAGAAGAGGAGCATGGGCATATAATCTATTGATGGATGATCCTGTAGGTATGTGAGAAAAATATTACATGTGATAATCAGTAATTGTGAATCGGTAAGATATGAAAAGCGTGTGAGATAATTTGTAACGCCCAAAAACAGCTTCTTGTCATCGTCGGAATGATACCATTTCACCACTTCAGCGGCCCTCGGCAAGGCGAAAGGTAAATGCTCCTTGCCCGGCGGAGCGCACAAATTGCCGTCATGCTCCCATACGCTACACTCTTCCAGAGAATCTCCTTTGCTTACCAGAAAATTGACTTCGCCTTTTTCGTTTGAGGCAAGGTCAATCAGGCTAGGAAAATGAGCGCATATCTTTGTTTCGCCTTGACGGTCTTTGTCAGGCCGTCTTATTTTTTTGATGTCATTCTTTATTGACCGCTTATCGACTTGCAGCTTTTGCGCAAGTTTATCAATAAAAACATTTTGTTCGGTCTCGGTTTCAATACCTGCGATCTTATTGAGTAGACCGGGGATATCTTTAAGCTCCGAATTCTCGATCTGATTCGATAAATTTTGTGCTTCAAGGCCCAGAAGTTCTTTCCCCAAATCAAAATCATCCTGCATTTGACACCCCCCGGAAGAAATGAAACTTTTGCTCATCTTCACCGTAGAATAAAATGTCCAGGGCAGCCAGCCAGCCGGACTCTGCATGATAAAGGGGCGCGATCCGGTCAAGCTCTTCAGGGGTCTTGATTGTGAGCTTCATGTCCTGCAATCGTCTATACCAATCGCAAAGACAATTCTCAGAGCGCATGCACCAACGCCGAAAAGAAATAATGGCCTCTCTTCGACTTTTTTCAGTTCGGGAATCCGTGAACTTTATGCCCAATTGTTTGTAGGCTTGTTTAAAACCCATGTTTTCAATCCTCATTAGGAAATCAATCACATCTCCTGAAACCCCGCACCCATAACAATGAAAAGTCTGCCTCACGGGATTCAAAAAGAACGACGGAGTTCTCTCAGAATGAAACGGGCAAGAGGCCCGAAGGTTTTTACCCACGGGTCTGAGTGTTACATACCGGCTTGCGATCTCGACAATGTCGGGTTTATTCATCTAGCTTGCTCTGCTGCCAGCCAACGGCTTATTTCAGATTCCGGGAATCTGACTGCCCTTTTCCCGACGCGAACCTTTTTTAGTTTGCCTTCTCGCGCCAAGCGATATACATAAATGTCCGTAAAACCCAACAAACGCGCCACCTCGCTAGCTCTCAACATTTTTTCCATATTACCTCCTTTTAAAATAGTTTAAGCAGGTTTTATCAGGAGGTCTAGTTGGAGAAAATTGATTTTTCTACAAAAAGAGGATTTATTATTTTATGGTTAGCTGGTTTTTATGGTAACGATATTTCGCCCCTACATTATTGGGGTCAGGGTCTTTATATTGCGGGTAACAGTAATGCAAAAGCTTTCCGGTAGTTTTGTAAGCAAGGTTATCCGAGAAGCCGATTCTTTTGAACTCATCCACGAGTTGCACAATCGGTTCAATCCAGAACTTTGATTTTTTCGTTATAGGCTTACGTTCTGAGATAACACTTTTCTCCCGTTTATTTTCAATGAGTCCTTTTGTGTATGGCATTAAATCAAGATACCTTTTGGTTGTTTCTTTAAGCCGGTTCTGTATAGCAATCAGTTCTTCATTTATTTCGGAAACGTCTTGCTCTAAAAAAACAGGATACGGAGAAAACAAAAGAGAGCATTCCGGTAACGGTTTAAGACTACATATTAATTTGATAGCTCCTTGCAAGGCTTTCTTCTTTTTGATGAAATCTTTTCTTGCCAGGTTATATTTTTCTATCTCCTGATTTATGTTTGAAGGAAATGAAGGCTGCAATCCTTTTCTGAAAGGATCATAGACAAACTTCAGGGCCTTGAGTATTCTAACTATGTCTGCCCCATGATTGCCCGCCTCTATTAGAAATTCCCGGATTCCCGCCGGAGCGAAATAAACCATTACCAGACCGGGGTTATCAGCATATGATCCTTCGATAAATTTCTTAACGTCTGACGGGTTTTTTGAAAGCCGTTTAATTTTCCTGTAAAACTTATCTAATTCTTTCCTGAAGGGTACTTTAAAACATGGAGTAAAAGCTTTTTTACGATACTTGTCTTTCATGTTACCACCTCTCTTCATGGTTTTCTCTTTAACTGCTCAGGGGCAGGCGGTAGAGAGTTTCCGCTTTTCGGTAGCTAACCTAGCCCCTGATTTCTCTCAAATCATATCATATACATCGGCGGTCAGATTAACCCAAGCCGGACAAGCTCCTCCTTTTCTCTCTTGCTTGCCCTGACAACCCGGTAATTTAATAGTACCCATGAGACCAGATCAAGGGCGTTCCCGTCTTCCAGGACAATAACCGGCATTCCGTAACTGCTTGCGCTGTGATCCGTGGTAATTTCCGCTTTCACCCTTTTTTGTATGTCCCCTTTGCAAAAACTGTCTGAATATTTCAGTATCATCCTTTCTCCTTTCCGTGTAATAAAATTGTAACCATTTTGTAACCATCGGACTTAATTTTGAGCCATTTCCAGCCAACTCCAGCCAACATCATAAAAACCAGCAAACCCTTAACAGATAAGGATTTACAAGGGTTTTCAATGACTTACGGGAACAGGCAAAAAGGCGTTTTTCGCTCTTCAAATCCGGTGTTGCCTGTTACAAACGGGCAGGGTGGGTTCGATTCCCACACGCTCCCGCCATTCCTATATTGATTTTAAGTATAGGGTTTGCCAACTTCTATTATCCAAACAATCGAGTGTGACAGACCATATCTCTATTACTTTTTACCGGACCCTACTGATATTTCAACCAACATATGCATGGTATACGGTGCATATGTTGGTTTTTTTCATTGATAAAAAAACTTTTTATTGTTATTATTTAAGTACTAATTTAAGCACTAAAAGGAGTATCAATATGAATACTGTTCCAGCCCAGGAAATAAAAAGACGGGGAATCTCTATCGTAGATGAAATCCTTAAAGACGGGGCTGTCTATGTGATTAAAAACAATCAGCCTCAGTATGTAGTTCTGACTGAGGATCGATACCAGGAATTATTGGCAGCAGAGAACGAGGCATATATGGCCAGAGTGCGTGCCTCATTGGAGGACGTCAAAGCAGGCCGGGTTTCCAGGTTTAAGAATGCACAGGAGTTGCTCAGGGCTATTACACAGGAAGATGAGTAGTGTATACCCTCATTACTCCGAAACAGTTCCTCCGTCAAGCCCACAAATTCTTCAAGAAACATCCTGACCTTAGCTCCCGTTTTGCGAAGATTATTAATGATCTCTGCCGTGATCCCTTCCAGCCACACCTCGAACTCCATCCGTTAGGCGGTAAACTTAGAGGATGTCATGCAGTAAGTCTGACCGGCCGCTATCGAATTACCTTAACACTCATGATTACTGATAAAGAGATAATTCTGCTCGATATCGGCAGTCACGATGAGGTCTATCGCTGATTCGAATAAATATGACGGACGTGGTGCACATACGTAAGACAGGGCAAACATACAGGTTCGCCGCTGAGGCGGAGTTACCCCCTTTCCCCGGCTTCTCCCCTTACACCCATAGCCCTTTACAAAAATTTGACAGGGTAATGACATTTTGGTAGGGTTGAAGAAAGGAGAGCAATGGGGACAGGAAGAAAGACTATTGATGCATCATATGCAATAAGGTTGCTTTCTTTTTCCTTCCACGAGTTTTGGGGGTTCGATGTTTCACCTCCGGAATCTTCCTCTGTTTTTTTGCCTGAAACAACAAGACGCTCCTGACATTCCCGCACAGCCGAATACACAGTATCACTTTCAAGAAACCAGCCAGCCACAGGTCTTCTCCATGAAAAGGATAACAGGTTTTGTGAATCAGATCAACCTTTTGCCAGAAAAGAAAGGAGGAAACTATGGGATTATTCGACAAGATTTTGGGAGGCTCAAAGAAGGAATATC
>JAGVOC010000196.1 GCA_020052975.1 Desulfobacterales bacterium | reverse complement strand
GTCCGTCCTCCCTTTCTGATGGGGGATCTTGTCTTCCGGTCCAAAAATCTCATAGGAAGAATAGCTCGCCGGATCATCCTCTGCATAAAACACCCGCACGCTGATGCCTTTGTTTTCTACCTGATAATGGACGGAATGGGCTTCTGCCCCTGAATACATCAGGAGCAGAAGCAGGGTTATTAACAACAGCCGCATTTACTTTGTTTCAAAGGTCAATGCTGTTCCGAGTGAGAGTTTATCAGCATCGGGGTTATCCTTGAGCGGAACCTTATGCCGCGCGCTGATTATCTGAATTCCGGCCTTTTCAATAACAATATTCGCCATACCTTCTTTATCTGATAACAATTCTGACCTCCTGCCATCATAATCCTGTGCTCTTACCGTTGCACCTACAAGAGGCTTGCCTTCAAACAGAACTTGTACGGGAAGCGCCTGCCCTTTCTTGATATCAAAGGGATTTTTCGCAGGTACTATCTCAAGCCTCATGCCGAGAGGTTTCGAAAACTTTTTGTTCCAGCCAAAGAGAGTTTTATCATATTTTATCGAGTGCATGGACTCAATATATTCTTTGACCTCCCGTTTGGAGACGTGTTTATATCCCTCGGTTGTCTTTACTGAAAACCCGCCGTCGAAAAACAGCGTAACAGCTGCCAGATCTTTTGCAGGGGCTATTGATAGAATGCCTTTGTCCTGCACAATTTTTACTGCCACGTCCTTCCCGTTTTTGTCAAATCCCTTTGCTTCCTTTATTTTCGCCGGTTCGATAGATTCAAATTTGTTCTTGTCGGCATGGCCATATAAAACAACAACTTTTCCATCCTTTTTTTCTACCCAGATATCATGGGCTAAAGCGGAACTGCAAAATATGCAGACCGCAAATATAATTATCATTGCTGTCCTGAACATGTTTCCTCCTTAAAAGTTATTTCGTCCATTTTATTTAATGAGACGTTATTTATGCGCTTAGACCTTATACTCCCGACCAAACAGCTTCATATATCACCTCCCTCCGGATTTTATGAGTACAGAATGAGAATTTTGCCCAAACAAAAAACCTTTTTGCCCCAAGTTAAAATTTCATACTCAAGCTCAAAGTAATATTGAGCGGGTCACATGGTTGACTACCCGACTCCCAATATCTTTTGTCAAAGAGATTGTTGGCAAAGAGTGTTACCGTATATTTCTGCCAGGCATAATTGAGTGAAGAGTTAACTACAAAAAAGTCATCATCACGTTCCGTATTCTGAGAATCTGCCCAACGTTTTCCCCTGTAGGACCCTGTCAAACTTCCACCAAATCCTTTCCCTGGGAAATACTCTATCCCGACGCCTGCTGTATATTTCGGCACTCCCTGTATGTAATTTCCGGTGAAATCGCCGCTCTTGGTGTTGTAATCAGTATACTTTGCCTTATTATACGCACCATTTAAATAGACCAATAACGCTGGAGTAAAGTAGTATTCAGCGCTTCCTTCAATCCCTTCTCTCCTGGTCTCCCCTGCATTAGTATCTTCTAATGTAATCGCATCCACAATCACATCATCTTTGGTATCGGTTCGAAAAAGGGCCAACTGGAATTGCGCGTTGGGAACAGGTTGGAACCTTGTTCCAACTTCATAGGAGATCAACCTCGAAGGCTCGAGTTTGGCATTTTCAAATTTTTTAAATCCTGCGGGAAGCACAAACCCTGTCCCCACATTACCGTATATATCAACCCCTTTCACCACTGTTACAAGTACTCCGGCTTTGGGGTTAAAAACCTCTTCATTGTAAGAACTGTCTTTGTTGGAGAGTTTGTTGCTCAGATCACCTTTGTATATTTCGTAACGGCTGCCCAGCGAAAGTTTTACAAAAGGAAGCGGCCTGAAGTCGTCCTGAAAATAGAGCGCTATGTTATGGAAATCGAATTCGCCGGATACCGTCTCCTTTTTTCTCTCTCTTGTCAAGGGGTGCTGGACGCTCCACTTGTATGCATCGGAGTTATTGAATTCATAATCCGCGCCGATTATGAGGCCGTTTTCCATCCCTGCAACGTTACTCGACAGGAAGTACATTGCGCGTGTGCCGACGGTGTCCCTGACGTCATTTCTCTCCTCATTTGCCGCTCCCGTCCACCGGGTGAAATCACTGTGATAGCCATATGCAAGTACGTTGATTTCTGAATCTTTCCCTAAAATGCGGCCGTAGTCAACGCTGGCCATATATTTTTGCTTATCACCGCCGCCATCCGTTGTTTGTTTTCTCCACCTGCCGGCATCCCGGTCTGCTCTTGGAAGGGGGCCCGGTGCATCCCAGGTAATCTTATAGGAATGGAGGGTAACCCTGACGTTTGATTTTTCATCAAGTTTATAGCCAAACCGTGAAAAGACCGTACCTTTCTGCCATTCACTATGTTCTCTCCAACCATCACCTCTCTCAAAATCAATGCCGTTATAAGTATAAAAGGGATCTTTTTCACGGGATATCTCAAAGACTCCCCGCTGATAATTCCATGCGCCTGTTGAAAGCTTTATGTTTGTGTCATTGCCCCTGTCTTTGGTGATGTAATGCAGAATCCCTGCCTGTGCATAACCACCATAGAGCGGGGAGAAAAGCCCTTTAATGACCTCCAGTTTCTCAATAGATTCAGGGAGAATGGTGTTGTAATCCGGATATCCATCACCATCCACATGGTTTATCTCGCTATAAGGGATCCCATCCAGATAGCACCCGGCGCCGACTCCATGACCAAGCCTGAACCCTCTGAATGAATACGCTGAGGCGACACCCTGCTGGCCATAGTTTTCTGCCGTAACGCCGGGTATTCTCCTGATAATATCAAGGGTCCGCTTAATGTCCATCTTGTCGATCTCATCTCCATAGACTGAATGAATGGTCGCCGGCTGCTCCTTCAGCTTTTCTGCAAGCCCTCTGACCAAGGGCTCTCCTATAACTATTACGTCGGGCATTCTTTCAGCCTTCGCTGCTTCTTTTTGCTCCTCTTCGTTTTTCGTTGCCTCTTTCGTTTCCTCTTTTTCCTCTGCCAATGCAACGAATGGAATAATCAGCAATAGGCTCAGAAGACAACTCAAAAAAACTTTTATCCCTCTACCCATCATTTCACCTCCTGAATTTTTTCTTCTCATCCCCTTTCTGTTAAAATAAAAAAGAGGGCGTTGTATATCGCAGCGTTTCCTCAGGGGCAGGGGGGTCCGTTCCAAGGTTACCCCTGCCCCTTTTACTACAGACTGTTACTTTATTTATATGTTGCTTTCACCTCCCTTTTCTGTCTGGATCGCAACTTTTTTGAATCCGAGGTTATTGATAATATCAAGGACATCCACGAATACCTGAAGCCTGATGTCCCTGTCTGCGCGGATCACCATCGGCGTTTCTTTGTCCAGAGTTGTAACTGTTTCCCTCAATTCATCGAGTGTCATCGGAGATGCATTGAAATAGACCGTTCCGTCTTTATGTATGGATATGGTCTGATTTTTCAGGATCTCCTTATGCTCGGCGGACGCCTTCGGCAATGACACGTTTATCATCCCCGAGGCTATGAACGTAGATGTGGTCAGGACAATCGTTAGCAGCACGAGCATCACATCCACCAGTGGAATAACATTCATATAGTTAAATTCTTTTTCTTCCATTGTCCGTCTCCCATTTGGCTATCAACACTTTCACCTGTCTCAAAAGAAAGTTGTAAAAAGTAATCGACGGGATGGCAACAACAAGTCCGATAGCCGTCGCCTTCAGCGCAAGGGCAAGACCTGTCATGATCTTGCTCGTATCGATTAGACCTTCCTTGCCTATTGTGTAAAAGGTAAGCATTATGCCGAGCACCGTGCCGAGCAGGCCTATGTACGGCGCGTTGCTTCCTATTGTTGCGATGATATGCAGTTTATTTGTTAGCTCTATTTCAAGGGACTTCTTGTCTCCGAAGTCTCCCAGCCTGATGTTCCGGTAAACAAGTAGCCTCTCGACCGCGATTGAAACTGCAATAACACTCATAACAACCAGGAGTCCGATAATCCCATAATCGACAGCTGCCTTAAGCCATTCCATTTATATTTCTCCTTTATTAGCGTCAGCTCTTTTTCAACACGAAACGGACGGTGAGTAAAGCCTTTGATGCAACACTCACGCCCTTTTCATGCGCGGGGGAAAAGGTCGACATTTTCACCGCCTCCATGGCAGACTCCGTAAACCCGTAGCCTGCCGGTTCAACAACTTCAATATTCAGAAGCCTTCCTTTCTCGTTTATATGAAGCCTTAAAACAACCCTGCCCTGCTTGCCGAGCTTCTTTGCCATCATTGGATAGACAGGCATCTGCCTGTTTACAAAAGCAGGAGCTCCGGTAGAACCGAATTCCGTTTCCATAATTACAGAAGTGCCGGATGAGGCAAATGCGACTTTACTGACTGTGCCCTCCCCGCTCTGCCGGTGAATTGCCTTTGGCTGTGGCGCAGGTTCGGGAGCGCTTGCCACTTTGACCACGTCAGGAGTTTCAATTGCATTGTCCCTGATGACCGCTTCATGCGCTTCAACAGGAGTATCCTTTATCACCGGGATTTCCTCTCTCACCACTTTCCTTTCCGGTTCAGTAGCTATAGGTCTCTTCATCTTACTGGCGGACTGAGGCGCCTGGACTGTTTCTTCCCCCATTTGGGTAAACTGGATATAATACGTTTTTACGTCATTACCGCTTTTCACAAGAGAGAGCATAAAGAAAAGCATGAAGATAATCGAATGGACGGAAAGCGACGTTATTATTCCGTAACGCTGCTCATGCGCGTATCCCAATCCGTATGTGTTTATTTCTATGTTTGTATTCCTTTTCATTATCATTTATTAAAATACCTGCGATGAATGAAAAATCCGGGTGCGGGTCCGGTGCCCGCACCCCATGTCCTCCGGAGGGTTAGCATGTTCCAGAGGGGAAACAATAACTACTTTTTTTTCTTTAATTGCCAGGGGTTCAATAATAAAATCTCCTTTATGCAGCATGTTCAACATTCAGAGTCCACCAGTACATGTGCACGGAAGCCATGTCCTGCATCCAGAAATGGTTATGTTTCCGGATGAGTTTTGATCTGATTTCCCTCTCCTCGCAGGGATCAGGCGCCCTCCTGTTCTTGTAAGACCAGTGTTCAATTGCTTCTGCAATGGAATGATACGCAAAAGAGCTTTCTGTCACTTTCTTTTTTGTAAATGCTCTGGCGTAATCATCGAAAAGGATTTGTTTTTTCGAATTCTCCAATGGTATCTCGCTTACGACAAAGACATTCATGGGTTTAAGAGAAAATATTTTTTTCAATGAATGTTCTATCCCCAGAGGCATCAGATGAAGGCTGTTGCACGCTATGATAAGATTAAATTCGGCAGAGAAATCATGAAATTCTTCCCATCTGCGATTATCGACCCTTATCCAATCAATGCCCCGTCTGTATGCTTCCTTATAGAGGAGTTTTCTCATACCGGCGGACGGTTCGAGAGCGCTGGCCTCGCATCCAATCGCGCATAACGGCAAAGAGAGAACGCCATTCCCTGCTCCGACGTCAAGAACCTTCCATCCCGGCTTTACCATTTCCATGAGGGTTTCCAACACCTCATCGTGATAATTGTTATGTTCGAACCACAACTTGTACCATTGGGAATAGCCGTCCCAGTATGCAACATCACCCGCAACTGTACAGAAAGCATCTCCCATGATTCCTCCAAATAAAAAAGCCACAAAAGGACACCTTCACGGTGTGTGCCTTCGTGGCTTATTGTCTTTTAATGAGAAATTAAATTGTTCTTAGTGCATGTATGGAATCAAAACAAAAAAGCCATGCGTCCCGTCACCTTCCGGTGACAACCTTCATGGCTCAATACTGTCTAAAATCCGTGTGTAAATACTCAAACTTCGTGCTTGAATATATTTACGATAAAGTATTCACCGAGAATTTGTCAAATCTTTTTCTTACTCAGGCTGGCGGAAAGGGTTTTCCCGCAGTATTTTGGAAAGTTTGAGAGGACTTCCCTCCAGCACAAAGACGGCGAGACCGCTTTCGTTTGTGACTGTTCCCCTGACCGTCCAGGCGCCTTTCCACGAGATATTCAGGGAAACCGATGAATCTTTGATTTCTACCCAGGTAGGAGTGAAAGCAAGTTCTGCGCGGTCAAAACTTTTGATTGCGCCGATAAGTTCGCGGTAGCCATCTGCTGTCGTATTCTCCTCGAGGGCAGATTTGTCCTTTTCTTCATACGCCTTCTTTATCGCCTCTGCGAGCTCAAATGCCTCCTGCGCTGTCTTTGACTCCTGCGTGACCGGTTTGACCTCTTTCTTCCCGCAAGCAACAGGGAAGAACAGTAAAACCAGCATAAAGATCAAAAGAAAAGAGACGCCTGTTTTTTTAGATGTCAATATTTCGTGCTTCGAGTGCATGGGTTGTAATAAATTCCTTTCTGGGCTCTACCTGATCGCCCATAAGTATAGTAAAGATACTGTCAGACTCAACCGAATCCTGAATGGTGACCTGTAACAGGGTCCTCTTGTCAGGGTCCATAGTCGTCTCCCAGAGCTGATGGGGGTTCATCTCTCCCAGCCCCTTATATCTCTGTATACTGAGCCCCTTTTTGGCTGCGGCAAGTATGGTTTCGAGTAGTTCCTTGCTCGTCTTTATGCCTTTGCCTCCGTCTTTTGTCATAACTGTATAAGGGGCCTCTCCCAGGTCCTTCACGATCTGAAAAAGATTTTCAAGTTCTCTGAACTCGGGTGAAGTCAGGAACTG
>JAGVOC010000316.1 GCA_020052975.1 Desulfobacterales bacterium | reverse complement strand
TACTGGACACACCCGTTTAGCAAGAGCGCCCCCACCAATCCCCGGGCTCTCCCGGTGCGTTCCGGCAAATAGGTTATTTTGACATTTGGTTCTTCCTGTTATCCACAAAACTTCAACCGTGACTGAAATGTAAGCTTTCAATTGGAAAGAAACACATTTTGTATGAAATCAACTATTTGAAAAATTAATATAATCAATATTGATTGACACATAATATCATTTTTCGTATACTCCTGCCGTCCAAAAGCAAATCTTATCAATATCAATCTTGGAGGAAATACAGGAAGGAATATGGAACGAAACGTGGGTACCATTGACAGAATCGTTCGGCTCGTGTTGTCCATTCTTTTTATCGTCGCCAATATCACGGGATGGGCGACTGGCATTGTGGGTCTTGTTCTCGCAGTCCTTGCCGGCATGCTTCTTTCAAGCGTGGCATCAGGACACTGCCCGCTCTATGTGATGCTGGGAATTAGAAAGACGATTTAAAGGTTGCGAGATTCTCCGTAGGTTGAACGTGAAAATATCAAAGACGACTGTTCCCGTGAGCTCCTTCCTGAACTCAGTAAAATTTCGCACTTAAAGAAAATGCTTAACTCCAAACAGAAATCAATGAAGATTCTTTTCGAAGAAAGCCATGGCCGACAAGTAGCGTACAACACAATAATAAAAAAGGAGGAAGTGACTCGAAGCCGATGTTGAATCCAAGAGAAATGCTCCGGCATTTTACCGAAGAGTGCACGGCCTGCGGTCTCTGCGTGGAATCTTGTCCTATTGTCGCAAACACGATACTCCGGGACGTTGATTCGAAAAAGATTATGGAAGAGATCCTCGATCTGTTCCGGTGCGGGAAGATTGGGGACCTCGCCCGAACACGGATCTATTCCTGCCTGTTCTGCAATACCTGCACCGCGATTTGCCCCCAGGCGCTTGCTCCCGGCCTCTGCTTCGGCGCCGGCAAGATGATTCTCCGGGAGTTGGGAGACCCGATACCACAAGGCGTGGCCACCATCCTCGGCTTAGGCAAAGAGCTGCTCGATAGTGTAATCCCGTCATTCCGGGGGCTTCTGGACAGACCGGACCGACTGATCACGGATGCCGGTGGGGAGGCACAGAAATCGGTGAAAACGGTCCTTTATTCCAGTTGCTGGGGTTTGGTCGAGGGACGCGTGTTGGCTACCACCGTTAAGATACTGCAGCGCATCGATCCCGAGATCAGAGTGCTGGGAGGATTTGATTCCTGTTGCGGAGAACTCCAGTTCATGGCCGGACACCCGGAAGAGGCCGTGAGGCAATTCGATCGATTGGTGGCCGGGCTAAATATCCTTTCCCCGGAAAAGGTTGTCATCTTCTGTCCGACGTGCAAGATGACATTTGATCATCACCACCCCGATACTGCCTGGTCATGGATGTTCATCACGGATTTTATCGCCGGGCATCTCGATAAATTGGGTCCCTTCCATAAGGTCGAGGCGACGGTGACCATTCACGATCCCTGCCATTTCGTTCGAGGAATCACGCCTGGCTCGGAATCTCCCCGGAAAATATTGAACGCCATCCCGGGGATCAAAATCGTTGAAATGGAAAATACGCGGGAGAATGCCTTGTGCTGTGGCGCCTACGCCATTACGGGCACGGGGAGGCCGGGATTCGAGTTCCGGGACCAGCGGCTGAAGCAGGCCCAAGACACGGGCGCAGATATTTTAGGCCTGTATTGTCCAGGCTGCCAGATGATCCTAGGGGCCGAGGGGTCGAATATATCCCTTCCGGTTGAGTCTATCCTCACTCTGCTGGGGAAATCCCTGGAAATTGCGTAAATGCTCCGAATAAGCGTTAATCCAAAATTGTTTTCAATGCGTTGAATGCTTTCATATTCTTCCGCTGAACAACTTCGGATTGACGCTTATTCGAAATATGTTAATGTGAGCCTGACAGTTGGTCTGGATATTTTATTCGTTAAGCGGTGGCCTGGATTGTTTGAACAGCAAAAGAGGTTTTTTAAGTGATAAGCTGCTCTTATTCAAGATGTTAGCAGCACCCTTCCTTCCTGTTATCAGTAAAACGAGTCCCCCGATGAAAGTGCTTGATTTCGAATGTAAATCACGATAGTTAAAAAGATCAAAATTTCTGGACCATTCAACCTTTCATGAGGGTGTTATGGACTGATTATCGAAACCCCGTTTCTCAATACGAGAGCGGGGTTTTGTGCTTTAAGGCTTAGGAAGTCATATTTGCCATCTATGGATGAGCACCATTGAAACATTGCGAGGCTTGATAATGAGCAAAAATACGCAAAATTCTACAAGAATGTCGGCAATGGATAAATTTGGATGGAATGTGCTTAATGATCACGATTTGTACTGTATCTGGGGGATTGCGTCACTTGAAGAGCCGCTTGAGGATGATCTCATTAAAAAAACATTGTGTTACCTTATTCAAATCATTCCGGTCTTGAACAGTAAACCTGTAACTAACTGGTTGTACGGATATTGGCAGTTCATTGAAAAAGAGAATGTAGAAGATTTAATCTCACGGACTAAAACCGAAACAGATGAAGAGGCGAAAGAAGAATTAGACAAAGTTTATTTAAATCCCATCAATGCTAAAGAATTATCCATGATTCGAATTATTTCCATTGATGGGCCATTGAAACACTATTTTGTAATCCAGATTCATCATCTTGCTATGGATGGTGAAGGCTTAAAAAGGATTTGTGTCAGGTTTGCCGAGATCTATCAGGAACTGTACAAAGACAAAGAATGGAAACCTTCCGGAATGCTCGATCCGTGCAGAAGTTGGCGGCAAATCGCAAGAAATTTCAACATACGCCATCTATGGCTTATTCCAAAAGCATGTATAATTAATATGTATGTAATGATTACTTCGAGCTTACAAAACAGAATAAAATATAAACTCATAGGTGATTCAAGGGTTGATGAAAAATCAGATATTCAATCTAAACCATACTTTGAAAGCATTATTATTGAACAAGAAGCAATGTCGAGATTAAAGGCATTCACAAAGAGCCGGCATGTTACCGTGAATGATATTTTCATGACATCGTTTTCCCTTGCAACCATGAAGTGGAATAAAGATCATGGAGACGACCGTGAATGGTTGAGATTTGTCTATACAGCAAACTTGCGTCGTTGGTGGGGAGAACCAAATGGAACTTTTGGAAATTTTAGTGTTATTTTAGTGTATGATGAAATCGAAGCTAATTTAAAAGACCCTTCCATGGCACTTGCTACCATTAAATCAAAACTTGATAAATTAAAAAAATGGATCGGATTAGAGAACTTTGTGATTGCGATGTTAATAAAATTAATGCCTTACTTCCTTGCAAGTCGATTTTTTTTATGGCTTAAAAAAAAGATATTAGAATTTGCAAAACATAACCATTATATGACCAACATCGGCATTGTATTTGAGGAAGCAGGGGATTTCGGACATACTAAAGCAATCGGTTATTCCTTTCTTGCCCCGACACCTGGAGGCATCATAGCATATACCGTAACAACCTATAAAAACGTTACAACTATCTATCTTGGATGCAGTGAAGACTACCTGAAAAAAGAATCGGCAAAAAGCTTTTTGCTGTTATGGAAGCAAATGATGCTAAAAGTTATTGTATAGTATAATTGAAGGCAGCTTACTGATGTCGACAGGGATTTTATTAAGCCCGAAAATGGAAGATGTGGATTCAGAGGAATCCTTCCTGTTATCAATGGACCTTCATCTCCCAAGATAATGCACGACTTCAATCAGTTATCTTTAATACTCATCAACTACTGACTCAACATTAAGGAGTAGCCCTTTTTGTTTTATATCGTAGAATTATAGATCATTTAGATTTTGACATAATCACGATTTCCTAAAACTTTATTAACTTTTAGAAGTATGATAAGTAAACAACATATTTTCTTCCCCCATATTACTAAAATGGGGGAAACATCATTATGCTTAATAGATTGGAACAATCAATATTGTCAAAAATGGAAAATTTAACAGTGTTTTTTTCTGTTTTATTGATAATACGCCAATACATGGAAATATTTTCCATCGTATATAGATAATATACGGAAAGTTTTTCACTTATTAAAACTGTTCGGCACGAATGGCCCATCGTAAGTATTGCGCGGGCATGGGGCAATGTTTGAGTCATCCAGGAGGTTTGACTATGCGACAAATATGGGTTGTGACCTGCCTAGCAACAATACTTATCGCGGGCCAGTCGAGCGCGGCTGACCGGGCACATAAGGCGGAAGCCGTTGAGAACAAAGCGATGGTACTGGAGCAGAACTCCGCAGCCAAAGGTAGTAAGATGCCCCCTTCTCAATCCGAGATCATCACGAAGACTGAAGCGCAGGCAGTCGATCCGGTCGGCAAAGAGCCCGTGGATGATGCGATCACCTGTCTTTCACGCACCATCTACTGGGAGGCCAAGAACGAGGGCGC
This sequence comes from Desulfobacterales bacterium, assembly GCA_020052975.1. The sequence continues at coordinate 9,214 of JAGVOC010000316.1, read as the reverse complement.
TGCTGGCATGGAAGCAATTGCCAGTGTTGTTATGAACCGGTTAGGCCATAAGGGCTTTCCAAACACGATTTGTGGAGTTGTCAGGCAAGGCCACGAGCAGGGAGCCTGCCAGTTCTCGTGGTGGTGCGATGGCCGTTCGGACGACGCAGAAGAGGATAAACACTACGCGATCGCCAAGGAAATAGCGAGAAAAGCTCTCAACCGGCAACTACCGGACCGTACCGGTGGCGCAATGTATTTCCACCAGCGGAAAGCTACCCCCGGTTGGTCTGCGGAATACATCAAGACTGTGGAGATCGGCGAGCATATCTTCTACAAACCTCACGGCGGCGTGGCAAAATAAGCCCCTAATCATTCCGGCTTCATCCGATAACCAATATTGATCTTTTGATTGTAAAATGGTCAATATATAAATCAATCGAATGTATATGTCTACCTCTCCCAGACAAGCTATCTTAATGACCGAACAACATGGCAGGTTGTTGAATATCTTGGTGTTGAAAAATGTCTATTTGGGACCGATGGCCCTTATGTCGTCCATGGAGATGACGATCTTTTTGACTACTCATTTATAAAAGAGAGAATTGAAAAATTGTTTCCTGATAAAGGAATTCAAAAAAGACTTCTTGGAGAGAACTTTCTAGAGCTTATCAGTATATGATCAGTACAAGTGCAGGACAACTGACTTTCTGTCTCTGAGGGGGGCTATGATCCTTCCTGAAAGCGGTAATTGACGGATTTTGAAAAGTATGCAAGATTACAATTAAATAATGATGGGCCTACTGTGGTTGCAACAGGAAACCACGCTGCGAGAAGATGTTTTAGACAACAGGAAAAGGAGAGATATAATGGGAGACAAGGGCGGTAAGAAAAATAAGGAAAAAGGGCAGAAACAGAACACCGAAAAACAGAAACAACAATCAAAAAACAAGCTTGATAAGCAGCCAAAAAGAAAGCCTTGATAGAAATCACGGTACGGCGATCTGCACAACGGCTTTGCCCGTGTGAAATGCAAAGATTGCGGCCATGAACATCTCCCAGCATTCACCTGAAGATGTAACTATTTCAGGTTCATCCGGTTTGCTTACTTCCTGAAAGCAACAAACAAGAGGTCTCAGAAAACATTCCACGTTTCTTCTGGTAATGATCACCGATACCAAAATTTTGTGGTCGAAATGCAATTGACACACAAGATCATTCTTCATATACTTTCACCGTGAAAAAGGAATGCCTGATCAATCACTATTTTCCCAGGCGGTTTAGGTGCGACATTTCATGCCGCGCGGTATGCTGATCAGACACACCAGAAACCTGCTTCGACCTACTAAAGTGCGGGGAACATGAGGGATTTTACCACACCGTTGGGCAATTTCTCATGCAGTCGGCGATGACAGGGCCGCTTCTTTTTAGTGGTGCAGTCTCGGTCTACCAATAAGGTACTGCCCGGCCGCCGGAAGGGAAGTTGGCGCCGCTTCGTTGTTTTTTCTTGAAGCGAAGTCACAGCCGCAAAGGGATTTTTGAAGATTGACAAAACGGTTCAAGGACCTACATTTATTTGTGTTCATAAATAAAGCCCGCGACCCTGGAGAGACTCATGGCTGAGAGCGTAGAAGAAAAGTCTTGGACTAAAAAACTGTCGGATTCCAGGGCGTTTCGATGGGGTATCGGCATACTGTCCGCCCTTGTCCTTGTTCTCTATACGGCATCTTTTTTCCTCGATGAACCTCTGCGCCGCATCATGGAAAAGAAACTGAACGACGATCTGAAAGGGTATTCGGTTCAGTTGCCAAAGTTACATGTCCAATTGATCGGTCTCTCCTTGACCTTGAAAGGATTGACCGTACTGCAGCAGGCCCATCCGAATCCTCCTGTCGTCTATTTCCCCGTTCTCAAGGCCAGCATCTACTGGCGCGAGATCCTCTCGGGGAGGCTCGTCGCCGAATTCAGGCTGGACCAGACGAAAGTCAACATCAACCTGCAGCAACTGCACAGCGAGGCGGCCAGCAAGGTCTCGCTCAAGGAGCGCGGCTGGCAGCAGGCGGTGGAGGATATCTACCCCCTTAAAATAAACAGCGTGAAGATCAACGACGCCAGCATCACCTATATCGATGAGGACCCGAAAAGACCTCTCGTCCTGAGCCACCTGAACCTCCAGGCCACTAATATCCGCAACATCCACCTGCCGGACCAGGTCTATCCCTCCTCGTTCCATCTCGATACGGCAATCTTTGGCACCGGACACGGCAGTATCGACGGCAACGCAAATTTCCTCGCTGAGCCGTATCTCGGCATAAAGGGCCGCCTCAAGCTGGAAAATGTCCCGATTGATTATTTCAAGCCGGTGATTGCCCGCGCGAACCTCTCCATACATGGTGGGGTACTCCGGGCCTCTGGCGATGCCGAGTATGCGCCAAAGGTAAAAAGCGCCCACCTGGAATACCTGACGATCCAGGGGATGAAAATCGACTATATCCATTCGCAACGCACTGCCGGCGCCGAAAAAAAACGCGCGGTCGTAGTGGGAAAGACCGCCAAGGAGCTCAGCAACAAGCCCGGCATTTTGATACGCGCCGATCAGTTGAGCCTGACGGGGTGCACCCTCGGTATGGTGAATGAGGCGGCGCGCAAACCGTACCGCTTATTCCTTGCCGATACCGATTTCCATATGAGCAACTTTTCCAATCAGTTTTCCCAAGGACCTGCGCAGGTGCGACTGAAGGCGAAATTCATGGGAAGCGGCATCACGACGGCATCCGGGAATTTCCGGCCGGAGAAAGGGGGACCTGATCTCGATCTCTACGTCAAAATCGAGGATACCCAGTTGACGGCGATGAACGACTTGCTGCGTGCCTACGGAGATTTCGATGTTTCCGCCGGGGCCTTTTCCCTCACCTCAGAGTTACACGTCAAAAATAACGCCATTTCCGGTTATATCAAACCGTTCTTCAAGGATATAAAGGTATATGACAGGCGCAAGGATAAGGGGCGAGGCATTTTCCATCAAGCGTATGAGATGATGATCGGCGGGGTCGCCTTGCTGCTTGAAAACAGGTCGCGCCAGGAGGTTGCTACCAAGGCAAATATCACGGGCACGTTGGAAAATCCGGAAACCAGCACCTGGCAGATCATCGTCGAGCTAATCAAGAACGCCTTTTTCAAAGCGATTCTTCCCAGCTTTGAAAAGGAGGTAACCGGAGCAGGTAAGCGCTGATCAGGCAAAGGAGAATTTGGTGGCATATACATGGTGAATGATAGCGGGGATCCAAACCATAAAGGAGGGCGAGATGGAGCCGACGATAGAAGAAAAGATGGAGATTGCGGAGGAGGTCGTGAGGCTTTCAAGGAGAACGTCAATGAATGTTATAAGAAGGTGGAATAATTTTTTGGCAGTATTAAAAAGACGGTAGCCAATCCGAAGGCAGGCAAATAATATCACCCAATATAGCTCTGTCCGGGGCTATAACCCCGGAAGGGTCATTCCCTACCGCTCATCACTTCAACTGATAATTCTCACTTCCATTCAATAGGGGAAAACTGAGGACTTGTAGATAGAGGGTGCAAGATTCTCCGCAGGTTGAACGTGAAAACGTTAGAGATGAATTTTTCCGTGGGCTCCTTCCTGAAATCAGTAAAATACCAACCATGAAGAAAATACTTGATTTCAAACAGAAATAAATGGCAAGTTATATGGGTCGAAAACTGAAATTCCGCGTCTTATGCGAATCAATCTAAACATTGTTCTGCTGGAAGAATGAGAAGAGCATATGGGAAGACAACAGAAATTGAAGGCACAACGTCGAGCCGAGAGGCAGGCAGTGACTGCCCCATCTCTATCGTGGCAGGACTAAGAAGGCATTCATTTTGTTGCTCCTGGTACGCCCCATCCTGAGTTCAATGAGAAGCTGACTGAGAACTTCCAGAATAACATCCGGAACTCCGACCTCTGGCCGCAGATTGTGGCCAAGTTCGGAGAGGAAAAGGCATTAGAGCTTCTCAAGCAATGCAAGGCTGACAGTAAGAAGTGAGGGCGCAGAACCCACCCCCCTGCACCAGATTGATAACGGGATGAAAGATGCAGGTGCGGGGCAACTGATTTTCTGCTATGGAGGTGGCTATTATTCTTCCTGTAATGTAGCATGCGGTAATTTTATAATTATTTATTATGATTGGATGATCATGACAATAAAATTTCTCTCCATTCTCATGGTACTGATCGGGGCAACGTTCCTCTTTCTGTCCTTTTCACCGGCCATAAGAGTCTGGAGAAATGTTTCAGGTCGGATCCGTCAGAAATGGCTCATTATACTCTACCTGATGGGGTTTTTTATTTTAGGGTACCTTGCCTTCGACATTATTTTGATAAGAAATCTGCCAGTTCCACTTGAAATTGTGACGGGCGGTGTATTCTTGGGCGGAGCAGTCTTTGTTTATATCATTATCAATATTTCCATGAGCACTGTCACGGCGCAACAAAAAGCTGAAGAGGCAATCCTTGTTGCAAAGGACGATTGGGAAAACACGTTCAACGCAGTTACAGACATGGTTACAGTTCACGATACGGATTTCAATATTATCCGCGCAAATCCAGCTGCCAGGGAAATATTAGGGCTGCAACTGCACGAGGAAATACCTTCAGCGAAATGTTTCATGTGTTACCACGGAACGGAGAAACCGCCGTCAGAATGCGCAAGCTGCCAGAGCCTCCAGACAAGAGAGCCTTCTACTGTGGAAATGTTTGAGCCTCATCTGAATAAACACCTTGAGATCAGGGCAATGCCGAGGTTCGGAAATGATCACCGACTTATCGGATTGATCCATGTTGTCAGGGACATTACCGATCGCAAGCAGGCGGAGGAGGCGCTGCAGGCGGGTCGACTACAATTGAAAGCAATCCTTGATAATATTCCTGATATTGCCTGGTTAAAGGATAAAGAAAGTCGGCTTATTGCTGTAAACGAACCTTTTGGAAAATCATGCGGCTTTGAGCCCGAGGATTTAGTTGGCAAAACGGATTTAGATATATGGCCGAGGGATTTAGCTGAAAGGTATAGAGCAGATGATAAAGAAGTCATGGAATCCGGCAAGCGTAAACAGGTTGAGGAGCCATTGAAAGACACTGAAGGCAGAATTTTGTGGATAGAGACAATAAAAACACCGATATATGATGAGTATGGTGATGTCTCAGGGACTGCAGGCATAGCCCGTGATATTACCGAGCGCAAGAAGGCGGAGGAGGAAAGGCATAGCCTGGCGGAGCGTCTGAATCGTGCTGAGAAGATGGAGTCCCTGGGGTTGCTGGCGGGTGGTGTTGCCCACGATCTCAACAATGTTCTGGGCATTGTGGTCGGCTATGCTGAAATTCTGCTGATGGGTGCAGATAAGTCAAGCCCGATAAGATCCAAACTTGTCAACATTATTGAGGGAGGCCAGAAGGCAGCCACGATTGTGGGCGATCTTTTGACCCTTGCAAGAAGAGGGGTTTCCGGCAGAGACGTCCTTAATCTAAACAAAATCATCGCTGATTGGCAACAGTCACCGGAGTTTAAGCAACTCTCTTCCTTCCATTCCTCAGTGCAGATTAAGACCGAACTCGAACATGACCTGCTGAACATCTCCGGTTCTTCCGTGCATCTTGGCAAGACGATATTCAATCTGGTATCGAACGCGAGTGAAGCCATGCCGAAAGGCGGGGTCCTGACCATAAAAACAGCCAATCAGTATCTGGACAAGCCGATTCAGGGCTATGACGAGATCCAGGAGGGAGACTATGTTGTCCTTTCCGTGTCCGATACAGGGGAAGGAATATCTGATGCCGATCTGAAACGCATCTTCGAGCCTTTTTATACGAAGAAAGTCATGGGAAGAAGCGGAACCGGATTGGGACTGGCAGTGGTCTGGGGTACGGTGAAAGATCATAATGGCTACATCAATGTTCAGAGTGAAGAGGGAAAGGGAAGCATCTTTACCCTATATTTTCCTGTAACAAGGGAGAAATTATCCGTTGACCATGTTGCCTTACCCATTTCCGAATACATGGGGAAAGGCGAATCGATACTGATTGTGGATGATGTCAAGGGGCAACAGGCTCTGGCTACTGTAATGCTTAAAGAATTGAATTACAGCGTAACAAGCGTTTCCAGCGGAGAAGAGGCTGTGACATACCTGAAGGAGCATAAGGCTGATCTAATGGTTCTTGATATGATTATGGATCCCGGTATGGACGGACTCGATACATATAAGAAAGTGCTTGAGATCCGTCCTGAACAGAAGGCTATTATCGTGAGCGGTTTTTCGGAGTCGGAGCGCGTGAAGGCTGCGAAGTCCCTCGGTGCAGGCGCCTATGTGAAAAAGCCCTATGTCTTCGAGAAGCTTGGACTGGCCGTAAGGAAAGAACTTGATCGAGCTACATGAACACGGAAGAATTAAAGTTCACCTGTACAAGATGAAAGATGCAAGTGCAGAAAAGATGATTTTCGCTTCTGAGGGGCTATCATCCTTCCTGTTATCCACAGATTGCCAACATTGATAAATATGCTTCATTTCAAACCGAAATCAGTGATTGTTATTTTCTCACTTGGCTAAAGACAGCTGTTTCCAAAATTCACCCTGCTTTCTATGTTTCCTGACAATTCATTTTGAATATTTAACAAGTTATGATATTCGAATCAGGACTGTTCTGATTTTTTTGATGTAATTCCAGCAATATTCTTAAAATGAGGCTTTACTGAATGAAGAAGGTAATAGCAGCTTTTTTTGCTTTACTATGTTTGATTCTTGCCATATCCGGCGCTATTGCCGCTGAAAACAAGAACAAACCTGAAATAATGACGGTTGATAATTACATAGCCGTCTTTGACTTTGAAGTCACAACCAGCGACAAGGGAATTGCTCGTCCGCTAACAGAGAGTGTAAGGCGTGAAATCGTCCTGTCAGGCAAGTATAAGGTTATAGACCGTGGTAATATGGAAAAGATACTCGGAGAGCAGAAACTCCAAATGTCGGGCTGCGTTACCGGAGAGTGTATTGTCGAGGCGGGCCAGTTACTCGGAGTTGGAAAGTTAATCAGCGGTACAGTGAGCATGGTTGGAAAGACTTACTACCTTACTCTTTCGCTGATAAGTGTAAAGACAGGTGAGATTGAGAATGTTGCGGAGGATACATGCAAGTGCGAAGTTGACGAACTGATCGGTTCAACTAAAAGGCTTGCGAAAAAGCTCCTCGGTGAAAAAGTTGAGCAGCCTGTGGCAACATCCCCGAAACCGGCAACCGTGGATGTAACCAAGCCACTCGAGCTTAAACCGATACCCACTACCATAGCGATTGTCCCGCCCGCAGCTCTAGCCAAGGAAACAGCCAAGGACGGTCGTTTCATCGCCTATGACAACGGGACGGTTCTGGACACGCGGACGAATCTGATGTGGGCCGCGATGGATAACGGGTCGAATATAAACTTGAACGACGCCAAGAACTATTGCGAGAATTATCGCGGGGGTGGTTATTCGGACTGGCGGATGCCGACGCAGGATGAACAGGCGGGGTTGTACGACGGTTCGGTTAATGGCAATAATGGATATAATCTAACCACCCTGATTACCCTGACTGCTTGTTGCCCCTGGGTAGCCGGCGGTTCCAACGCCGCTAACTTCAATTTCTCCTTTGGCATACGAAACTGGCATTCCCAGTCCTGGGGCGAGTTCTTCCCCCGCGTACTCCCAGTGCGTAATGCCAAATAGATTATTCGTGAAACTTCAATTTCAATAACGCAATGTAAGAAAATTGGAAATTGAACAATCCCGTGCTGTGGAGGGATAAAGATCTCTTATAGCTAATAAATGGTAATCGTCACTCCAATTCTAAGATAAAAATCTTTGATAATAGGCGCAAAGTGACAATTTCGACGGTGAAAACAGTATGAAATAATTCCAGGGGGTGGATTCAGAGGAATCCTTCCTGTAATGTTTACTTGAGTTATTTTAAGAACTATGCAAGATTACAAACGTTAATGGTTGAAATATTGTTGCATCACTGACAAAAGGTGAAAATGAACCCTGAACTGCAGAATCGGTATAAAGCAGTCTACTCGACTCAATAATGTCAAAACATTCAATATTGCAGGGAACGTTCATCAAGGTTAGGGTCGGATCGCAATATATATTTACTGAATTCAAAGCACGAACTCAGCCCGGTGCCGACGCATGATTTTCCTGAGATAGCCTGGGGAGAGAACGCGGCCCCGGAAACGCCCATAACACTGAGAACGCGGGAGGAACGGATATGAAGATCACCTTTTATGGGACGAGAGGGTCCATCTCCGTTCCGGATAAGAACTTCTCTGAATTTGGCGGCAACACAGCCTGTTTGCTTCTGAAATTCGAAAACGGTCGCATCGCCATCCTCGATGCAGGCACGGGCCTGCGCAAGCTGGGAAACGACCTCCTGGCACAATCTATCGAGCAGTATGACAACATCTTCATCGGACTCTCGCACACCCACTGGGATCATATCCAGGGGTTCCCTTTCTTCAAGCCGGCGTACGACACCAGACGTCATTTCACCATCGCCATGTACGGGAGGGGTCGAGGGTCCTTCAACCTGGCCAGCGCCTTTGAGACCCAGATGCAGCAGGACTACTTTCCCGTGGCGCTCGAAAAGATGGGGGCTGCGGTGATGTTCTGGCAGCCGGAGGCCCCGAGCTTTACGGCGGCGAGCGGCATCCAAGTTACCACCACCGAGCACAATCACCCGGGGAGGGCGTACGGCTACCGCATCACGGAAGGAGCTACTACGCTCGTCTACTGCTCGGACGTGGAGTACGTTGATGGGATCGACCCGAACGTCGTTGCGCTGGCCAGCGATGCCGATTTGCTCATTCACGATGCCCAGTACACGCCCGAGGAACTGCTCCAGAAAAAGGGCTGGGGACACAGCAGCTGGGAACAGGCGGTGGAAGTGGCGGAGCTGGCAGGCGTTAAGCGTTTGGCGCTTTTTCACCACGACCCGGACCACGACGATGCTTTTCTCCTGCGCCTGGAGCAGGAATGTCGGCAACGATTTCCGAATTCCTTCTTCGCCCGTGAGGGCATGGAGGTCGCAATTTAACAGGCTGCCGAGCTTTCTTCCTGTAATCAGTAAAATACCAACCTCGAAGAAAATGCTTGATTTCGAACGGAAATAGAGGATATTATTTTTTTGCTAAAGGCGGGTGCGGTGAAGT
>JAGVOC010000399.1 GCA_020052975.1 Desulfobacterales bacterium | reverse complement strand
TATAAAGCAGATTACTGCCTCCCCTGCCTTTTCATGGATGCCGCCGTTCAGGAAATACTGCCGCAATATGAAGATCGCGTGGAATACCGGCGCGTGGATCTCATGATCGGAAAGGGCAAAAAGCGCTTCCTGGAACTTTCCTGTGAATTGTTCGGAGAAGAAGCTGTTCATAAGCATATTCGGCTCGCTCCGGTCCCTTCTCTGCTGATCAACGGCGAACTGATCTTTGACCAGATTCCGCCGCAGTTCGATCTGGTGGATGCCATCGAAGAAGCCCTGTCCGAGTTGGCCGTTAAGACCCAACAACGGTCTTTACCCCTTTTGCACTCCCCCAAACGCCTTGGGTACGAGAACATGAAAACCGTCCATATTGAAGTCATTCATGAAGGCGAGCATTGCATTCCCTGTGTGTATATGGCGCAGGTGGTAGCGGAGGTCGCGCAGGATTACGGCGATGCACTCACTTGGGAAAAAGTCATCATCACCAAAAAAGAGGGGGCCCTGCGCTTTGATGAACTCGCTCAAAAGCACGGCGGTCTGCCTCCTGTACCCTCCATCTATATTGATGGCGAACTGGTCTTTGATGTGACGCCCGGTCCGGACATCCTTCGAGAAGTTCTGGACCGGATGATGCAGCCCTGAATCCACTGGGCAAGTCTAAAAGAGCATGTAGATCCGGCAAGTAAAATCAATATATCGATAAAATTGTCAGAAAGACCATGTCAGAAAGACCATTGACGGCCTGATGGGATAGAGTTATGTTCCCGGTTATGGGAAATCAGACCGGATCAAGGGACTCAGAAAGGAGGTCAATCCGCTGGTCTATATAAGAGGAGTTCGGTCTGGTGGATGAGCTTTACACACAATGGCGGACATTACAGGCGGTCAACGGAAACGGGAGACAAGAAGTTGGCCACAAGGATCTTTGACAAATTGAAGGGTGAAATTGCAGAGGGAAGACATTATGGGTTGAACGTAGAAAGGATAGTGTTCGAAGACCTTAAAACGGATCTCAGCATAAACTGCTAAACAATTTAAATAATTGGCGGAAGTGCATGGGAATCGAACCCACCCGGGACGGTTTCAGCGCCCCACACCGGATTTGAAGTCCGGGAGCCCCACCAGTGAGCCGTGCACTTCCGTATAAAAAAGTGGGCTTATAATAATGGTATCCATTTATTTGTCAACGATATTATATTAGGATCACCTCTGAATTGGTTGGTGATCCAGGATTCGAGGATTCAAGGGTTCGAGGATTCGAGTGAGAAGGGATAGGGAAAAACATATTAATGGAGTTATTATGATAAACAGAGAAAGATTGATTGATACCTTCCGGTTTCTTGCAGGGATTGACAGTGTTTCGAGACATGAAGGTGATATTGCGAAGGAGTTAAAGAAGATTCTTGAATCAATGGGAGCAGAAACTGTTGTTGACGGCGCCGGGAAAAAGACCGGAAGCAATACGGGAAACCTGATTGCAAGATTCCATGGCACCAAAAAGATCCCTCCCTTGCTTTTAAACGCCCATATGGACACCGTTGAACCGGGAAGGGGTGTTGTTCCTGTTCTTAAAGACGGTATATTTACAAGTGACGGAACAACTATACTTGGGGCTGATGACAAGAGCGCTATAGCGGTGTTGATAGAAGTGATGACAGTTCTGAAAGAGAATAACATGCCTTACGGGCCGATTGAGATAGTTCTTACAATATGCGAGGAAATAGGGCTTATGGGTGCAAAACATTTGGACATGAGCCTTATTACAGCAAAATACGGTTATGCGCTCGACTCGACTGATACGGAAGGCATAATCACCCGCGCTCCCAGCGCCAATAAACTTGAGTTTAAGGTTCATGGCAGGGATGCGCACGCAGGCGCTGCTCCTGAAAAAGGCATAAATGCAATTCATCTTGCAAGCAAGGCAATTGCAGGGCTTGAACTGGGGCGTATAGATAAAGAGACTACATGCAATATTGGAATTATAAATGGTGGAATAGCAACAAATATCATACCTAATCTTGTGAGTGTTAAAGGAGAAGTAAGAAGCCACGACGATGAAAAACTGAAAAAGGTAACAAGTGATATCATCTCATCTTTTGAGAACGCTGTTAAAAACTATGGGAATAATTCATCAGACGGGCTTCCAAGGGTTGATGTAATTGTGGAGGATGATTTTTCAAGGACAGATATTCCCGAAAACCACCCTGTTGTTGTTCTTGCACAGAAAGCAGCAGCCAATCTGGGAAGGAAAATGATCACAAAAACAACGGGGGGCGGGGCAGACGCCAATATATTTTATGAAAAGGGCATAATTACAGGAGTTATCGGAACCGGAATGCGCGATATGCACACAGTGCGCGAATCCGTGAGTGTTGATGACATGATTAAAGCCGGTGATCTTGTGCTTGAGATAATAAGGCTTCATACGCTTAATCCCTTTCCGGTCGCGTGAAAGTATCAGTAACTGCTATATTTCTCACGCAAAGTCACAAAGCTCACCATGGAAAATAAAAAAGGGAACGGATAAATGCTTGCATATTTTGACTGTTTTTCCGGAATCAGCGGTGATATGACTCTGGGCGCCTTCATAGATCTTGGTGTTCCTGCAGACTGGCTTAAAGAAAACATAAACAATATTCCCTTAACGGATTTTGACCTGTCTGTTTCAGTTGTTTCGAGAAACGGGATCAACGCAAAACGTGTTGAGGTGAAAACTTCTGATACTGCAGCTACAAGGGATTATTTCCGGATCCATAATCTTATCTCGGAGAGCCCCCTTTCCGAAAATGTTAAAGAAAAGAGCATTTCTGTTTTTGAAATAATTGCTGAAGCCGAGGCCGGAATCCACGGATGTCCGAAGGAAAAGGTCCATTTCCATGAGCTTGGAGGAGTTGATGCAATTGTTGATATTGTCGGAACGGCACTCTGCATCGAGTATCTGGGGATAACAAAAATATGTGCGTCGAAAATTCCCATGTCCTCGGGTTTCGTGACCTGCCGCCACGGGAAAATTCCTGTTCCTTCACCGGCGACCATATCGATTTTAAAAGGAGTTCCGGTTTATGGGGTAGATGTAACCCACGAAATTGTGACGCCGACAGGCGCAGCAATTGTAAGAGCTTTTTCAGAGTCTTTCGGGGTTTTCCCTGATATGACGGTTGATAAATCCGGTTACGGAGCGGGAAAGCATGTCCTTGAAAATATTCCTAATCTATTAAGAATCGTGACCGGCAGATCTAATGAAAAGACAGGATATTCAAAAGACAGGATTGTGCAGATTGAAACCTGTATTGATAATATGAACCCGGAAATATTCGGGTTTTTAATGGACCGTTTATTTGAGGACGGGGCGCTTGACGTTTACTGGATACCTGTTTTTATGAAGAAAAACAGACCCGGAACAGAGGTGCATGTCATTTGCCATCATGATAAAAAGGATGATGTAATAAAGCGAATCTTATCTGAAACTACTACGCTTGGAGTCAGATATCACGATGCTGAAAGGAGTATACTGTTAAGAAAAAATGTCGAAATTATTACAAGTTATGGAACAGTTCCTGTTAAATGTATTACAAACCCTGACGGGAGCACACGTTTTGTTCCTGAATATGAGGTTTGCAAAGAAATTGCCCTTGCAAAGAAATTGCCCCTTAAGATTGTTTATGAGAACATTATAAAAGAAATCGGCGTATAAATGTTTTTTTCAGGTTCTCCGGGTGATTTAAATTACGAAGAATTTATGTAACGATTTAGAATCCAGAAGTCAGGAGTCAGAATACAGAATCTATGTAACAAATCCTTTAATTCCGGCTTCTGAATTCTGACTCCTGTCTCCTGTATAGTTACGCAATTCCTTGACAAAAATTGTGCCTGAATATAGAAACAAGCCATGAATGTTAAGGAAAAACTGGTTATGTTCCTTGCAACAGGCTGTTTTGTTGGGGATATCCCTATCGCTCCCGGTACTTTTGGTTCTATCGCGGGGCTTTTATTTTGCTTTTTTTTATCCAAAGCGAACTTACTGTTCGCCTCTTTTATTGTAGTTGTGTTTATAGTTTTTGCGGTATGGATTGCCGGGGAAGCTGAAAAAATCATTAAACAAAAGGATCCCGGCAGTATAGTCATTGACGAAATTGCAGGAATCATGATAACACTTCTGGGACTTCCGTTTAATTTTATTTCAGTAATGTCAGGTTTTTTTATCTTTAGGATTTTGGATATCATAAAGCCTTTTCCAATACGTTTACTAGAAAATAAACTGTCAGGCGGGGCCGGCATAGTGATGGATGATGTCGCCGCCGGATTTTTGGGCAACTGCCTGTTAAGGTCCGTATTTTTTGTCACCGGCTTTATGTGAGCCGAAGCATGATCAGAAAGGTTATGTATTTAAATTGAAAACAGAAAATGAAAAAAAAGATATTGAAAACGAAGTAAAGAAAAAAAAGAAGGGCGTCCTGAGGGAAAACATTGAGGCCATTGTTGTGGCCGTAATACTCGCAATGTTTATCAGAACTTTTATTGTGCAGGCATTTAAGATACCTTCCGGTTCAATGAAAGAGACTCTTTTGATCGGAGATCATATCCTTGTGAATAAATTTATCTACGGGGTTAAGATTCCGTTTTTAAGAACTACTATTATAAAGGTAAAGAATCCCGCGAGAAACGATATCCTTGTCTTCAAGTTCCCTGAAGATCCGGGCAAGGATTTTATAAAAAGAGTCATCGGTGTTGCAGGAGATGTTCTTGAGATCCGCGACAAAAAGATTTATGTTAATAATATGCCGCTCGATGACATCTTCGGCGTGTATACCGATCCTCATTCTTTTCCGGCAAGCTTTCAGCCCCGGGACAATTTCGGACCGGTAACAGTGCCTCCAAACTCTCTGTTTGTAATGGGTGACAACAGGGATCACAGTTATGACAGCAGATGGTGGGGATTCGTTGATCTGAAAGCCGTGCAGGGGAAAGCTTTTATGATTTACTGGTCGTGGGATACCGACAATTTCGGTGTCAGATGGAACAGGATAGGGCATACATTGAAATGAAATAAGGCAGGTGAGACATGCAGTTTGAAAGGAAGGATATTCTCGACATAGAGTCCCTTTCAGCAGAAGAAATTACCTTTATTCTCGACACCGCCGACCGAATGAAGGAGATTTCAAAAAGACCTGTAAAAAAAGTACCAACGTTAAGAGGAAAAACAGTGGTACTTTTTTTTTATGAACCAAGCACCAGAACCCGTTCATCATTTGAAATTGCAGCAAAACGCCTTAGTGCAGACAGCCTTTCAATCTCTTCAGGTTCAAGCAGCATGGTAAAGGGAGAGACTCTTGCCGATACTGCCCGGAATCTCGAAGCTATGAATCCGGATGTGATTATTATCAGGCATTATTCCGCCGGCGCCCCCCATATGCTGGCGCGGCTCCTTAAAACAACATCCATAATAAATGCGGGTGACGGGATGCATGAACATCCCACCCAGGCTCTTCTTGATCTCATGACGGTTAGGGAGAAGAAGGGATCTATCAGGGATCTTCGGATAGCTATAATCGGGGACATATCTCACAGCAGGGTTGCAAGATCGGACATACTCGGTTTTACAAAGATGGGCGCCGAGGTGGTGCTCGGAGGCCCTCTCACCATGATTCCGGCAGGGATCGAAAGCCTGGGCGTCACTGTTGCCGGTAACTCTGATGATGCCGTCCGGGGAGCCGATGTTATTATTATGCTCAGGATACAGAAGGAGCGGCAACAAAGTTTTTTGTACCCTTCTGACCGAGAATATTCAAAAGTTTTCGGGCTGAATCCGGAAAGGATGAAAAAGGCAAAAAAAGATGTGCTTATCATGCATCCCGGGCCGATAAACCGGGGAGTTGAAATTTCATCTGAAGTAGCCGATGGCCCATATTCCATTATTCTTGAGCAGGTGACAAACGGTGTTTCGGTCCGTATGGCTCTTTTGTTTCTTGTAGCTGGAGGTGTGCGAAATGTTAACGCTGATTAAAGGGGGAAGGGTTGTTGATCCTGGAAATTTAGACGGCATAATGGACATTCTGATAGATGATGACAGGATCATCGAAATAGTTCCTTCAGGAAAATCAGGAAAAGGCGGTTCAGGGCTGCTCAAGGGGCGTGTTCCGGAAATAATAATCGATGCTTCAGGCAAGATTGTAGCTCCGGGGTTGATTGACATGCATGTTCATTTGAGGGAGCCCGGACAGGAATATAAAGAGACAATTGAAACCGGAACACTTGCTGCCGCCTGGGGCGGTTTCACTTCTGTATGTGCCATGCCGAACACCATCCCTGTTAATGACAACAGGCAGATTACGGAGTATATATTAAAAAGCGCCCGTGAAGCCGGAAATGTAACCGTGTATCCTGTTGCCGCTATCAGCAAAGGACTTGAAGGAATGAGCCTTTGCGAATACGGAGACTTGAAGGAAGCCGGCGCCATAGCTCTTTCAGATGACGGTAAACCGGTTTCAAACAGCCGGCTGATGAGAAGGGCGATGGAATATGCCAGAGGATTCGGGCTGCCGATTATATCCCATTGCGAGGTGAACGAGCTTTCCGCAGGCGGTGTAATGAACGAAGGTGCAGTTGCGACAAGAATGGGGCTTGCCGGAATACCAAATGCCGCCGAGAGTATAATGGTTATGAGGGATATCGCCTTATGCGAATTGACTGGCGCACATCTTCACATAGCCCATGTCAGCACGCATGAATCGGTAAATGCTATCAGGGAGGCAAAAAGAAAAGGCCTTCCGGTTACTGCCGAAACGGCGCCTCATTATTTTACACTTACAGATGATGCTGTTTCGGGTTATAATACCAATGCAAAGATGAATCCCCCGCTTCGTTCAGCCTTTGACAGGGAGGCTGTATGCGAAGGTCTTGCCGACGGAACGATAGATGTAATTGCATCCGACCATGCTCCCCATTCCAGTATTGAAAAGGATGTTGAATTTGATATTGCCGCAAACGGTATAGTTGGTCTTGAAACATCCGTTTCACTTTGTTTGAAACTGGTTGAAGACGGGATTATAGGCATATCGGCACTATTTGAGAAAATGTCTAAAAATCCTGCCCGTATTCTGGGCATTGAAAGGAGCATAAAAATGGGCGGTATTGCCGATATCACGATTATTGATCCTGAAGCGGTCTATACCGTTGATTCAGGCAGTTTTCGCTCCCTTGGCCGCAACACCCCGTTTAATGGATGGGAAATGAAGGGAAGGGCATATCTGACAATGGTTTGCGGAAGAATTGTTTTTGATGGCTCTCTAAAACTTTCCGGGTGATTTTTATGCCACGAAGATCACGAAGGGCACAAAGCTGAGAAAATATCATGTCAATCCTGTTCATCCTGTCTAAGGTAGTTGAATAATTATGCCGGACAAGATTTTTAATATACTCGTTGTTGACGACGAAGAGAGCATGAGAGAACTTCTTGATGTGATGCTTTCAAGGGAAGGATACCAGGTTACATCTGCTGAAAGCGGACGCAAAGCGATATCTTTGCTCGAAAAGAAAGATTTTGATCTTCTGCTTTGTGATATCAAGCTGGGAGATATGACGGGTATTGATGTGCTCAGGGCATCAAAAAAGAAGAATCAGAATACGGTAGTTATTATGATTTCAGCCTATGCTTCGACCGAAACGGCTGTTGAAGCAATGAATGACGGCGCATATGACTATGTTCCGAAACCTTTTGATAATGACGAACTCAAGCAGACCATTGCAAATGGGCTTGAATTAAAAACCATTGATCAGGAAAAGAAATTTATCGACGATGAGTTAAAAAAACAGCTTCATTTCGGTAAGATAATCGGAAACAGCCCCGCAATGCTCCATGTCTACAATATGATAAAGCAGGTTGCAAAAACAAAAACCAGCATACTTATTACCGGTGAAAGCGGAACCGGCAAAGAATTGATAGCAAGGGCAATTCATGATGAAAGCGATCGCTGTAACAAGCCTTTCGTACCAATAAACTGTGGGGGTATTCCTGAAACATTAATGGAAAGCGAGCTTTTTGGGTATAAGAAAGGCGCCTTCACAGGAGCCACTCAGGACAAAAAAGGGCTTTTTGAAATTGCCGATGAAGGGACGATTTTTTTAGATGAGGTTGGTGATTTAAGCATACATCTTCAGGTTAAGCTCTTAAGAGTTGTCCAGGAAAGGGTTTTCAAACCTGTTGGCGGTAATGAGGATATCTCAGTTAATATTCGTATAATATCTGCAACAAACAAAGACCTTGCAAATGAGGTCATAGAAGGTCGCTTCCGAGAGGATCTTTTTTACAGACTGAATGTTATAGAGATCAAACTGCCTCCCTTAAGAGAGAGAAGGGGAGACCTTCGCGCGCTTGCGCAGCATTTTCTTGAAAAATATTCAAATGAAATGGGAAAGAAGGTCACTAAAATATCATCCTATGCCATTAACCTGCTTAACAACTATCCATTCCCCGGAAATATCCGGGAGCTTGAGAATCTGATGGAGCGAAGTGTTGCCATTACCGATACCAATATTCTTCTTCCTGACAGCCTCACCCTTTCATTGCATAAGCGGAGGGTTTTAATAGACGGAGTCAAAGGCAAATATTTTGATGTAAATGATGTTTCAAAAGGGGTTTCCCTTGATTCAATACTTGAGGAAGTTGAAATAGCATATGTTAATAAAGCTATGGAATATTCCGGAGGTGAAAGAATCAAGGCGGCTGAACTGCTCGGTATAAATATGCGTTCATTGAAATACAGGCTCGATAAACTGGGCATCGGGAGCTGACAATTTTTGTTTGTGAAAGACAAAAATTGTCCTTTTTACCCTTATTTTAATAGATTAATTATGAAATGTTGTTTTAGCGCCATTTATCGGATATTTTATAAATACAGCAAGTTATAATCTTAATAAATAAATAATCCAATCATGGCATATTCCTTGCTCTATTCTTTTGCGAAGTTCAGTGTTGTTAATATGAGGCTTACGGCTTATTTAACATAAACATAATTACACAAAGGAGGTTACGAAATGATTCAGAAATTAAGAGGGCAAAAAGGTTTTACACTTATCGAACTCATGATCGTCATTGCCATTATCGGTATCCTTGCAGCTATCGCTATCCCGAACTTTATAGCGTACAGGGATAAGGCATACTGCAGTTACGCTGAAGGTGATGCCCAGAACATTCTTGCAGCAATTTCATGCTATTTTTCGGAACCGGGGAATCAGACTCTTGGTAGCATAGACCGATTAAGGTCCGGCGCTTGCAAGGTAACGTTTAATGGATCCAATCAGGGCACCCTTGCAGAAGCTAATGATGTATTTACGGTAACAGTTACTGACGGAAGCGGCAGATGTCCGCGTAGTGTTGGAGGAACACTGGTTTATACAACTTATATGGGTACATCGCTTGCACCTGGATGGAAAGCACCATGATGCATGCATAACATAATGAAAAAAAGGGGGATTCATTCCCCCTTTTTTATTTTGTGATTTTGATATACTTGTAAGCCGCTTTAAAAAAATAAAGTAGTCATCTGGATGTCAAAAACGGCATAAGGAGCCGTAACGAAATAGTCTGAAATGCAATAGTTATTTTGTAACGGCTCCTAATATCCTGCTGCCCATGATGAAAAGCATGTCACAGATAAAAGAAAATGCATAATAACTCAAGATCTTGCTTATCATTTCTTCTTCTTTTTATACTTGTTGTCCTTTCATATTCCAACACCTTCGACTCCTCATGGCATCTTGACGATTATCAGAGCATCTTAAACAACCGCTTCCTTCATATAAAAGAAATCAGCATTAAATCCCTTTCGGATGTTATTTCTCACAAGGATTACGGGAACTTTACAAGGCCGTTATCGAAACTGACATTTGCCATAAACTGGTATCTTGGAAAAGATAATGCAAAAGGATATCACGTTGTAAATACCGGCATACATGTTTTTTCCGCCTTTTTTCTGTTTCTTACCATATTAATGCTTTTTAAGACTCCTAATCTTAAAAACAGATTCAGTGAAGAAAACGGATATTTTATTTCAATGCTTTCTGCAGCCCTGTGGGCGGTCAATCCTGTGCAGACCCAGTCTGTGACCTATATAGTTCAACGCATGTCGTCA
Source organism: Desulfobacterales bacterium (assembly GCA_020052975.1). The sequence continues at coordinate 4,151 of JAGVOC010000399.1, read as the reverse complement.
ATGGCTGCGATGTTTTATATTATAGGCATTTTTCTTTACATAAAAGGAAGATTGTCTGATTCCGCATATAAAAAATTCATACTCTATTTTTGCATTTTTCTGACCTATATACTTGCCCTCGGGACAAAGGAAAATACCATCACCCTGCCTCTTTCCCTTGTTCTGGTCGAAATCATCTTTTTCCAGGATCTTGGCAGGGCTGAAATTAGAAGGAAAAATTTCTATATTGCGGCAGGTCTTGCTGTAATAATAACCCTTGCCGGATTTTTTCTGTTTATCGGAACCGATACTTTTAATATTTTCCAGGGTTATGAGAACCGCAACTTTACACCGGGTGAACGTTTGCTTACTGAAGCAAGAGTTCTCGTTTATTATCTTTCCCTGATTTTTTATCCTGCGCCTACCCGGCTTTCAATTGAACATGACATTGATGTTTCTGCTTCCTTCTTTTATCCGTGGACTACCATGCCGTCCATCATTATCATTGTTATTCTGATCGGTCTGGGCATATGGCAGGCCCGAAAAAGGCCTTTATTGAGTTTCGCAATACTTTTTTTCTTCTTAAACCACGTCATTGAATCTTCAATAATCGGTCTTGAACTTATATTCGAACACAGGAATTATCTTCCCTCTTTTTTCCTTTTCGTGCCGGTCAGCACGGGTCTGAAATGGTTAATTGACAGATATCATGATAGAAAAGGCATGTTTTATTTAATATTTGCTTTCGTTATTCTTTTAATCACAGGATATGGGATCAGCACGCATATCAGAAACATAAAATGGGCTTCGGAAATATCTTTAACGATGGATGCAGTCAGGAAAGCCCCTGAATCGGCGCGCTCCTTGAACAATCTTGCAAAGGCATATTACGAGGGAACGGGACAATACGACAAGGCAATTGAACTATACCACAAGGCTCTTTATCTTAAAACGCATAACAGATATTATAAGGCATTTATACTGAACAATATTGCAGGAGTTTATTATCATCTTGGGGAGCACAGAAGAGCCGGTGAATTCTGGGAAAAGGCAATCCGGATATATCCGGCATATGATTTTGCTAAATACGGACTTGCCATGGTATCGGTTAAAGCAGATAACTGGGACAGGGGACTTCATTATCTTGATGACATTATTCCTGAAAATCGGGAGAATTCAGATGTTCTTAATCTAAAAGGCATTATGTTATTTTATCAGGGGAGATATGAAGATGCACTTTCCTGTTTTAGAAAGGGCATGATTATAAATAGTGATGAAATCAAAAGCAGTATCAATATTGGCGCCGCTTTTTGCCTTATGGGAGACTATGGTAAAGCCGGTTTTTTTTTAAGAGATGTACGTAAGCGTAAGCCGGATGATGTTATGACTCTTTTATGGCTTATCGAGACGGGTTTAAGAGCAAATGATGATAAATCGGTTGACCTGTATTCAGAAAGATTGGGTTCCGGAATTAAGACAAATGAATTGGTGCTTCTTGCTGAAAAACTGTCTGCAAAAAAATATTCAGAAGATGGTATTTTAACTCCTGTTTACCAGGAGTTTATTGCAGGAAAAATTTATGAAATAGTTAAAGCGAAGGCCTATTTGATAAATGTCCGGCAAAAAACTATCCTGATACCACAAAAAAAATGATTAAATCGATGAATCCAAGAGAACATAATATTAAACCGTTTCCCTTCTCTTTTTATTATTGGACAACAGTATTATTAGTGCTTGCCGGCCTTTCCGATTCTATTTATCTTTCGGTGCACCATTACCTTGTATATACCGATATCGGTTATGAAAGCTTCTGTGCGATTTCCAAGGCAATTAATTGCGATACGGTTTCCCAGAGTCCTTATTCCATTTTCCTTGGCATACCTGTTGCCGTGTGGGGCGTTTTCGGATATTGCTTTTGCCTTTTGCTTCTGCCATTTGCTTTTCACTCAGATGCCGGAAGAAAACGTATGTGGCCGCTTATTTTCTCTGTGTCATCTGTTTTTAGCTTAATAAGCATCATTTTTGCTATAATATCCAATTTTTATATCCGCAGCTACTGCATAATGTGCATTGCAAGCTACGGAATAAATTTTTTGCTTTTATTTTACTCATGGCTGACAATACGAAGATTCGGAGAAAAAGAAGGGATTATTAAAGGATTTTGGGAGGATATTAAATTTATTTTGAATAAAAAGGCATTCTCTTTATCTCTGTTTGCTCCATACACAGCCATTGTTGTTTTTGCCTTTACCTTTTTTCCGGTCTACTGGAATCTTACTCCACCTCCTCTTTCAGCAAAAGTTCCAAAAGGAATATCTGTAGACGGCCACCCCTGGATCGGCGGCTCTGATAATCCGGAGCTGGTTATAACCGAGTATTCAGATTACCTGTGTTTCCAGTGCAGAAAAATGCATTTTTTTCTTCGCCATCTTGTTGAGAAAAATCCGGAAAAAATAAGGCTTATTCATCGCCACTATCCCATGGATCATAAATATAATCCGATTGTAAAGGAATCTTTCCATGTTGGATCAGGTGAAATGGCTCTTCTTGCCATCTATGCATCAACAAAGGGGAAATTCTGGGAGATGAATGACATGCTTTTTGGTGTTGATATAAGCGGCGAAAAAATTGATACAAGGGATCTGGCCGAAAAGACCGGTCTTGATTCGGATAAGCTCACCGCTTCAAGACTGGATAATAATATAAGGCGCAGCCTGTGGTTTGATATCAGAGATGGTTTAAAAGCCGGGATTACGGGAACTCCTGCTTACATGATAAACGGCAAATTATATCTGGGAGAAATACCTGCAGATATATTGAAGAAAGTTATTGGGTATTAGACAGGATTAACAGGATGAACAGGATGTTGCCTGCCGGCAATGGGGCAAGGATAAAAATAGGTGACAGGGATCAGTATCAAAAGGGTTATCATGCAAGATCAAGCATCAAAAGTGATTGATAAAAATCCCGGATCATCACTGATATATATTATCCTTGCAGGTCTTATAACAGTCCTGATTGTCTCCATAATCGTATTGTCTTCTGTCCCTCCCGTCAGCAGGGATGCTCTTACCCATCACCTTGCTGTTCCAAAGCTTTATTTAAAGCATGGCGGCATGTATGAAATTCCTTCGGTGATATTCTCCTATTACCCCATGAATCTTGAACTGTTATATCTTATTCCTCTTTATTTCGGGAATGATATCGTGCCCAAATACATACATTTCGTTTTCGCATTGCTGACGGCACTCTTTGTTTTCAGATATCTGAAAGAACGTATTAATTCTGTTTATGCACTTTTCGGTGTTCTGTTTTTCCTGTCGATACCGGTTATTGTCAAGCTTTCAATTACTGCTTATGTCGATTTGGGGCTTATCTTCTTTTCAACAGGCTCCATCATTTACCTGTTCAAATGTATTCAATCTGAGTTCAAACTCAAGCATCTTGTCGTTTCCGCTTTTTTTTGCGGACTTGCCCTCGGAACAAAGTATAACGCCCTGATCGTTTTTTTTCTCTTATCCATATTCGTAATGTTTGCCTATTCCAGGATTTCCCGTAATGAAGGAAACCAATCCGGTTCAATCCGGAAGAGTAGTCGGGTTTCCCTGAAAGCTCTTTTTTTTGGTGCGCTGTATATTTTTATCGTTCTTCTGGCTTTTTCCCCGTGGATGATAAGAAATTACGTTTGGACGAAAAATCCTGTTTATCCTCTTTACCAGGGTTTTTTTAACATAATTAATGCCGGGCCGGTTCCTGTGGCACAGGATAGAGGCGATAATTCAATAGTGCAGCCAAAAAAGGATAACAGGGGCAAAGAGTGGAGCCATTTTGCAATAAGGCGCATAATATATAATGAATCATTGATGCAAACAGTTCTTGTCCCAGTCAGAATATTCTTTGAAGGGGAGGACGGCGATCCAAAATATTTTGACGGCAAGCTTTCTCCCTTCCTTTTTATTCTGCCCTTTTTTGCCTTTTTTCGCATAAAACAGGATAACTCTGTCATAAGGCTGGAAAAGGAAATATTACTCTTATTTTCAATTTTATTTATCCTCTTTGCATTTGTAAAAACCGACATGAGAATAAGGTATATTGCGCCGGTTATTCCTCCGCTTGTGATACTTTCGGTCATGGGATTGCATAATATTTTTTCATTGTTGAGCGCCCGTTTT
>JAGVOC010000089.1 GCA_020052975.1 Desulfobacterales bacterium | reverse complement strand
TGACAGGCCGCGCGCTTCAAGGCCGATAATATAAGCAACATCGACTTTTTTCAGGCAATTGCCGGCGCACAACAGCTGAAAATCATGCGTGGATGTATGTCCCAAAAACCCCAGATTCCTGCGCCGGGCGCGCAAAATCTCATGAAGAATGGCTGTGGGAATCCTGTTTGCCCCGAATCCGCCAATGGCCAGATAACATCCATCCGGTATCAACTTATCCACAGCCTCTTTTTCCGTCATCCGTTTGTCGGTCATGGCCCGGGGTTTTTTCCGGAAAAATTCACGAGCCTTATCCGGGTCCGGATCCATAAAAAGGGGGTTTTGACCTTCTTCGATGATATTCATCTCAGATCTCCATATTTAGTTGTAGCTCACGGATCACTTTTCCAGATTATCCGTGTGATATTTTATCATATTATTTTGCCACAATTATTTCAATCATCATATGTTTTTAATACAAATAATAATTAGTTTCCATCCGGAAATGGCCCTTTTGTGCGATCTCGGTGTCAATCTGCGGGATTTCTTGTGCGGCATACATTGCGTATGCCTCCGCGAAATCCCTTGATTTCCTTGAGCTTGCCCCAAATTGCCGATTTCCAGATTGGAAACGCACTAGTGTCCATAATTTGTTTCCGGATGGACACTAATTAGTTGCTTAGGGGCGAACTTGGGGGACATCCTTTAAGGGCTCAGGTGACGGATCTTGAAACTATCACGGATAGGGTATCTGGACTATAGCTGGGGTGGGGAAATCGCGGACCCCCGGCTGCCGGGGAAGGAACGAAATGATTATTGCATACCGTGCCTCAAAGCTATCTTTTCAAACATCCTGACGAGCCCGGTACCAATAGCAAACAGGGATTCAATCCTAAGGTTATCTTCCGCTGTTGAATCAAAAAACAAATTGAGATCCGATTCAAGACCCTCTTCCGGCTTCCAGTAGCAAATCAGGATCGGCACTTTTGGAAGGGGGTGCAGAACAAGTGAAATATCAGATTCATAATGATTCTCCACTTTTCTTCCGTTGAAGAGGTGAATCATGTCCTCAAAAAGATCCGTATAGGTGTCCGCAACTTTTTTTAAGGGTTTTTCGCATCTCTGCCCGAATAACCGATACCATGTCTTTCCATTTTTCAGTTCCCTGAACGGAACCCATTTACCGGAAACAGGTATTCCAGCGCCATCGATTATATAATTGAGCACTGGTAAAACAACCCATTGGTGTATATGTATATCTGATGAAAGGTTCCCTTTTGAATCAACACTGAAGTCCTTACCAAGAATCTTGAGCGTCAATTTATTATCAGAAAACTTCCCGCCCAACCTCTTCGCTGATGAAGAGAGGTCTATCGTGGATATTTTTCTTTTAAGCTGTTCTAAAGTCTCGTCAATATCCTGTGCCGAGTTCGCTCTTTTTTCGGTTTTCGAGCCAAACCGCTCGATTATATCCCTCTCCAGATGAGGGCATTCATCAACCTGCCTTTGTCCTTTAAAAACGGCGACAGCAAATGCCAGACATGTCGGTTCGTTGCACTGCCTGCAATTTGATTTTTCAAGTAACCTGAAGATTTCCATGGGATTATTCAGTTGAGTCATACTTTACCTGTTCGAGATCTTTGCATAACATTCCCGTTTTCACGGGAGTGACGACTTTGAGACTTTTTACAAGTCCATCAAATTCTGTTTTGCCTTACATTTATTAATATTGTATAGGATAAATTATATTTTATTTCAAGGAGCGAATAAAAACAGACCCGATTTTCTACGGCCGGAGATTCGCCGCTGCTTGCGGCGTAGAACTTCAATAGTCTTGTTAACCTCTTGAGGATTTGTATTAATATAAACAGGCTTTGTTATAATATAGGAGGTGTATATCATGAGAAAAGTTTTAATAAGTTTTGCCGCAATTTCATTAGTTATTATGGCTGCGTTTCCTTCTTTTAGTCAAAGCGTTCCGCCTTCAGAAGGTGGAATATTGCCGAAGATAAGCCTTCCTGTTCCTCTATACCAGTCATATCAACAATATCTTGGCCTGAAAGGAGGCGGGACATTTCTTATCCCGCAGATTAAGGCAAAAGTCGTGCTTATTCAAATCTTCAGCATGTATTGTCCCCATTGCCAGAAGGATGCACCTGTTGTAAATGAGTTTTTCAGTAAATTATCGGGAGACAGCAAGCTGAAAGATGCAATAAAACTGATCGGTATCGGGGTGGGAAACTCGGATTTTGAAATCGATTTTTTCAAGAAGCAATACGGTATAAAGTTTCCATTGTTCTCTGATGGTGACTTTTCGATTCACAAGATTCTCGGAGAAGTCAGAACCCCATATTTTATTGCCATAAAAATTGGCAAGAATGGAACCCATAAAGTTGTGTATTCCAAACTAGGGGGCGTTAACGATCCCGATGAATTTTTGAAGATCGTGAAAAAATTTTCGGGTTATTAAATAAGGAGGTATTATTCATGATTAAAAATATAAAATATATTATTTGGGTATTTGCTGTTGCTGTGCTGGTCAGTCCGGCTTTTGGTCTGTCCGACGCATACAAGGACAATATATATAATCCGGGCGAATTGAAACCGGTCGACAGCACACTCAAGGTAAAGGTGGGTGACCCGGCTCCTGATTTTACACTTCCTTCCTTATCCGGGGAGAGAATTTCCCTGAGTGATTTTAGAGGGAAAAAGAATGTGGTTATTTCGTTTATTCCTGCTGCATGGACTCCTGTCTGTTCGGACCAGTGGCCGGGATATAACCTTGCAAGGAGTTTTTTTGACGAAAATGATGCTATTATGCTCGGTATATCTGTTGACAATATTCCGACCCTTTATGCATGGACAAACCAGATGGGGAAATTGTGGTTTCCCGTTCTTTCCGATTTCTGGCCCCACGGGGCGGTTGCAGATATTTATGGTGTTCTCAGGACAAGCGGCGTGACTGAAAGAGCTTTGTTTGTAATAGACAAGGAAGGCGTCTTAAGATACGTCCATGTGGCTGATATCAATAAAAGACCCGAGCTCGGGGCTCTGGTCATGGAGCTGAAAAAACTGAAAGGCAAATAAAATTATGCAGGATTTTAGAGGAATTTAAGATATATGAGAATAATGTATAAGCGGATCATGAAAACGGGGGCATTATTTGCTGCCGTTTGTTTCTTCTTTGCGGGATTTTCTGCTTCGCATCTTTTTGCCCAGAGCGGAGCAAGGATCCTGGTCGAGAAGATTGAGCCTAAAGAGATCGATAATCTGATGAAAAGCAGGGAGAGCAGATCCCTTGTTGTTGCCATGGCTTCATGGTGCGGCCCGTGCCGTGAGGAACTGCCTTTTCTGATAAAACTGCACAACAAATATAACGATAAGGGCTTGAAAATAATCGGGATAAGCCTTGATGTAGACGGACCTGAGGCTATGCAGAAGATAGCAGACAAGGCAAAGGTAAATTTCCCCATTTACTGGACAAGGGTAGATATGGCTGAAAAATATGATATTTATGCCATCCCTACGATTTACCTGATTAAAAACGGAAAAATAGTTGAAAAGATAGTTGGAAAACAGTCCGAGTCTTTTCTGGACAAAAAGATAGGGATCTTGCTTGAATAGGTACAGGGCCCGGTGGCTTCGCAAATAATAGGGTTTCCCCATGAATAAAATATTTATTGCATTACTTGTTTGTGTGCTGCTGGTATCGAATATTTATGCTTCGCAATCTACCATTACAGAAGCCGAAGGTTACGCCTGCATGGGGGATGACAAGTCGAAAAAAGAGACCGAGCAGGCTGCTCTTTCAGATGCAAAGCGTAAAGCCGTTGACTACACTTTGACATATCTTGAAAGCAACACCGAGGTTAAAAACTTTGTCCTGGAAAGCGATGTGGTAAAAGCTTATTCAAATGCTTCCGTCAGGGTGATTGAGGAGATTGAAAAGGGGTGGTATAAGGACCCTGCATCCGGAGAATGCTTCAGGCTGAAAGTAAAAGCCGAGGTCCTTCCGGATGAGAAAAAAATCAAGAACGCTGCAAAAGAAGCATCTTTTGATGACCCCACTTCCCCGTTGAACGTAAGGGTATGGACGGATAAGAAAGAATATAAAAACTCCGAGAAGATAAAAGTCTATATCAGAGGAAACAAGCCGTTTTACGCAAGGGTGGTATATAAAGATGCGGCCGGAAAACTCGTTCAGCTCTTCCCGAACCCATACAGCTCAGACAATTATTTCAAAGGAGGAACGGTGTATGAAATACCTTCAGGGGAAGACAGGTTTGATCTTGAGGTTTCTCCTCCTTTCGGAAGCGAGAGCATAACGGTTTATGCGGGATCGTCACAACTGGGAGATCTGGATCTTGAATCCGCAAGCGGAATTTATGATATAAAAACTAAGGCCGCAGACATCGGAACAAAGACACGCGGGGTAAAGATAAAGCAAAAGGGAAATGAGGGCGGGAAGAAAACTCCCGTGGAGTTTTCAGAATCCTCGGTTTCCCTTGTGACAAAAAAATAAAAAAAGGGTTCCAGGATTCAAGGATTCGAGGGGTCAAGCGATCTGATAACTGATTACTGACCTCTGACCACTGCTTTTCCCTTGACCCCTTGGCCCCTGGACTCCTCGAACCCTGCAATTTGGTATGATATGGCTCCGAATTTGCACGATTCATTCATGCATTTCAGGCACCTGATGCAGTCAATGTCATTCTGGCTCTCGTAGAATTTTACCTCCATTGGGCAGTCCTTGTAGCATTCTTTGCAGCGGGTACATTTGTCAGGATCGTGAATCATTTTAAAGACACTGTGCTTGTTAAACAGAGAATATATGGCGCCAAGCGGGCAGGCAACCCTGCAAAAAGGCCTCCTGCTGTATACCATCCATAAGAGAAATAATCCCAGGATAAATATCTTATTGTAAAACAGCAAGCCGACGAGAGCCTGAAGCTCAGGTTTTAAAAAAAGCAACGGAATGCCTGCTTCAAGTGTTCCGGCCGGGCATATGAACTTGCAGAACCATGTCATGCCATATCCGAATTCATCCGCCACAAAAAAAGGGAGCAAAAAAACAAAAAGAACAAGCAGGGGATATTTAACATATGATAAGAATCCCGGAATTTCAAACTTGCGGGATGGTATCTTATGAATAAGCTCCTGAAGAAATCCGAAAGGACAAAGCCATCCGCAGGGCATGCGGCCTGCCAGGCTTCCAAGCAAACCAAGCGTTCCTATGACATATAAGCCAAAATGCTGATATCCGGCCTGTAATCCCGGCCGCAGGACAGCCATGAAGTTTTGCAGAGCGCCAAGAGGGCATGCTCCTGTTGCGGCAGGGCAGGAATAGCAATTCAGGCCGGGTGTGCAGAAGGATTTTAAAGTTCCCTGGTAAATGTTTCTTGTAAACGGAAATAAAAGATAAGAGTTGCTCAAGAAGGTGGCTATAACCTGTATCCATCTTCTAAGCATAAGGGTTATCCTATTCCGATGCAGCTTAGGCATATCCTTGTGGCTGTTTCGAGCACCGTAGATACTTCACCTGCATTTATGCCGACAAGCAGAAGAAAGAGAAAAAAGATAACCAGCAGGAATGGAGTTTTTCCTTTTTCTTGTATTTTCATAACTATACCTGAAATTCCAGAGGCACCCCACTCTCAAAGCCTTTATCTTTTGCCATTATGTCGAGGTGCAATGTGGCAATCTGTTCAAGAGGAGGATAAACAAAACGGTCTATAATCCTTGTGTCCACATTCTTTATATACTTATTGCACTTATCGCATACATCTATCCTGTATTCTTTTTCATCTTCCGAGAAAAGATAATGCAGGAACTTGCTATCCTTGTTTTCGCAAAATGGGCAGAAAAGCCTTGTTACAGACCACTTATGCCAGCAGAAACTGCATGTAAGAAAGCGTTGCCCATCGGATTCGAAGGTGGAAAGAACGGGAGTGTTTCCGCAGACAGGGCAGTATCCTTTTTCCCACGGGTTATCCTTATCAAGATATTTTGAAGCGGATTCGGCGAACATGGATAGCGACGGTTTTATGCTGTTATACGTAATAAAAGCGAGTGCATCTTTGTCTGTTTTAAGCTTTAATGCAATATCTTCAAAGGCTGCACCATCATCATTCAGCAGGGCGGCATAAAGATCATCAAAAGCTATCATCTTTTTCTCGTTAGCGGCATATAAAGCTTCAGCGGCAGATGACATGTGGTTTTCAGATTTATTTATTATTTTACAGATTTTTTTAAAAAGTTTTCGGGATGAATTAATATCGACAGGGAAATCGGACAGATTTATCAGCGGAAATTTTTCTTTCGCCTTGATTGAAATGATATCGTCTGCAAGCTGTGCCGGCTTTATTTCTGTTTTTACCGCCGACTTTTCCTGGGCTGTAAATATCTTTTCATAGAAATCGAGTATTTTTGAATATGCAGGCCTCAGTTTTTTTATGGCATTAGCTGTTTTTTTAATCTTGTCGGATGTTTCATTTAATATTTCGGTCATCTCATATTCCTTAAAAATCCCTGTGCCTTGCATCTCCGTGTGAGAAAACATAGCCTTGACGGCTTCGTAAAAAGTCATTCTGTCCGCCGCGGCGGACGCTTCATCTTTCGTCATTGCAGCGTACCAATTAGTACGCTTCATTCCTAAAGATTCGCGCGCCTTGCATAATGAGCTTTTTACTTTGCCATCTCCTGATTCGACTTTTTACGAGATCATCAACCTTAACTTATAACCGGGAGCCTGAAGTCGGTATCAGCTGAAACATAAAGGGGAGAAGGCAACATAACTTCTCCCCTTTACTCTGACAATTCACGTTGCTCTGCTTACATAAGTCCTGAAGCAATATTTTTTACAGGACTGAACATTTTTGCAAGAGCCATCTGCCTTGTGATTCCGAAATCAAAAACCGATGCCACGGCATACTTGTGGTAAAGTTCGGATTTATATGCAACAAGATAAATAACTCTCACATCGTCGGCATCGAGAAGCATGGCTGCCGTGCTTATCCTTTTGACTTCACCGAGACGCTTGTTTGCAAGCGCAAGCATTTCCTCCCGTTCGCCGAAGTTCATGGCCCCGGTCGGGCATGTTTTGACGCATGCCGGAAGCAATCCGTTCTGGACTCTGTCCAGACACATGTCGCATTTTGCAAGAGCTCCGTCTTTACCTTTCCGGGGGATATTATACGGACACGACGCGATTATCTCTTTTGCCTTAAGGCCTTTGGTCTTTACAGTGTATATAACGGCGCCTGTTGCCTCGTCCTTGTATATCGCAGCCTTATCGCCTGCAGTGTCAAGGCAGGGAGGCTCAATACAGTGCCGGCATTGTTCCGGGAAAAAGAGCCATTTCAATTTGCCGTCAATCACCTCTTCGCGCATCCTCACAAGCTTATAGGTGTTAAAAGAGAGATCAGCGGGATTTTCAATAGTGCCCCGGTTGACGGTAATTTCAGCAGGGAGATTTTTCCATTGTTTGCAGGCCACCTGACAACCCCGGCATGCAGTACAAACTGTAGTATCGACAAAAAACGACTTACTCATTTAGATCACCCCCTTTTTATCTTCGATATGTTGACCATAAAGGCCTTGGTTTCAGGAATTCTGGTATTGGGATCGCCTGTTGACGGTGTAAGAAGGTTCGCACTCTCCTCCTTGCCGCTTAC
>JAGVOC010000313.1 GCA_020052975.1 Desulfobacterales bacterium | reverse complement strand
CTTGACCGTTTTCATAACGGAAAAGAGAGATATGTAGCTTACATTCAGGCTGCTCTTTTGAGATATTTTCAGGAAAATAACTTGGTATATCATGGACTTGCAGGCCATTTTTTTGTAAAAGATATTGCGCATGTTTTGAAAGTGCGCATTATAGCCGATATGGAAGAGAGGGTCAGGCTTGAAATGGAGAGGGAAAAAATATCTGAAGAGAAGGCGGTCAGAACTATAAAAAAAGATGACGAGCAGAGAAGAAAATGGAGCCTTTTTCTTTACGGGATAGATACATGGGAGAACAGCCTGTATGATCTTGTAATTCATATTAAAAACATAAACGCGGATGATGCTTCCGATATCATTTGCAATGCCGCTTCACTTGATCGTTTTAAAACAACCGTGGAATCTCAGAAACGTATTGAAGATCTCGCATTGGCCGCCGAAGTGAAAGCAACCCTGCTGGATTTAAGCCCTTATGTTGAAACAACTGCCGATAATGGTGTAATCCATGTTAAGGCAAAGACTCATGAATATGGAAAGGCGGACATAGAATCACAGTTGAAAAAGCTTGCAGAAAGCGTTAAGGGGGTGAAAGAGGTAAATATCAGGGTTCTTCCTGTTACTCATTTTTCAGACTGATTTGCAGGAAGCATCAATAAGGGAGACTTTTGAAGAACGTCCAATTTTGGCCAAGTACAAGGAAGGCGATAATAAAGACTTGGGTTTTTGGTTTATAGTTCCTGGTTCCTGGTTAAAAGATAAAAACCAGAAACTACAAACCAGAGACCAGAGACCAGAAACCAAGTCTTTAAATAAATCGGGCAAAAGGGGGCGTTATGCAACGGTCTCTAAGGACAAAGCTGCAAATGGAATTGTATAAGAAGATACTTGTAGCTGTCGACGGATCGGAAGCAAGCCTTCACGCCCTGAATGAAGCTGTCCGGCTTTCTTACTGGGTGCGTGGATCAGTCCGCGTGATATCTGTTGTTCCTCCTTATGAAGGTGACCTGCGATTTGCAGGTGTAAAAAATATCGAAGCCCTCTTAAGGGAACCCTGCGAAAATATTCTGGCAAAAATAAAAGAGGCTGCGGAAGAGATCGGTGCGGCAGTTGAGGCTATATGCAGAGAAGGCGAGCCTTTTGAGGAAATAATCGGATTTGCGGAGAGAGAGGAATGTGATCTTTTAGTAACAGGAATTGAAGAAAAGCATAATCTTTACAGGGCATTGATCAGGGGAGTGACGGAAAGATTGGCCGGGTACGGCAAAAAAGATCTCCTCGTAATTCCTTATGACACGCAGATTGACTGGAATAAAATATTGATATCAACCGACGGTTCGCAGGCAGGCAGAATCGCGGCGATAAGAGCAATTGAAATTGCCAAAGCCTATGGCGGCGAACTGCTCATCCTTTCGGTTTCAGGGAAAAGGTCTGCCGTTATGATAAAAAAATCAGAGGAATATATCAGGGAGATAGAAAGTCTTTCTTCGGGTATAGCGAACAACTCCTTCATGAAAACAGGAAATGCGGCCAGAGCAATCACAGATCTTGCAGCGGAGCAGAAGGCGGACATGATTGTTATGGGCACTCCCGGTGAAAAGAGCATGATGAAATATTTTTCAAAAAGCACAATCGAAAAAGTTATTTACTCATCCCCCTGCCCTGTACTCGTGGTAAAAAACCAGATGCTGCCGGTTAAAAATATCGCCGGGCTGTAAAAATTTCAAGTCTTTTTAAAACCGGATTCCCGCTCTCTCGGCTTTGTCATTCCCGCGGAAGCGGCCTACGGTCCCACTCGGAAGGGAAATCCAGACTTTTAAACCTTCTTCTCCACAAAAAGCTTTAAGCAAGAACAGCTCGGGTGTGCCACCCGAAGCAGGCGATGATTGACAAAATCATATCGATCATGTTATCGTAATACGAAAGATAACGATGGAGGTATCAGCATGCAATCTGTAACCGTATCACCCAAATATCAAGTCGTCATACCAAAAACAGTACGTGAGTCATTGAATCTCCGCCCGGGTCAAAAAATGCAGGTTGTTGAATATAACGGACGCATTGAGCTTATACCCGAACGCGATATTAAAGAACTCCGCGGATTCTTAAAGGGTATAAATACGGAATTCAAACGAGAGGAAGACAGGGTATGAATATAGTTGATTCTTCCGGCTGGCTTGCATACTTCGCTGATGAACCTAATTCAAAGCACTTTCTGAAGCCCTTGAGTGATTCGTCTTCGCTTGTTGTCCCGACGGTAACGATATATGAGGTCTTCAAGGTAATTCTCCGGGAATCCTGTGAGAATGACGCGCTGCATGCAATTGTTGCGATGCGAAAAGGGACGGTTGTGGATTTAACGGCGCAGCTTGCTATCGCCGCTTCAAAGTTAAGTTTGGAGCACAACCTTCCGATGGCAGACAGCATTATCCTCGCAACTGCAAACGAATTTCATGCCATTCTGTGGACTCAGGATTCGGATTTCAAAAACATGAATAATGTGAAGTATTTTCCGAAAATATAATAAAGCGGCCAACT
>JAGVOC010000321.1 GCA_020052975.1 Desulfobacterales bacterium | reverse complement strand
GATAGCCGGATACAGCAGTTAAAATTGTTCAATTTGTAACAATAGTGTTACAAGTAAAGTTAGATACCCCGCCGCTCTGCGGCGGGGAGCTTCATTATACATCACATCAAATGAGGTAAAGCCCATGATCGAATCAGTATTTCAGGAAGCTAGGGAAAGTATGGGCAAGTCAATAACTGCCCTTCATAATGAATTGAAAAGAGTAAGGACTGGGCGTGCTTCCTTATCTATTCTGGACGGGATAAGAGTTGATTATTACGGAACCCCAACTCCTCTCAATCAGATAGCATCCCTTTCTGTACCTGAAAGCCGGTTAATTACTCTTCAGCCCTGGGATGTTACCGTGATAAAGGAGATTGAGAAGGCTATAATGAAATCCGATCTTGGCCTGACTCCTTCAAGTGACGGAAAGATTATTCGTATATCTATTCCTCCCTTGACAGAAGACAGAAGAAAAAAACTGGTTAAAGTTGTGAATAAAATGTGCGAAGATTACAAAGTTGCTGTTCGAAATATCAGGCGAGACGCAAACGAGCTTATTAAAGGCCTTAAAAAGGATGGAGAAATTTCAGAAGACGATGCCTTTAAAGCACAGGACCGGGTACAAAAGATAACAGATGAGCAGATAAAGCTTATTGACAGCATTTATAAAGATAAAGAGAAAGAAATCCTTGAATTCTAGCACATCCTTTCATGTGCCCGAACGTCTTGATGTTTCAAAGCTTCCCAAACATGTCGCTATTATTATGGATGGGAACGGCCGGTGGGCTGAAAAGCGCCTTATGAACAGAATCAGGGGGCATGAAGCAGGAGCTGAAACCGTAAGGACAATTATAAGAACCTGCCGCGAAATCGGAATTCCTATCCTAACCCTATACGCATTTTCAACGGAAAACTGGCAGCGACCCAAAATAGAGGTTGCAACCTTAATGGCGCTGCTGAAAAAATTCATTGATTCAGAACAAAATGAGATGATTGAAAACAACATTCGCCTGAATGCAATAGGGGAGCTTGCTAATCTGCCGGCGGATGTTCGTGAATCCTTGGGGCGAACAATGGATTTAACGAAATCAAATGTTGGAATGGTCATTAATCTTGCATTAAGTTATGGCGGAAGAGCCGAAATAGCAAGTATGGTGAAAATAATTGCGGAAAAGGCAAGGGATGGAGAAATTGATCCTGTTTTAATAACAGAGGAATTTATTGCTGATCACCTTTATACCGCTGGCATGCCGGATCCTGATCTGCTGATTCGGACAAGCGGAGAGATGCGCATAAGCAATTTTCTATTATGGCAGATTGCTTATACGGAGATATTTATCACTGATACATTGTGGCCTGATTTTGGCAGGGATGAATTCGTCAGTATCCTGATTGATTTTCAAAGCCGCGAGCGCAGGTTTGGCAATGTTGTATGACAAGAATAAGTATTATATAACTATCGGCTCTATTCAGCCACAGCTTTTAATTATCACTGTCTGGCTTTTAAAGGATACATGTCATGCATTTAAAGCGCTGGATTACAGGACTTGTAGCCCTTCCTCTTCTCATATGGCTTATAAGTAAAAGTGGAACCATTATTTTTGCCGTTGTTATCAGTATCGTTTCAGTTATTGCCCTCCTTGAGTATTTTAAAATTGTACTTTACCCGCAAAGCGACAATGGTTTTGGTTCAGTATCCAGTTCTGCTTACTTAATTGGACTGATGATCATTTGTGGAGCTTATTATAATTTATTAAATATTGTTCCTGCATTAATTGTTTTGAATCTTCTTATTTCAGGCCTGATGTCACTGAAAAAATTCGGAAGAGATAAAAACGCCCCATGGCTGGTTGCAAAGCAGCTTATGGGGTTAATTTATATTCCGCTCTTTCTTTCATACCTTGTATTGATCAGAAATACTGCTGAAGGGATTCCCTGGATTTACTTTATCCTTATTATAGTTTTTGCTGGTGATATCGGAGCATTGTATGTTGGTTCTTATCTCGGGCAGCATAAACTTTGTCCTGCAGTAAGCCCCGGAAAAACAATCGAAGGCTCAATCGGTGGGCTTACGGCGAATTTATGCGCAGGCGGTGTCTTTAAGTATTTTTTTTTCCCTGTATATTCGTGGTGGATGAGCATTCTTTTCTTTATTTTAATAGGAGTTGCAGGGCAGCTCGGGGATCTTTTTGAATCGGAATTAAAGAGGTCAGCCGGTGTTAAAGACTCCGGCGGATTATTGCCGGGCCATGGCGGTATTCTTGACCGTATAGACGCCCTTCTCTTTGCCGCCCCTGTCGCATGGTTTTTCAAGGAGTACCTTTTTTAACAAGTAAAAAATGCCGAAAGGCAGGATAACGGGTCAATAATTATGAAGTCTCTTTCCATCATGGGCTCAACAGGGTCAATAGGTACAAATGCCCTGAAAATTGTCGAAATGTTTCCGGACAGGTTTTGCGTTAAGGTCCTTGCTGCAAAAAATAATGTTTCTGTTCTTGCAAGACAAATTCAGAAATTTTCTCCCGATTTTGCTGTGGTCTTTGATGAAAAAAGCGCTGATGAGCTAAAAAGAATTACAGCAAATAAGGGTGTTGAAATACTGTATGGGGATGATGGCTACAATGCCGCAGCATCGTACGGACCGGTAGATATGGTAATAGCGGCTATGGTAGGCTCAGCCGGCCTGATGCCCACCTTGTCAGCAATTGATGCCGGGAAAAATATTGCCCTGGCCAACAAGGAGACACTTGTAATGGCCGGAAAAATTGTCATGAAAAAGGCCGCGGAAAAAAACGTAAAGATACTTCCTATAGACAGCGAACACAGCGCAATTTTCCAATGTATCGCAGGGCATCGCAGGGAAGATATGGATAAGATACTCCTTACAGCTTCTGGAGGACCTTTTCTTAACCTGCCACCGGGCGAGTTTAATTATATTAAACCGGAAGATGCCATGAATCATCCTACATGGGAAATGGGAAGAAAGATCAGTATCGACTCCGCAACGCTTATGAATAAAGGGCTTGAGGTCATGGAAGCCGGACATCTTTTCGGAGTTTCTCTGGAAGATATTGAAGTAATTATTCATCCTCAAAGCGTGATTCATTCAATGGTATCCTATAAAGACGGGTCAGTTATTGCCCAGATGGGCATACCGGACATGAAAGGGGCGATAGCATATGCAATGTCTTATCCGGAACGCCTTCCTCTCGGGCAACCGCTTCCTGATTTTAAATCTATCGGATCACTGACATTTCAAAGGCCTGATACCGGAAAATTTCCTTGTCTTGATCTTGCTTTTTCTGCAGGCAAAGCTGGAGGAACCCTTCCCTCCGTTTTAAATGCTGCAAACGAAGTTGCTGTTGAAGCCTTTTTAAACAAACGCTTACAGTTTACAGATATCCCGGAAGTTATCAGGAAAACGATGGAGAAGCATTTTGTTGTTGCAAATCCGGCACTTTCTGATATTCTTGAAGCCGATCTTTGGGCCCGCAAAATTGCCGAGGAACAAATTCCTTAAGTGGTAATTGCCGGTCACGCTGTTTATTGTTATAAGCCACTCTATCACCTTAAAAAAAATAGTATAAATTAATATGAGCACTGATATTTTTGCCTTTGTTATTGTACTTGGTGTATTGGTTTTTTTCCATGAGCTTGGGCATTTTCTTATGGCCAGACTTTTTGGTGTTGGTGTTGAGAAGTTCTCCCTTGGATTTGGCCCAAGATTATTTGGAAGGAAAGTTGGGATAACGGATTATCGAGTTTCTGCAGTTCCTCTTGGCGGCTATGTTAAAATGGTGGGTGAGGAGCCTGATGCCGATATAGATCCTGCTGATATTCCTATTTCATTCACACATAAGCATGTTTTCAAGAAGATATTAATCGTTGGTGCAGGACCTTTCTTCAATCTGGTTCTTGCCATAATGATATTTTTCGTAATTTTCCTGATCTCGGGCATATTCATATTAAAACCCACTGCAGGAACTGTTGAAAAAGGATCTCCGGCCGAAATAGCCGGCCTGGCTAAAGGAGATCTTATCGAGTCGATTGACGGGAAAGGCATTTCAGACTGGGAAGAGATGGCAGGAATCATTTCCGGCAGCAATGGAAAGAATCTCTCCGTTTCCGTTCGCCGGAATGGTGCGGTCATTACGTTTGATGTTTTGCCTGAACTTAAGACTGCAAAAAATATATTCGGGGAAGATGTTAAGCGCTATGCAATAGGAATTGCCTCTGCAGGTGATTTTTATTCAAAAAAGTTAGACCCTTTTCATGCCCTGTTTGAAAGTTTCAGGCAGACATATAAGATTACAAATTTAACAATAGTTAGCATTGCCAAGCTCATTCAGGGGACCGTATCTGCAAAAACTCTTGGTGGTCCGCTTATGATCGCAGAGATGGCGGGGCAGCAGGCAAGAGAAGGGGTTGCCAATTTGCTATTTTTCATTGCGCTTTTAAGTATTAATCTGGCCGTACTGAATTTTCTTCCGATTCCGGTATTAGATGGCGGGCATTTGCTTTTCTTTTTTATAGAGGCTGCAATCGGAAGGCCGGTCAATACAAAGATGCGAGAAATTGCCCAGCAGGCGGGCATTTTTATTTTAATTGTTCTTATGGTTTTCGTTTTTTATAATGATATAACACGGATTTTTTTCAGTTGATAAAAGGAGTCGAGTATTGAAAGATTCAACCCGAATCCTCGAACCCTTGAATCCTTGACCCCATTTCTCCCAATTAATACGGGGGAAACCACATACTATAACAAATGATAATTATATAAGATAAATATTATGCCGCACAGACTTGAGATCGCATTAAAATCGGATATGTTTGATGCCGAAGGGGAGGGTATCTGCCATAAGGCAAAAGATTATTTCGAGATTGAATTGTCAAAAGTTCGCACAATTTCTGTTATCACTATCGATGCTGCATTGACAGATAACCAGCTAAAGATGATTCAGGCTGCAATTTTTACAAATCCTGTTACTCAGATATCATCATATGATCCGCTGCCGGCAGAATTCGACTGGATTATATGGGTTGGTTACAGGCCGGGGGTTAAAGATAATCCAGGGAGTACCGCAGTTGAGGCAATAGAAGATATACTGGGAATCAGTTTCTCCCATGAAGATGCTGTTTATACTTCAAAACGATTTTGTGTAAGTGGTCGCAATCTTGTTCGGAAGGATATTGAAAGAATAGCTTCAGAACTTCTTGCTAATGATATAATTCAACAGTGGAGGATTTATTCAAAGAAGGACTGGGACAGTTCGACCGGGATTGGTTATATTATTCCAAAGGTAATACTAAACCATGTTCCAACTGTTTCATCAATTTCCATTGAAAACGATGAAGCCCTGAAAAAAATAAGCGACGAACGCAACCTTGCCATCAATCCAAATGATATTCCTACCATAAGGTCTTATTTTTTAAGACAAGATGTTTTAGCTGAACGTGCTTTGGTTGGCCTGTCCGAGCCAACCGATATTGAACTTGAATATATATCTCAGTCAAGAAGCGATCATTGCAACCACAATACCTTCAGAGGATTGTTCAGGTACACGGATCTTGAAATCGGACATCTTGAAACGGTTGATAATTTATTCAAGACATATATTGAAGCCCCGACACTTTATCTTAAAGACAGAAAACCGTGGGTTGCATCTGTATTATGGGATAATGCCGGGGCGGGGATTTTTGATGATAAGCATTACTATGTCATCACGGGTGAAACGCATAATTCGCCATCCAACATGGAGGCTTATGGTGGCGCAATTACAGGAATTGTCGGGGTTTACCGCGATCCTCTCGGAACGGGAAAAGGTTCAAAGCTGATCATGGGAAGTTACGGCTTCTGCGTTGGATACAGGGATTATGATGGCCCGCTTACACCCCACCTTCATCCGAGGCGTCTTCTTGACGGCGTGATAGAAGGAGTTAGAGATGGCGGGAATAAAAGCGGGATCCCCACACCCTTTGGCCAGGTCCTTTTTCACCATGGATATATGGGAAAATGTCTCGTATTTGTCACTGCTTTAGGAATAATGCCGTCAATAATCCGGGGAAAACCCGCTGAACAAAAGAAAACGTCCCCCGGGGAACTTGTTATTATGTGCGGTGGAAGGGTGGGAAAAGACGGGATACACGGAGTAACGGCTTCATCAGAAGTTTTTTCTGAGAATACACCTGCAGGTCATGTTCAAATAGGTGACCCGTACACACAGAAGAAGATGCATGATTTTCTCCTTGAGGCCCGTGATGAAGGGTTGATTATGTTTATAACAGATAACGGAGGAGGCGGACTTTCATCATCAATAGGTGAATCTGCCCGCTATTCAAACGGCTGCGAGATAGAGCTCGAAAAGGTACCCTTAAAATATGAAGGTCTTGACCAGTGGGAGATCTGGGTTTCAGAATCCCAGGAGCGCATGACCGTTGCCATCAGGCCGGAACATCTTGGCAGGTTCCTTGAACTTTCAGCAAAACATGCTGTTGAGAGCACTGCCATTGGGAAATATACTGATTCAGGAAAGATTCATATAAAATATAACAACAAAACCTGTGCGTATGTTGATATGGATCTGCTTTCGGCCGGTTTTCCCCAGTGGGAGTTTGATGCTGTGTGGCAGCAACCTGAAAGGCGCGGTTTGTTTGAGCCGGTAATGAAAGAACCCCGTGATTACAATAAACTTTTGCTGGATCTTTTATCCCGCCCCAATATTTGCTCCAAGGAATGGATTTGCAGACAGTATGACCATGAAGTACAGGGTGGCAGCGTAATAAAACCGCTTGTGGGCGCAAACCGCGATATAAACAGCGATGCTGTGGTTATAAGACCAGTTCTGGATTCCAAAAAAGGTCTTGCTTTTTCCCAGGCTCTAATGCCCCACTACTCTTCAATAGATGCTTATCATATGACAAACTGTACTATTGATGAGGCTTTCCGCCGGCTTCTCTGTGTCGGAGGAGATTTGGAGCATGTTGGAGGAGTGGACAATTTTTGCTGGCCCAGTATCCAGTATCATCCTGTAAGTAATCCTGATGGACAATTTAAGGCAGCCCAGCTTGTGCGATCATGCAGGGCATTGTCTGAGATGTGCCTTGCATACAAAATACCCCTTTTATCAGGAAAAGACAGTATGTATGTTGACGGGCATCTTCCCGGACGGTACGGTGAAACCCATAAGGTTTCTGCCCTTGAAACCCTTCAGTTTTCATCGGTATCCGTGATAAATGATATCAATAAATGTGTAACGATGGACAGCAAAATTCCGGGAGATCTGATTTATGTGCTGGGCACAACCCGCAATGAACTGGGTGCTTCGGAATATTACGAACATTTTGGTTACATTGGTTTAAATGTTCCGAAGGTTTTTCCGGATCAGTTTATAAAGATTTACATGGCTCTCGGAGATGCAATTGATAAGGGTTTAGTCGCTTCGGCACATGGCATATACCGCGGGGGGCTGGGCATACACCTTGCTATGGTTGCAATGGGCGGAAACCTTGGTATGAAAGTTGATATTGGCCTTGTCCCGGCTGAAGGGGCAGATCGTGGCGATGTCCTTCTTTTTTCAGAATCGGCCGGACGTATAATCGCTTCCATTGCGCCTGAGAACAAAAAAGATTTTGAAAACATTTTCTTCGGACTGCCATTCAAATATGTGGGAACGGTGATAGAGAGTAAAGATTTTGTTGTTGATGGATCTCAAGGCAGAAACCTTGTTTCTGTCTCCGTTGATGATTTGAGAAATGCCTGGAAAAAGCCTCTTGGAGGCCTGATATGAGCGAAGTCAAGGTTCTTGTACTTGCCGGATACGGCTTGAACTGCGATCATGAAACTGCTTATGCTTTTGAGCTTGCCGGAGCAAAAGCTGTCCGAGTGCATATGAATTCTCTTATTGATGAAACGATAAAACCGGAAGATTTTCATATAATGGCCTTCGTTGGAGGCTTTGGGTGGGGCGATGACCATGGAGCCGGTGTTGTCCAGGCGGTTAAACTTAAGACAAAAATTGGTAACAAGATCATTGATTTTATCGGAAACGGCAATCTGGTTATAGGTATATGCAATGGATTTCAGGCTATTGTTAATATGGGGCTTTTACCCGGGTTTGATAATAATTATACTGCACGATCCGTTGCTCTTACTTTCAATGATTGTGGCAATTTCAGGAATGACTGGGTTTATCTCAAAGTTAATACCGCATCTCCCTGTGTGTTTACAAAAGGGCTCGATAATATAGAGCTTCCTGTACGGCATGGTGAGGGAAAATTTTACTCTGATGAGCCGACAATCAACCGGCTTGTTGAAAACAATCAGGTCGCCATTCAGTACGCCTTGCCGGATTGGTCTGAAGCAAAAGGAAAATTTCCATATAATCCCAACGGGTCCATAAGAGATATTGCCGGAATATGTGATTTGAGCGGCCGCGTTTTTGGCCTTATGCCGCATCCTGAAGGATATAATCACAGCACAAACCATCCTGACTGGACAAGGCGAATGGAGAAAGTGAAACGTTTTGGAAAGGATGCTTATTTATCAGAAACTACAGCAGGAATTTGCATCTTTAAAAATGCGGTTCACTATATAAAACACCGGTAGCCATTATTCATGTTTCAGTATAAAATTGTTTAATAGTTCTATAAAACAATTTAATGGTTTTCGTCAAATCTGATTCCTCTTACTGCTATTAAGCAAGGCCGATGCCAATACCCAGGCATGCAATTTTATTACGTTATTTCAATAAGATATTCTTATAATCAATATTTAAGCAGTATATTTAATAACCACATAATTTCAAAAAATCAGCATGGCACATTATTTGTATAATATTTGTGCAGAGAGACCTTTGAAGAACATCCAATTTTGACCAAGTACAAGGAAGGCGATAATTTCAACCACAGGAATACATTCAAGTATTTCGAGGATTGAAATTTGAGCCTGACACAGTAATCGGGCAAAAGGGGGTGTTGTGCAAAGGTCTCGCAGGATTGCCAAGATATGCCTGGAAAATGTCGTGATCAGGCCTGGGAGAATAAGGTATGCGGAATAAAGAAGGGTTCTCGTTGCTGGAGGTAATGATTGTAATAGCCATTATAGCTATTGCGAGTGCTTATGTAGTACCAAATCTTTTAGGCTGGATATCTCACCAGGGGCTAAGAAGCGCTGTTGTTGAGCTTCAAAGTGATATTCAATCTGCAAAGATGTCGGCTGTCAGACAGAATCAGGCTTGCAGCATCACCTTTAATACTGCTTCAGGCACATACAGCATTCCATGCCTCCGCAAGACTGTTTTTCTCAATAATTACAGAGGAAGCCTCGTATTTATGGGGCCGGGCGGAGAGGCGACTGCCGGTGTCCTGACACTTACTTCAAGAGGTCTTTGTACGCCATTTGGGAGTATTTATTTAACGAACAGGGACAAAACAGGATACTACAGGGTTCAGGTATTAATTTCAGGAGGGGTTGTTACCTCAAAATGGAATGGTGTTAACTGGAGATAGGAATTGACCATGACATATTCTATAATAAATTGTCGATTCGGTTGTAGCTGTGTTACGTCAAAAAAAGGGTTCACCTTGGTTGAGCTGATGGTTGCCATGGCAGTTGCCGGGATTGTTCTTATGGCTATATATTCAGCCTACCAGACTCAGTCATCAATCAACAGAACCCAGACTGTTGTATTGAACATGCAGCAGAACATCAGGGGCGCAATGTATCTTCTGGAAAGTGAAATCAGGTCGGCTGGATATGAGCAGAGTGCTACCGGCACCTTTGGCATAACAGATATAAGATTTCGCGATATCAATAATGGACTTAATTTAAACGGCAACAGCTCGATCACATTTACTTCCGATTTAAATGATAACGGCGCCATTGACACCAACGAAACCTTCTCTTTCTCAATATACGACTATCCGGCTACTGCACCGGATGGGATACTCGATCTTGCAAGGGATAACGGAGCAGGCAGACAGCCAATAGCTGAGAGCATCCAGGCCCTTTTTTTGGCATACGCATATGATAATGACGGGGACGGCAGGCTCGATACCTCGGCTAATGGAAATATCATCTGGGCTTTTGACAGCGATAATAATAACAGCCTTGACCGGAATCTTGACACCAATGATGATGGTCAGATTGACATTAATGATGCCGCTGCAGGAATTCCAATCGGAGGTTCCGGAATAGCCATTGACAAGATCAGGGCAGTAAGGGTTTGGCTTCTGGCAAGAACGAAAACCACCATTTTAAATTATACGGATAATAATACCTATGTTGTCGGCAATAGAAGAATAACTCCGAATGATAATTTCAGACGGGAGCTGCTGGTTACTACCATAAAAAGCAGGAATCTTGGTTTGGAATAGTTTGTTGAATTACTTCAAGTATTTATCTCTGAATGTGGTTAATGGCAAAGGAGCAAAAGATGTTTGATAAAAAAATGGAAGAATCAGATAAGAAATTCAATAACAAGGGATTTACATTGATTGAAATTCTTATGGCGCTTGCCATTTTCTCAATTGGTATTCTCGGGGTGGCAAGCATGCAGATATTGTCGGTCAACTACAACGGTTATGCGAGAAGAACAACAGAAGCAACAACAATGGTTGTTGAGAAGATAGAGCGCCTCATGACTCTTCCATACGATGCCAATGATCTTGACCCTGCAAATAATCCTCGGCAGGTTATAGAGGGAATTTATACTGTAATCTGGAATGTGACAGACAATGTTGACAACAAGACTATTAACATGACGGTTTCCTGGCCTGAAAGAAGAATCACGAAGAGTATTGTGCTGAACTATATTAAGCCGCAGGACATCTAATCCGCTTGAAGATTTTTTAACAGATTCGTTTTGAAAGGCTCTTGTTTATGAAAAAAACCATATTGCTGTTAAGAAATGAAGAAGGATCCGTAATGGTTATCGCCCTGTTTATTATGGTACTTCTCCTTATTATGGGGATAAATGCAACAAATATGAGCAGAATAGAGATGCAGATTCTCCGTAACGCTATAATGCAGAAACAGGATTTCTACTCTGCCGAAGGCGGCGTGGTTGAAGTGGCAACAGATGTTAACCTGGCAAATCCCGACAGGGTTGCTGTGTGCGGAGCAAACGACCGGTCCAGCGACTGCAATACGTATGCTATAAAAAAAATTGATACTCCTGTTGTATTGACTGCTACCCAGTACGGAGCACAGCTTGAAAATCCCTCTGCGACTCAGGTTGATAATTATACAGATACGAACTGGCCGGTAAATCATGACGGGACAGATAATGAGCATGCTTACCGGGTCTATTTTAAAGGTGAAGGACCGATACCGAAAGGATATGGAGCCGGTTTCAGCTCTTACATATTTGATGTATCAGTCAGGAAACAAAATGCCGACGCAGGAGGAGCAGTAACAAGGTCTGCTATAATAAATGAAGGATTCAGAAAGATCGGACCCAAGAGCTGATGAGTTATTCCGGTCGGCTATAAAGGAGAAGATTATGGACACAAATATAAATTCAATTAGTATAACAAACACCAGAATAAAAATCAGATCAAATATTTTATTTGGTCTTGTCATGGCTTTATTCCTTTTAGCTACGAGTGCCGTCTCTTTTGCCGATGACACGGACATTTACAAGCCCAAGGTTAAGCATAATGTCATGATACTAATGGATTCATCCGGAAGCATGGCATGGCCTCTTTATGAGCATGGAATAAATTATGGTGAGTTTTACAACTATATCTGTGTCAACAGGGATACCTGGACCAATTCGTACGATACAACAAACGGGGGTTATGGAACTGCCGCTAACTATTATGATACGGACCTGTCAAAGAAAAAAGTCAGAACGAAAATATATCTTTTTTATGGTAATACCGGATATGCACCGCCGGGTCAGACCGGTGATTTTGGAGATCCCAGCCGAGATTGGTATATTGATGGTTCAGCCGATATGAAGACTTTTCTGACCTCAGATGGTGATCTCGAAGACATTAACGGGAAAAAACCGGGAGAAGCCGGTTATGAGGGCCGTATCGGAACAGTGGTTGACGGGACAACAGGCCTTACAATGATTACAATAGACGGGCAGCGTCTTCCAAACGGAAAAGATATTGCCCTCCACAACTGGCGTGATAATCCTGACGGTTCAAAAGTCGATAACGGCTTTTCTGGCTTGATCGAAGCACCCGGCGCTTATTTCAGCGGTTATTTTAAGAATGCATCTATAAGCTCTGATCATAAAGACAAACTAGTGACTAATCCTGCCTCGTGCTATACAGTCACTCAGGCTCTGGCAGGTACAACTTCCGGCAGGGAACAATGTTATTTCTTTGCAACCGGCAACTGGATAAACATGCAGATGGTTTTTAATCTGCAGGTATATTCGGGAAGCTGGAAAAGTGCCTGGTCGTTTTGTGAATATCCTCCGGGAGTAGTTTACCAGACAGTACCTTTCAGTATGGTATCTAAAAATTATCCAGGTAATTATCCTGCAAATTATGACTCAAACCAGGACACCACCGTAAATTATGTTATATATAACGCTCTGTCAGGCAAAATGAGGATACATTTTTCTGAATATTTACTCTGGTATTCAACATCAAGCAAGAAAGACAGGATTGAATTATATAATGAAAACGGAGTCCTTCAGTACACATATCATAAAAATAATATTCCCTCCGACAAATGGTCACTCTGGATTACAGGTAAAAAAATCCTTGTGCGCTTAATATCACATGCCAGCTCAACCGGCACCAGAAAGTGGAAAATAGACAAATATGAGTATGAGTCTATCGGTACCGGAGGGAAATATAAATTTGATACAAGGATTGAGGTTGCAAAGGCTGCCATAATAGATGTGATTGAAACCACAAGGGGTAAAATCAACTGGGGGCTTATGACCTTTGACAAGACAGGCGGAGCGGACGGGGGTGAACTACCCCCTCAAGTGCCTATAAACCCCAGTTTCAATGACGATCAGCAGAAGCAAAGCATCATAAACCAATTGGGACAAGTAACGGCAAATGGTGGAACACCCCTTGGAGAGGCTCTACAGGATGTCTTTACATATTTTCACAGTCATCCTAACCAGATCCACAGGGACTGCAACAAGAACTTTGTTATCACATTAACCGATGGATTCCCGTCCGTCGATACCGAGTGGGCCAGGATAACAAGCACTCTTAACTTTCAAACTAATGCTGCGCTGCATGACAGTGTTCAGTATACGCTTGATCCCATGCAGTATACCACTCCTGCCAATGACTATTATGACGATGTGGCAGGCTATATGTATTCCCACAGCTGGCTCAATTATACCGACATCGCAGAAGCTGACAGAGAAGGCTCTGCAGATAATATAGCGGTGCATAACATCGGTTTCAGCCTTGATTCGCCCATGCTCCAGCATGCTTCTGATTTAGGTGGCGGTGTATATCTTACTGCCTATTCAAAATCGCAGCTTGTCAGCGCGTTTTATTCCCTTGGCATTCTGATTGGTGAATATACGTCCTACACGGCCCCGGTGGTTTCAGTCGATGAAGCAAACAGAGTCCAGTCGGGCGATAAGCTCTACATGGCTCTTTTTAAACCCAACGAAGACGTTTACTGGACCGGAAACCTAAAGAAATACGGGCTCGCCTTTGGTGTTGCTACAGGCTGCAACAGGGCAGCCGGATGGTATGTTGTTGACGGGACGGGAAAAGAAGCTACAACCTGTGACGGCGAAATGCTTGAAGAGACATCGTCTTACTGGTCAGCTTATAATGACGGGGGAGATGTTGAGAAAGGCGGTGCCGGTAAAATTCTGTATGATTCAATTCCATCAACTTTTGTTAATCCTTTAACTCTGGCAACGGCGAATTTCAGAAATATATATACAACTCTTGATGGCGTGAATCTTGTCAGGGTCGCGACTGACACAATATCAAATGCAAATCTCGGGGTTTCAACTGATGACCAGCGGTACAAGATAATAAACTTTTTGTACGGATATACTTATGATGCCATCGCTGTAACTGGAGCTCCGGTGGCAAAGAATTCCTGGCCGATAGGTCCGGTCATACACTCAACTCCCAAGATCATTGATTATTTAGATACGAATGGCGATCTGACCAACCGTTATATCGCTGTAGGCGCAAATGATGGTATGTTACATGTTTTTAATGATACCGATGGAACGGAAATATTTGCATTTGTTCCACCTGCGGTTCTTCCGATACTTCAGCAATTTGATCCTGATCTTTCGGATCCAAAGAGAAAAGTTTATACGGTAGATGGTTCCCCGATGCTGATAAAAGATTCAGGCGGAAATCTTCTCCTTGTTTTTGGTTTAAGGCGTGGTGGAAGGGCGTATTATGCCATAGACATTACTGATCCGAATCCGGCTGCATGGAGCTTTAAGTGGCAGATCAGTAACAGCGAATCCGGTATGGAAGAGCTTGGCTATAGCATGCCCATGCCTCAGACTGTTAAAATAAAGACAGGTATAAATACCTATAAGAATCTCCTGCTTGTACCCGGTGGTTATGATGTGGGAGAAGACAGGCCTGATAATAGTGATTATTATCTGACAACTACATACCACGACACAATGGGCCGCGGTATCTTCCTTGTTGATGCGGATACCGGGCTTCCGCTGTCCGGCACTTATTTCAGCACCGGCAGTCAGTTTGCCTGGCCTGCAAACAACTCACCAAGTGGCGTCATAGCCCAGATGAAATATTGTTTTGCAGCAGATCCAACAGTTATATCCGATCCCCAGGGATATCTCCTTGCGGCATATATTACCGACCTTTACGGACAGGTATGGAAGCTCAGATATGACTCGTCAGACTATAAATTCTATTTAAATCTTATATTTAAAATGAACCCGATGACGGATCAGCGATCCGACTTCGAATTAAAGTCGGCTTTTTCAGCCTGGTCATCAGGACAAGCAGATCCGAGAGGAATAATATCTTATGTTAGTTTTCCCATAAGAAACCCCAGGAAAACATTTTTCAGCCCGGATGTTTCTTATGCCGGCAACTGTTATACGGATCTCCCTGTTCTTTATATGGGGACAGGCGACAGGGAGCATCCGACTTTTACAGGTTCCTATACACCAACAGATTACAGTGTTAAAAACGGGCTCTATTCATTCTACGATGCCCATGCCTATTTTAAATATATTAACCCAAACGGAACATATAATGACAGCAGCAACTATTTTACGGAAAAGGATTTACTTAATGTAACATGCGGCGCCATGGAGCCTGACGTTGAGCTTTTTACCGATGCTGCCGATAATTCCGAGACCAAGGCTAATATCAAAACTTTTTTGAGGGAAAATGCCAAGGGATGGTATCTACTGTTTTCTCAACTGGGCGGATGCTATGCAGCTGATAACGCTGTTCAAACAAGCCTTGATCATATAGGCGAAAAATCTATATCCCCTGTTACATTGTTTGCCAAAGTGGTCTATGCGCCTACATTTCAACCATTGGCTCCTAGCGCTGACCCGTGCGCATACAATAATGTGGCCAGATTATTTGCCGTTGATTACTGCACGGGCAATGCTGTTTATAATTTATACTCCGGAAATGATGTTGATGCAAACAGCGACAGTGTTATTGAAGGTGATGAGAAGAAATTTACCAGGCTTGACAGATACCTTGCCATCGGGGACCATATACCATCAGGAGTTTCAATTGTAATCCGTTACGGAAAGGCTGCCGGATTTATATCGGTCGGAGGGAAAATATATCCTCTTCCTGAGATAAAGATGCCCGGGGCCATGATTCCAATTTACTGGAGAGAGATATTCAGATAAGGAGGAATACCTATGAATATTAAGAGATTCATTATTATAACCGCAGCAGTTGCCCTGATAGTTTCTCTTGGATATGGCTATGGCAATTCGATTGTATTGCCTGAAGGAACGGATTCGATTGCCGGGATCATTACCGAAGTTAATTCCAAAGAAACTTATATAAGGATTGATACGCAGTTGTATTACTTTGCTGATGCTTCTGTAATGGATACAATGTTAAAAATTAGAAACATATCAAGATACGAAAAAGTTATTGTCTATTACAAGAAGGAGCGCGGTAAATATCTGATTGTTAATATTGAAAAATTTAAACAAAAAGATTTCTATTGATACTGTGTATTAAATCCTGAAACATAAAACATAGTCATCATGCATATTTCTTCCAAATGACGATAATCTATAACTGATGGACTCGTAAAAAGTCGAAATTCAGACGGCAAAGTAAAAAGTTCATTATGCAAGGCGCGCAAATCTTGAGGAATGAAGCGTAGTTACTGTTACGCTGCAGTGACGAAAGATGAAGTGTCCGCCGCGGCGGACAGAATGACTTTTTACGAAGCCGTCATAACTGATTCAGAATATGACAGATACAGATAAGCATAATTCGCTATCATCCGAAAGTGTTTGCAGGGCTCTCCTCAAAAAAAGAATTATCAGCAGGGAGCAGGTAAAAGAAACACTTGAAAAGATAGATATCTTAAAACGGAAAATTGAAAAATCAAGGCTAAAACAGCATCCTTCCGGCATAAAAACAGCGGCAGATGTTTCAATTATAGATATTATAGTTTCCCAGAAATATCAAAGAGCTGATGGATCTCTAAAAATAGCTGATGAAGATATCATTTTTCAGGCTCTTGCTGAAGAATGGGGCTTGCCGTTTAAGAAAATAGATCCTCTAAAACTAAATCTTAATCTTGTCACCACCACCATTCCCCGGTCTTTTGCAATGAGACACAAGATCCTGCCGGTTTCTATTGAAAATGGATGCTTGACTGTGGCAACACCAGATCCATTCAACATTGAAGTTTTTGATGATATTGCGCGGGCAATCCAGATGAGAGTCATCGTGGTTGTGAGCTCTAAATCAGATATTGTTAAACTTATTGACGAGTTTTTTGGTTTTAAGAGGTCTATTGCAGCTGCAGAACACCAGTTTTCAGGACCATCGGTGGATCTTGGAAATCTTGAACAATATTTTCGCCTCTCATCTCCTGATGAGCTTCCTTCAAATGACAAACATATAATTAATGCCGTTAACCATCTTTTTTCCTATGCCTTTGATCAGAGAGCGAGTGATATTCATATTGAACCCAAGAGGAATATAAGCCTTGTCAGGATGAGAATTGACGGCGTATTACATACGGTTTATGAGCTTCCCAAGAACGTACATTCAGCTGTTATCAGCAGAATAAAAAATCTTTCGCGGCTCGATATGGCTGAAAAAAGAAGACCTCAGGACGGGCGCATAAAAACAGACAAGGGGAGTGTCGGAGTTGAAATAAGAGTATCCACACTTCCTGTAGCATTCGGCGAGAAGGTGGTGATGAGAATCATGGATCCGGATGTTCTGTTCCAGGATCTTGAAAATCTCGGCTTTACTCCTACCGATTTGATACGTTACAATCAGTTTGTCAATATGCCGCATGGAATTGTTTTGGTTTGCGGTCCCACAGGTAGCGGAAAATCGACAACTCTTTATTCTACCCTAAGGCATCTTTCTTCACCTGGTATAAATATTACGACAATAGAAGATCCAATCGAGATGATTCACGAGGATTTTAATCAGATTGCTGTTCAGCCTGCAGTGGATATCACATTTGCAACGATATTAAGAAATATTTTAAGGCAGGACCCGGATATAATTATGATCGGAGAGATGAGAGACATTGAAACTGCTCATAATGCCATTCAGGCTGCAATGACCGGCCACCTTGTACTTTCAACACTTCACACAAATGACGCACCTTCAACTATTACGAGGCTTCTGGAGCTTGGTGTACCACCTTTTCTTATTCAGGCCACTCTTGTAGGTGTATTGGGTCAGCGACTGGTCCGAAAGATATGCACTCAATGTTCAGAGCAATTTGAAATTGAAAGCAAAGAATTAAACGCCATGGGACTTGAAGTAAAAATGAACGGTATGGTGAAGCTTCACAGGGGAAAGGGCTGTATCAATTGCAGGGGCACAGGATATTTTGGCAGGACATCCATATTTGAAGTACTTCCTTACAGTGAAGCCATAAAAAAATTGACGACTGCCGACACTGACTTGCAATCCATAAAGACCAAAGCCAGAGAAGAGGGAATGGTTACCCTGAGGGAAAATGCTGTTAAAAAACTCCTTAAAGGAATAACAACATATCAGGAAGTATTACGGGTGACATGGGAGAAAATATAGTATTGCTTCTGAAAAAAAATCAACAAGGGGTTAAAATCACCTGCCAGATTTTTTGAAATGCGCATATAAAAAAGGCTTGAAATAGGGATTTTTTCATATTATTATACATAATTATGTAAAGGGGAATGTTTGTAAGGTGATCTGCATATCACATAGTAATTAATAATACCAAATCCGAGGGTGTTATGAAAACAAGGTATATTATAATATTGGTAGTGTGTGTTATTGCTGGAGTTGGTATCATGCAGTACAGAAAACAGTCTCAAGAAAATGACATCCTCGAACGTAATAAAAAGGAACATGCGCGGATTACGGAAATTGCGAAAACGAGCCCCAAAGCCGGGCTCGCTGAAATGGGCAGGCTCCTGGAGAAATATTATTCTGAAAATAATAGTTACCCAAATAAACTTGAGGAGCTATATCCTAAATATTTAGCGAATAAATCGCTTATAGAAGAGGTCAATTGGGAATATAAGCCGGGCAAAGACAATTTCATGCTGAAAAAGGTTATTGTTGCTGATGGAGAAAGATTGGTTGCCGCCATTGATAAAGGGCTGAAACCAAGAAAAGAAGAAGCGATAATAGTTGCAGAAACTGAGAAAGCCGCTTCGTCAATACAAAAAAGCATTTCCGATATGGCTTTAGCCCATGTTTATGCTGATAAAGGGAAAAGGGGGGAATTGCCTGTAGCCAGTGTAATTGAACCAGAGTTTGCATTAATAAAAGAGACTGAAATTGAACCTGGTTTTGAATATGATATTAGCTATAAATGCCTTGTTTGGAAAGATGATAAAGGAGTTTTAGGCTTTGGGAATGTGCAGTATCCGCGTAGTACAAGATTTTCGATTTATAATGATGGAAAGCGCTATGATTTAAAGAGGTTTCCATATGTCAGGGGAAAAGCATCCGTATCAGACAAAGAAACAGTAACATTGAAAAGAGATATAGATTCTGTTGCTGCCGGCCAAAACAAAGAATATCTTATGTGGAAGAACCAAAATGGCGCCCTTGGTTTTGGGAATATTCAATATCCGGGAAACAAGGATACGGTTTCTATAAATGCTGAAGGAACATGGCAAAAAGTCGGGAATTGATTTCCGAAGGAGTGCATATGTTTAAAATAATTAATGAAGACAAAGGCTTAACTATAGTGGAACTTCTTGTCGTCATAGCGATAATAGGTTTTCTGGCTCAAATTGCAGTCCCGGAATACTTAAACTACAGGCGTAAGGCTTATGATGTTGCGGCAATGAATGATGGAAAACAACTTGTAAATGTTGTTGTAAATAATATGGTTTCCTTTGAAGACGTTGATTACACCCATAATGAGAGTGATGGTAATATTATTGGCGCAGTTGACACCGGCGGAAACACACGCGATCCAATACTTTTCTTGTCTTCCAGTGTAAGGGCAAGGATAGCTGGTGATAATGACATTTCAAATATGGGCAACTGTTATATGGAAGCATTTTTTTACAGTGTTGGGGGCACCATTGACCCGACTACACCGAGTGGCAAAAGGGAATTTTACTGTATTGTTGACGAAACGACGGGTGAATCTTCGTTTTCCTTAGATTAAAAAAAAGAAATAAAAAAAAGAGAGGGTTGAGGCAACAAAGAGTTTTATTATTTGTCCTGTTAGGTCACTTCAAAGTTTAGACTGTAAACTATTTAACAGGGCTTCTGATTTTTGCTCCAGGATAAATATTCTTATCGGACTTAGTTATTAAAACAGACGACGTTGTTTGCTCTGCACGCAGCACAATAAGCGATCCAAAATCTACAGGATCAAGATATATTTCTTCTCTGCTATCAGGAGAGGTTCTTTTTTTCTCCTGATAATAGATGCTGTAAAACTGCCCCGGCTTAATGCCGTCCTTTTTACCCTTATCAATAAATACGACGGTATTATCACCAATTATTTCTCTTTTTTCTTCAGCGGATATAATAGCCCCATCGATATCTTTTTCGCACTCTGTTATAGGTATTTCAGGAGATCTCGGCTCATATGGCATCAATAGATCATTGATGGCAATTGCCCTGTATGTTTTGATAACTTCAGCTAAGGCATATAATGGTTCAATCTTTTTAATTTCCACAACGCCTGTTAAATAATACTGGCTACCGATTAAAGCTCCCGTTTTTTCATCGACTAATGGCCCAAAAATCCGATATACAGTATACCATGCTCCGGGAAAAATATTTATATTTGTTCC
Source organism: Desulfobacterales bacterium (assembly GCA_020052975.1). Next base: position 6,854 of record JAGVOC010000321.1, on the reverse strand, counting down.
AGGTCTTATGTATACCAGATCACCTGTGCTTGCCAGGCCTTTGTCATCTTTGACCTTGAATAAAGAACCGCTTGGGTTAATGGGCTCTTTTCTGATGAAACCAACCGTATCTATGGAAAAATACTTATAGGATTTAATTTCTTCCTTGATTTCCTTTGATTGGGGTGCAGCAATTATTTCTTCCACTTTTTGGTTAATGATTGTATCCGTGTCTTTCTTTTTAAACAGGAGCAGCCGGTTGCCCGGGTAGATCAGGTGAGGATTTGGAATATGCTGGTTATCTTTCCACAGATCAGGCCATAGCCATGGGGAATCTGCAAATCTGTTTGAAAGATCCCAGAGCGTATCGCCTTTTTGGACTGTGTAGTAGAATCCCACTTCGTTTTCAACGCTCGCCGGATTTTCCTGAGCGTAACAGATGGGTACAATAATCAATGTGGTTAATATACAAATAAACGTAAAAAATATTTTGTTATTTGATATATTCCGCATATAATGCCTCGATTTGTTGTGTTGCAGGTTAAAAATAAATAATAGCCGGCTACAAACTGTTTATAAAGGCTTTTGGTTGGTATTGCTGAGATTATTAGTCTGAAATTGCTTGTTTGTCAAGTATTTAAGTTTAAATCCATTTGCAGTATATAACAAAAAAAGCCCCCGTGTACAATAACACAAGGGCTTTTATCGTTCAATTATGGCTCATTATTGAGTTACATCATTCCGCCCATTCCGCCCATTCCGCCCATTCCGCCGTGGCCGCCACCACCAGGCATTCCTTCCTGTTTGGGTTCGGGTTTTTCGGCAATCATGGCTTCTGTTGTAAGCATAAGGGATGCAACGCTTCCAGCGTTTTGAAGCGCGAAACGTACAACCTTTGTCGGATCAATAACTCCTGCTGCAATAAGATCTTCAAAAGTATCGGTTTCGGCATTATATCCGAATGAGCCTTCGCCTTTCTTGACCCTGTCAATTACAACTGATCCTTCTTGGCCGGCGTTATTTGCAATTTGCCTGAGGGGCTCTTCAATAGCCCGCATAACTACCTTTACGCCGAGCTTCTGATCCGACTTGATCTTAATTTTCTCCAAAGCTTCGAGGCAGCGAACCAGCGCCACTCCGCCGCCGGGAACAATGCCTTCCTCAACAGCAGCACGGGTTGCGTTAAGAGCATCTTCAACGCGGGCCTTTTTTTCCTTCATTTCAGTTTCTGTAGCAGCGCCGACATTTATAACAGCCACACCGCCGATCAGCTTGGCAAGGCGCTCCTGAAGTTTTTCACGATCGTAATCAGACGTGGTTTCATCAATTTGAGCGCGGATCTGCTTTACACGTCCTTCAAGTGCGGAGCGTGAACCTGCGCCGTCAACTATTGTTGTGTTGTCTTTGTCGATTACGATCCTTTTTGCCTTTCCGAGATCTTCAAGGGAAATATTCTCCAGTTTGATTCCAAGGTCTTCAGATACAACTTGTCCTCCGGTAAGAATTGCGATATCTTCGAGCATCGCTTTTCTTCTGTCTCCAAAGCCAGGAGCTTTAACTGCAGCCACATGAAGGGTTCCTCTCAGTTTGTTAACCACGAGTGTCGCAAGTGCTTCGCCGTCAATATCTTCTGCAATAATAAGAAGCGGCTTGCCCATTTTGGCTATTTTCTCGAGAATGGGAAGTAGATCTTTCATATTGCTGATCTTTTTTTCGTTGATGAGAATGTAAGCATCATCAAGCGAGACCGTCATTTTTTCAGGATCTGTTACGAAGTACGGAGATAGGTAGCCGCGATCAAACTGCATGCCTTCAACAACTTCAAGGGTGGTGTCCATGCTTTTGGCTTCTTCAACAGTGATCACGCCTTCTTTCCCAACCTTGTTCATTGCTTCGGCAATGATGTTCCCGATAGTCTCGTCATTGTTGGCGGATATTGTACCAACCTGTGCAATTTCGCGCTGATCCTTGGTCGGTTTACTCATTCTGTGGAGTTCTTTAACCGCAACTTCTACGGCCTTGTCAATACCCCGTTTTATTGCCATTGGGTTATTGCCGGCTGCTACAAGTTTTTGCCCTTCTTCATAAATGCACCTGGCAAGAACAGTCGCAGTGGTTGTTCCATCACCGGCCATATCACTTGTTTTGCTGGCAACCTCTTTTACCATCTGTGCGCCCATATTTTCAAACTTATCTTCAAGTTCAATTTCTTTGGCAACCGTTACGCCGTCTTTGGTAACAGTTGGTGATCCCCATGATTTGTCAATAACTACATTTCTTCCTTTTGGGCCGAGAGTTACAACTACTGCATCGGCAAGTGTTTGCACGCCCTTTAGCATTGCTTCGCGGGCTTTCATGTTGTATTTAATAATTTTAGCACCCATTTTGATCTACCCTCCATTTATATGTTTATCGTAATTATATTATAATTATTCAATTATTCCAAGCACATCATCTTCCCGCATGATAAGATATTCATCGCCTTCGATCTTGACCTCTGTACCGGAATATTTCCCAAACAGGATCCTGTCTCCCTTTTTAATATCTAGAGGAATCTTTTTGCCGTCTTCGCCGATCTTCCCATTTCCAACAGCTATTACTTTCCCTTCAGCCGGCTTTTCTTTGGCCGTATCGGGAATAATAATCCCCCCCTTTGTTGTTGTTACTTCTTCAACACGCTGTACTAAAATACGATCATGTAATGGTCTAAGTTTCATGGTTCAGATTCTCCTTTTTGTTTTTCGAATTACAATTGGTTATTTTTAATAGAAATTGTCTATCGTAATAATCGGATTATCAATGACCGCATTAAATACTCCCGGTCCGGAGTCACCCCCCTTCAAAGATGATAATAAATGATATTAATTGTTTAAATAAGTTTGAGTTCGGATATGCAGATCTTTTTCTGAAAACTATAATCACACATTCCTGTTTGTAAAGGGATGCTTTGGAATTTTTTAACAAATTATTGCATTGGATTACTTAATAATAAAGTACCGGGTTCTTTTGAGATACCATTTATTAAAAAACAGACTATTCTGAAGTTTTATCGGCGCTTTTATCAGGTTTATTTGAATCACATGTTTCCCCGGTTTTTTTTGGAGGAGTCGAACTGCTTTGGGATCTGCTTGAATAATCTGTCACATACCAGCCACTTCCTTTAAGCTGAAAGCTGTTATGAGATATTAGCTTATGCATTTTTCCAGAACAAAACCTGCATTTATTAAGCGGCTTATCCGAAAACTTTTGTATAGCTTCTTCAATTTTGCCACATTTTGCGCATTCATATTCATAAATGGGCATAAACGATTTCCTCCTGAATTTCATAAAATACCTGCATATATGCGTGGTATTTTTATCTTATATAAAACATAGCTTACTAAATATAGTCAGCATAGCATGGTTGTCAAGAAAATGAACCGATTTTGTTTGCCGGCTATGCGCCTTGCAAATGCAATTCATCAAATTTATCAACAGGGACGCGCCATTTGTCGTAAAATTTAAGAACATTTGAAAGCCCTGGCAATTTGATAGATTTGAGTATTTCGTGTGTATTGTTGTGAACCCTTGTTTCTTCCGCTAATTTTTCTTCGTGCGATGCGTTGAAGTTCTGGAGGAATTCACTGAATCTGACTATGTGAATAAGTTCGTGCGTAATTATGTAAAGTGTAAAAGGGCAAAGTTTTATAGCATTAAAATCACTGATAACAGCAAGAATAGAATTGTCCTGCAAGCATATTTTGTAAAAATCATATGCAGAGGAGCCGAGACAGGAATCTTTTGGATGAGCTTTATATCTGATTATCTGGGCAAATGGCCCGTTAACAATCTCTTCAGGCGAAAGATCGGCCAGTGTTTTTATATCGTACCTCCGGCGAAGCCATTGGCTTGAAGATAACTTGTAATAATCACTAACAATTTCTTCGGCCATTTCAGCCGCTCGATTTACGATTTTTATTTGTTTTTTATTGAAGTTATCAAATTCTTTCTGATTAAGCATTGTGATATCTTATTTGAAATTAAAATATTTGTATATGGCAATTGTTATATAATCTGCCTTGTCTGTTAAAATATATGTCAACAATTGAGAACCGTCAAATATAAAAACATTAAAAAAATATGGACAAATAATAATCAATGGTGTTAATAATACAATTTGTAAGTCAGAAAACAAATTGCACAGGAGGTGATCTGTTGGGTAGCGTAGTTAAAAAGCGAAGGAAAAAAATGAGAAAGCATAAGCATAAAAAGCTTTTGGTCCGTACGCGACATCAGAGAAGAAAAGGTAAATAGAGCTACCTGCAGTCTCTTATGGTGATGTTGTAAAAAGCACCTGCAGTCTTAAGCAACAGTGCAGGTGCTTTTTTTGTTTTCATTAGATGATGACTTTGGCAAAAAAACATTTGCGGGTGCTATAAATCCGCAAGGGCTCATAAAACGGGCAAAAGCTCCTTAAGTTAATATCCCTTGAGATATTTGAACAGCTCAGAATCTGTTGAAAGGATAATAGAGGTGTCTTTACCCAGAGCTTCATTGTATACTTCAAGAGTCTTTATAAAAGAGTAGAAAGCCGGATCTGCTCCAAAGGCCTTGGCGTATATCCTTGTGGCTTCCGCATCGGCTTTACCCTGCAGTTCCTGTGCCTTTCTATACGCCTCCGAAGTTATTTGTTTCAAATCGCGTTCTTTTTCACCGGTTATTTTTTGGGCTTCGCCATGTCCTTCTGACCGGAATTTTTCTGCTATTTGTTTGCGTTCTGCAACCATTCGGGCATATACCGAGTCCCTGACCTCCGTGACATAATTGATCCGCTTGATTTTTACATCTACCAGCTCAATACCAAACTGCGCCAGCTTGGGTTGGGCCTGCTCGAGAATGCCCTTCATTATTAATTCTCTTCCAGTTTTGATGGCAAATGATGATTGAAACTCATATTTTTTATTTTCCATCATTCCCATTTCAAAGGTGTCTAGTTCTCTTGCGCTTTTCCGAACAGTTTCAATAAGACTGTATGATGTGATAAAATTTCTGACTGCAGGGTCAATAATATCATCCAGTCTCGCGAGAGCGCTTACTGTGTTATTTACTGTCTGAAAAAATTTTACCGGGTCGACTATTTTCCACCGTGCGAACGTATCAACCCATATATATGTTTTATCGAGAGTCGGTATCTGGCCTGGATTTCCATCCCATTGCAAAAGGTTTTTAGGAAAATAATTTACTTCCTGGATAAGAGGAATTTTAACATATAACCCGGGTTCTTTTATCGGAGAACCTACAACTTTTCCGAACTGAGTTATAATTACTTGTTCGGTCTCATCAACGATGAAGGCCGAGCCTGTAATTAACAGAAGTGTAATTATACAACAAATTAAAATAATACCTCTATTTTTCATTTTTTATGGCACCTATTTGTTTTTCGAGATTAAGAAGGGGTAAAACATTCTTCTGGTTGGCGTCAATAATGTACTTGTTTCCAAGCTTAGGCATAATATCTTTTAACATTTCAAGGTACATCCTTTTTTTGGTGATATCCTTTGCCTTTGCGTATTCCTGATATAAGGCAACAAATCTTGCTGCATCTCCCTTTGCGCGGTTAACTCTGTCTAAAGCATATCCCTCGGCAACTCTTATCGTTCTTTCGGCCTCTCCCATTGCTTCCGGTAAAGCCTTATTGTATGCTTCCCTTGCCTGATAGATAAGCTTTTCCTTTTCCTGGACAGCCTGGTTTACTTCATTAAATGACTGCTGAACAGGATCAGGCACATTTGTTTTTTCCATTTCGATTGTAACAATGCTCAATCCGGCTTCTGATTTATCCAATTCAGCCTGAAGAACAGCTTTGGCTTCTTCGGCTATTTCCCCGCGTTTGCTAATGACTTCATTAATGCTTCTGTCACCGATGATAAGCCGCATTGCAGCTTCGGACATGTCGGAAAGCAGAGAATCAACTTCCCTGATTTTAAATAAATAATTATAAGGATCATTAATTCTGTAATGAACGATCCATGGAACCAGGGCGACATTAAGATCGCCTGTCAGCATGAGAGACACGCTATCACTTTCGCTTTCAGATGAAAAACGTTGTTTGTCATCGACTCTGACCGAGCGAAAACCGAATTCTTTCTTGTATACACGCCTTACTTTGACCTTGGTTACTTTTTCTATAACCGCAGGCAGTTTGAAATTAAGGCCTGGCTGGCTGGTCCTGATGTATTTCCCAAATCGTTGAATAATTCCGACCTCATCGACTCCAATTGTGTAAACCATGGATGACCCCAAATACAAAAGAAACAGTATAAGAATTATGATCGGAAGCCCCGGTAGATTAAATTTTGGAAATTTTTTGATAAAATTCTCCATCTGAGGAGGAACCCCTTTTTTGCCTTGTTGCTGTTCTTTAAGCTTTTCCCAATCCCAACTCATTTATATTATTCCTTATGTTTGATATTCTTAATGTCAGGCATCGCACTTTGTTTTTTACGTTCATGATGTTTCTTGTTGATAAGCAGTTATTCAAAATGTTAGAAAATTGCGTGATGTAATATTGATTTTGACGATTTCGTAAAAAAATCTTAATCTTTAACTAACTTACGCACCCATTCAAGTCAAGCAAAATAACCGGAGCTTATGGCAGGAAGGCCGTGTTTATTAACAAAAAGCCGTTCTTGCAAGAGAGCTTTTAATAACTCCCATATCCCGGGCATGGCCTTTTATCGGATGTTATTCAAAGGTCTTTAAAATCAACTTATTTAGTTTCCATCCGGAAATGGCCCTTTTGTGCGATCTCGGTGTCAATCTGCGGGATTTCTTGTGCGGCATACATTGCGTATGCCTCCGCGCAATCCCTTGATTTCCTTGAGCTTGCCCAAAAT
>JAGVOC010000058.1 GCA_020052975.1 Desulfobacterales bacterium | reverse complement strand
ATTCTCTGTCCATTGCCTTCCAAATGCCTACGAGGTTAGCTGTCGGGCTCGGGCTTGGAAGTGCCCTATTCCCGGTGATTCCGGGAAATACGCCCCATATTCTGGGTCCCCCGTATCCATTCTTTGAATGGATTTCGGCTGCTATTTGATTTTACCTTATTCCTGACAGAGCAGATTGTCAAGAGGTTTTTATATCATCTCAATAAATGCTCCGCATACTGGTTGAGTGCAAGTGAGCACCCTTTGCTCAACATGTCAGGTGAGTATTGCCGAAAGAAAGCAACGCTAAATGTATAACCGCAAGCCTGCCCCTCCAGGGTTCTCAAATAATGATTTGCGATAGAAGAGCATTCATGTGTAATTTGTCATCAAGCGAGTAATAGGGTGAAGACATCAAATTGCCAAAAACAGCAGCAATTTACTACAATAAGGCCGTGTGATTAAGATTTATTCCGTTGTGTTGGAAACAATCTTAGGGAGATAACGGTAAATTGCATGATGAATTAACATGCCCAAGTAACGAACCGGCCTCATCCCTCTTCGCCGGATTCATAAGAACTCCCAAAGCATCTAACTTAAAAAGAAAAACTTCTCTTTGTTGTTCACTAAGGAGAGACATATGTCAGAGCCAATAATCGCATGTCCAAAATGCAAGACCGAGATTAAACTCACCGAATCGCTTGCAGCTCCGCTGCTAGAATCGACCCGCCGCGAGTTCGAAAAACAACTGGCACAAAAGGAAGCTGAAATATCAAAACGTGAGACGTTGATCCGTGAGCGAGAGGAGATGCTTTCCAAGGCAAAGGAATCTATAGACGAACAAGTTGCCGAGAAGCTCCGGCAGGAGCGTCCTAAGATCGCAGAAGACGAGGCCAAAAAGGCTAAACTTGCCTTGAGGACTGACCTCGATCACAAGACCAAGGAAATCACCGAGCTTCAAGAAATCCTCAAACAGAAAGATGAGAAGCTCACTGAGGCACAAAAGGCACAGGTCGAACTCATTCGAAAACAGCGCGAGCTTGATGATGCAAAACGCGAAATTGACCTTACTGTTGAAAAACGAGTTCAAGAAGGGCTTACCTTACCACTGTCCGTGAGCAGTCCCAGAGAGAAGCTGAGGAGAAACTGAAACTCAAGGTGATGGAAAAAGAACAGACCATTGCCTCGATGCAGAAGCAGATTGAGGAACTTAAACGCAAGGCCGAGCAAGGATCACAGCAACTCCAGGGAGAAGTTCAGGAGCTTGCCCTTGAAGAGCTCTTAAGCACTAAATTTCTGCACGATACGATTGAGCCTGTCCCTAAAGGCGAACATGGTGGAGATATATTGCATCGCGTTTCCGGCCCGTTCGGCCAGACCTGCGGTACAATTTTATGGGAATCCAAGCGTACCAAGAATTGGAGTGATAGCTGGCTCGGAAAACTCCGCGAAGATCAGCGTGCTGCCAAGGCTGAGATAGCTGTGATAGTCAGCCAAGTTTTACCAAAGGGGGTGGAGACATTCGAATTGATGGAAGGCGTGTGGGTAACTCATCCACGGGCAGTGCTTCCGGTTGCAATGACACTTCGAAATACCTTGATTGAGGTAGCGTGTGCCCGGCAGGCAGGTGAGGGACAGCAAACCAAGATGGAAATGGTCTATCAATATCTCACAAGGCCGCGTTTCCGCCAACGTGTTCAAACAATTGTGGAAGCCTTTTCCTCTATGCAGGAAGACCTCGACAAGGAGAAGAAATCTATAATGAAACAATGGGCCAAACGCGAGGAGCAAATTCACCGCGTTATGCAGTCAACTGTAGGGATGTATGGCGACCTGCAAGGGATCGCCGGGAAGACGCTGCAGGAAATAGAGGGGCTGGGTTTTCCGGCTCTTGAAGAGGGCACGGAGCAATAGAGAACTCGACGTAATAATTGACCATATGATATCTTGAGGTCGCAATTTGGTACCTCAAGTTTGGAGAAAAAATGAAGGCGCTTATTCCAGTTGAGATGATTGAGAAGAAGATTCTGCTGATACGAGACGAAAAGGTGATGTTAGACGCCGATCTTGCAGAGATCTATCGGGTCACTACAAAGCGGCTGAATGAACAGGTAAAGCGCAACGCAGACAGATTTCCGACTGATTTCGCGTTTCAGTTAACCTCTGAAGAATGGGAAAGCCTGAAGGCGCTAAACAACGAATCGAAGCGGTCGCAATTTGCGACCGGTCCTCAGAAGCACCGTGATCCTCGATTCTTACCGTGGGTTTTCACTGAACACGGTGCTATAATGGCAGCGACTGTCCTGAACAGCAAACAAGCAGTAGCAATGAGCGTTTATGTTGTTAGAACTTTCATTCGGCTTAGGCAGTTGCTCGCAACCAATAAAGACCTTGCGCGAAAACTCGCTGACATGGAAAAGAAATATGACGCCCAATTCAAGGTAGTCTTCGACGCCATTCGGCAGCTGATGTCGCCTATTGTACCCAAGAAGGGTAAGATTGGGTTTGGGAGAGAATAGGATAGGTAGTCGGGAGAGAGAATGCGACTTGAAAAACTTGAGATCAAGAACTATCGTGGGTTTAGAGATTCAACCATAAGTTTTAGCAAATACACATCGCTTGTCGGTCCTAATGGCTCTGGAAAATCTACCATTTTAATGGCATTAAATATTCTTTTTCGCAATAAGGCTGATGTCTCAACAGACGTGCAGATACTGACAGAGGAAGATTTCCACAACAAGGATACATCTAACCCTATTGAAATAAGAGGTACATTCATAGATTTATCAGCCGAAGCCGGACAAGCCCTCCAGCATTATGTGCGAAATGACAAACTAATTTTCACGGCAAAGGCTATATGGGATGAAAGCAAACTCCATGCTGAAGTGATACAATTTGGCGCAAGACTTGGTATTGCCGCTTTTAAACCGTTTTTTGAAGCACACAAAGCGAATAAAGGTGCTCCAGAACTTAATAGGATTTACGGAGAGTTACAACAGCTATATCCTGATATTCCTAATGCGAGATCAAAAGATGATAAGGCAGAAACCCTGAGAACTTTTGAAAGCGAACATCAAGGATTGTGCGCACTGATAGACAGTGAGGACCAATTTTTCGGATTCCAAGGCGCTGGAAAGCTCGATCCGTATTTTCAATGGGTATACATTCCGGCTCTCAAAGATGCCGCAAGTGAACAGGAAGAATCAAAAAACACCGCATTTGGGAAATTGCTTGAGCGCACAATACGATCACGCGTTAATTTCTCGGAGCAATTGGCTCCTCTTAAAGAAGAACTAAGGACAAAATATGAAGCCGTTCTTCGCGCGCAAGATAGTGTTTTAGACGACGTATCGGACTCGCTACAGGCACTTTTGCAGGAATGGGCTCACCCTGATGCAAAAGTGAAGTTATCCTGGAATTTCGATCCCGGTAAATCCCTTAGAATTGAGGCACCGCTGGCTAGAGCGGAAGTGGGAGAGAAGAGATTCCTCGGGGATATCCGTAGAATGGGGCACGGACTACAACGTGCTTTTATTGTATCTGTACTGCAGCTTCTCGCAAGGAGTAAGCAGGAAGAAGCTCCTACCCTCCTGCTTGGTTTTGAGGAACCTGAGGTCTATCAGCATCCACCGCAGGCAAGGCATTTGGCAAAATTGCTTGAGGATATGGAAAATACACAAGTCGTAATCAGCACGCACAGCCCATACTTTATTTCGGGAAAGGGTGTGGAGAATATAAGGCTGGTCCGTTGGAATGATTCAGCTGACTGCTCATTGGTTTCTCATCTGACATTGGAGAAATTGAGCGCATGCGTCGGGGATGCGCTGGGAGAAAGACCTGCCGAACCGTCAAGCTGTATGGCAACTATCCAGCAAATTATGCAACCGTCGTTGAATGAGCTTTATTTTAGTGGTCGTGCCATATTGGTTGAAGGAATCGAAGATGTCGCTTTCATGTCGACTCAAATAGAACTAATGGGAAAAATGATGGAGTTCAAGAGGCAAGGTGGACATTTTATAGTCTGCGGTGGAAAGAACAGCATGAGTCGCCCTCTTGCAATTGCGAAAGAACTATCGATACCGTTTTTTGTCGTTTTCGACGGAGATTCAGACAAGAATGGTAAGGAAGACGTGAAGAAGTCTAATAAGCGTGACAACAAGTGTATCTTAAAGCTATGTTCGGTGACAAGCATTGATCCCCTGTCATCTGATATTTATTTTGGTGACAACGTCGTAATGTGGGGAACGAACATCAGAGACACTATTCGAAACGAGATCGGTGCAGACGCTTGGGACACCGTTCAACAGGCAATGGTGGAACTACACGGCTACGGTGATATAACTAATAAGAAAAAAAATGAAATGGTAATTGTCGCGGTGCTCCAGCAGTTGTGGGAAAATGGAAGAAAATCGTCTTTATTGGAGGAGCTCTGCAATAGGTTACTTACGTAATTGAAAGTTATCGCACGAATACGATAGGGCCGGATTGGATGGGCAGAAGAGTAGTTTAGAAGCACCACCGGTATGTTCTGTCTCACCTTCTGAATGAGACCTCGGAGTTATTGGGGGTGCTCTATGGAGTTGGACTGTCTTTTACTGTAAACTACGAAAATAATTTATGCCGACACTGAATTGGATAGGAAAAGAAGCTGTCGTCAAGCACCATAAGGATGTTCCGTATCGGCTGCTTGAGCCGGTACCGGAGCTTTCTTGCGGCGATTCCGAAAGCGGAAACCTCATCGTGCAGGGCGATAACCTGCACGCGCTCAAAGCTCTGTTGCCGCGTTATGCCGGGCAGGTGAAGTGTATTTATATTGATCCTCCATATAATACCGGCAATGAGAACTGGGTATATAATGATAATGTCAACAGCCCGGAAATTCGCAAATGGCTGGGGCATGTTGTCGGAGGAGAGGGTGAAACTCTCGACCGCCATGACCGGTGGCTTTGTATGATGTATCCGAGACTTGCTCT
>JAGVOC010000273.1 GCA_020052975.1 Desulfobacterales bacterium | reverse complement strand
TGACGAACTGATTCAGGTGAAGAAGAAGAAATTGAATATCTGTACAGATCTCGATGAGACCTGTGAGTACATTCTCGAAGAAGCAAGAAATGTCATACCCGCTGAAAACGGTTCGATCATGCTCCTTGACGAAGACGGAGAGACGCTCTCGGTAAGATCGGCTTTCGGGAAGGAATGGAATCCGAAGATCAAGCTCCGGGTTGGAGAAGGCGTTGCCGGAGATGTGCTGAAGACCGGCAAGGCTGAACTGATCAACAGCGTTTCACAGGACGCAAGATTCAAATCAGGATCTGCGAAAATTGCATCCATGCTCTGTGTGCCGCTCAAATGGAAGACCAGCATCGGGACTCTCAATATGAGCAACAGTTCGAACGAATTATTCACGCTCGAAGACCTTAAAATGCTTCGTTCCCTTGCCATGTATGCTTCCATTGCGATACAGAACGCAAAGAGCTGTGCTCAGCTCAGGAGCACCACAGAAGAGATGATCATGCATGTCTCTCTGCTGGATGTGTCATGACCGGAAAGCACATTCCCTCAGTGGGAATTAATACTTTAGTTTCAGATCATATCAAACCAATAATATTGTAAATTAAAACCTTTAGGGCATTGCAATTTATTCATTAATCACATAGCCTGTTATTGGGGATGAAAGGTCAGTATCTATGACCGATGTGTATTCTTTGGGTGATATAGTGTAAAAAATGCAAGATATTTTCTTGTAAACGCAAGGTTTATTCCTGATACTGTAAAAATACTTAACACATACTGAATGAACTCTGATGACAAACATTGAATGATTGAATCTTTAGGGGAGACCGCAGGCCTTTTCCAGAGAAATGGGGGGTTGTAAATGGAAGCATGCAAACCGAAAGGAAAAGAAGACAGAAAAGTATTAATCGGAGAACTGCTTGTCGAGGAGGGATACGTCTCTGAAAAGCAGCTTCAGGATGCGCTCGCTTCTCAGCTGAAGCAGAGGACGTATGTGCCGCTTGGTGAGATGTGCGTGAGATTAAGATTTCTCTCCCGTGCTGAACTCAAGGATATCCTGAAAAAGCACAAGAAACGAGTGTTTCTCGGTGAACTGTTGGTGAATATGGGATTGCTAAGTCAGGAAGAGATTGACCATGCCCTCGAAATCCAGAGAATTGAAGAAAAAAGACTTGGCAAGATCCTTATAGAAAATGGTTTTATCACAGAAGCAAATTTGATCAACTCCCTGAGCACACAACTCGGTATCCCTAAAATTATCCCGACGATTGGGATCATTGATCCAAGTCTTCTGAAAGGGATCAGCAGGGCTTTTCTCCAGAAGAACGAATGTCTTCCTATATACCGTGATGGTGATGTGGTCACCGTGATTATGAGCGACCCCCTCTCGGAAGAGACGATCAATACCATGAAAAACGTATTCAAGTGCAAAATAGAAGCGGCAATTGCGAGTTCAGATGATATTAATAAGGCACTGAAACTGATTTATGAAGACATACGCATAACAGACAATACTGCCTGGGATAAGGAAGCGCGCAATCCCTATAAAAACCTTGTTATCGGGGATTCGGTTGCTTTTAAGCGCGACGAAGATAATATCATCGACGTCATGAACTTTATCGTATCCAATGCCTTACAGGAAAGGGCCAGTGATATTCATATAGAGCCTATGGAAAACATGCTAAGGGTGCGGTACCGTATAGACGGAGTATTGCACCATAAAACAGACCTGCCAATATCTCTTGCTCTTTCGCTATGCAGCCGGATTAAAGCCCTCTGTGGAATGGACATAGCAGACAGAAGGCGGCATCAGGACGGCAGACTCGGAGCAAAAGTTATGAACAGGTGTTTCGACCTGAGGGTTTCGACCTATGCATCTCTGGGCGGGGAGAGTATTGCAATTCGTGTTCTGCCCAACCAGAGCAACGTGATGGATCTCGATATGCTGGGGTTTTCCCCGACAAACCTCTACCTATTTAGACAAATGCTCGAAATCCCCTCGGGCATCATTATGGTCACCGGACCGAGCAACTGCGGCAAGACAACGACCCTGTATGCAGCAATACTCCATCTGGGGGGGATGGACAAAAAGATAGTGACCATGGAGGACCCTATTGAATATACGATACAGGGGGTAGTGCAGGGTCAAATTAGCGATAGAACCGGGCTTACCTATGCGAATTTCGTCAAATCGGTACTGCGACAAGACCCTGATGTCATTATGATCGGTGAGATACGAGACAGGGATTCGGCCAAAGCAGTTATTGAGACCGCGCTTACCGGCCACAAGATACTGACTTCTTTTCATACCGACGACACAAGTGGTGCGCTCCTGCGTATGTTCGAAATCGGCATCGAGACTTTTCTCATCTCCTCCACAGTCATGTCGGTCATGGCACAGCGGCTTGTGAGGGTTCTCTGTCCGAGCTGCAGAATAGCGTATACACCGAGCAACGATATACTTAATTCCTTCAGGAGTATCCGTCCGATAAACCTCGATAATCATACATTCTATACTGCAAATGGATGTCTTGAGTGCAACAATACCGGATACAAAGGTCGTACTGCAATCAATGAAATTATGCTTATAAACGACGAAATCCGTGATGCGCTTCTGCAGAGGGTTCCTTCGAGCAAAATCAGAGCACTTGCCCGTCAGACCTCCGGACTCATATCCATACAGGAGGACGGATTCTATAAGGCTACCAAAGGAATAACTTCACTTGAGGAAGTGTTACGCCTCGTCAATTTCCATGAAAGCGATACCCAGTCCCCATACTCTTCCGAGGAGCTGATCGCACTCTGTGAAATGGGGGGGGCTGTATAAAAGGGAACTTGAAAAATCCGTAAGACTATTTGCCGATAATGAGTATCCTCTTACTCTCTTCGTTGAATTCTTTCCAGATGTCGTTGAGATGTACATGGAAGTGCTTCATGATGCATTCTTCCGGATTTAATATCTTCAGGGTAAGGAACCTGTCCTTGTAGACTCTGAACTCGATCGGGAAGCAGACAGAGAAGATAATCTTGCCGGTAGTCCCCAGGGAAAATTCTACCCTGGGCCTGACCGGCACTGTTTCTGTAGGTTTTTCGATCTCGACGGTATTGATCTTTTCCGCACCCTTATTCTCAATTTCCAGAAAGCCTTCACCGTTTTTTATTCCCACCCGTATCGGGATTCTTGATAGGGCCTGGTTCGAGATGGGGAAATCAGCGAGTGACACCCTGCCCATGATTATTGTCCGTTTAAAAAACCAGATGGCGTCCTCGTCAAAATATTTTATATCCATTTTGTCATATCGTTCAAGATTGTTTTTTAGGTTCTGATACATTTCTTCAAGACTCGGATTTTTACGGTTTTCCTCGCAGAGGAGAAAAAGTTTCAGAAATTCCTGTTCTTTTTCATAGTGGTTGGCTTTCCGCACGAGCGCATTGTCTTCCTGAGTCATCTCATCTTCAACAACGGGATGTGCCCTGCTGCATGCATTAAACGTTATAGTCTTGGGGCCGGTCTCTGCGCCGAGAGGGGAATTCAGGACAAATTTATCCCGCTCAATTTCATCGTTATCCCAGAATACCTTGAAAATTTTAAACGATCCCTTTTTTTCTTTGAGGGTACTTTCCTTGATAAAACGACAGTAGAATGTATTCTTGGACTCGCCAAGCGCATCATAGGTATTCTCCGAGATGTAAATTTCACCAGGACCTGCCAGGGACTCGAAGCGTGAGGCAGTATTCACCACGTCCCCATAAATATCGCTCCTCTCAACCATCCCGGTGCCGGTATTCAGGCCGATACGCAGCAGGATAGGGGGACCGCTCTTTCGTGTACTATTGTAGTCATTAATGCTCGTCTGAATATCTACAGAGGCGCGAATACCATCGACTGCCTCCTGAAAATATGACAACGTACCGTCTCCCATGGTTTTTACAAGAACACCGCCGTTTTGCTTAATAATGGGGATAAGAATATCGTGATGCCTCTTTATCAGAAATCGACTGACAATATCCCCTTCGGATTCGGCGATCGATGTCGATCCTTTCAGGTCAGTAAACATGATCGTGATAACCTTGGTAAACTTTTTCTGGATCAGTTCATCAAGTTGGGCCCGCTGTTCGAGTAATTTTTCAAGGTCAGCGCTGCTGACCGTCGGATCTTTTTTTGAGGAACTATCGTCTTCTGGATTCATTGAAGCCATTTTCTCCATACAGCGTTATCCGAAAAGTCTATTGTAACGCACAATTCGTATTGCTTGGTTTGCAGTTTGTGAACTGCGGATACAGTATCCTTGGATGGCTCTTGATGTCACAATATACTGCCCCGCCGTCTTTGACCGCAGTACAGGTATTGAATTTACACCCTTTGAGTTGAGGATTTGCCTGGGAACAATATATACCGCCGCCATAGAGATAACTGGTTGAACAATTCTGGAACATGCAGTTTTCGACAATCGGATGCGATTGGGAGCAGAACATCCCGCCGCCTTCCTTTTTGGAAGAACAATTGAGGAATCTGCAATTCCGTATCACAGGATTCAGCCGATGACATGCGAATCCGCCGCCTGAAAGGAGTGCGAAACAATTCTGAAAGACACTATTTTCTATTGCGGGTTCCGCATTCAAACAGAAAATTGCGCCGCCTGAATGGGCGGAGCATTTGGAAATCGTACAATTGTGAATAGAGATATTTTTTTCGGTGATATCAACGATGAAGAGCCCGCCACCATAATGATACTCATCATTGAGCGGATAGGTTCTGTCACCGAAAAAGGTCTTGAGTGATTTCCACGTTCGGCCTTTCCCGAAGCTGATTTTACAATCTTTGATGGAGGTTATTCGCGTGCCCTGGGGATTTAGAACGATATTGTTCCATTTTTTCGCATAATCGATTGCGCTAAAAGAGGAACCGGTAGCTCTTATTGTTCCAAATGAAACAATGCCGGAATCTTCGTCAAAATACAGCGTTGCATCCTCAATGATCAGCAGGGCTTTTCGTTCGACTATTATGTCCCCGTAGACCTTCAGGCTCTCTCCCTGAATCTTGTACACATCCCCGCCCCGCACTACAAAGTCCCGGATCTCCTTGTCAACTTTATCGATAGCGTCCTGATTATCATAAAGCCTGACCGAAACAGCGCGCTTCTTCTCGGCGGTGATCAGCTGCGAAAGCGACCCTGTCATCCCTAATCGTGCGTCGCCCGGAAGTATCGTCCTGTAAAACGATTGCCGGGGCTCCACAGGAGGTCTTGAAGGAGCTTCGGTCTCATTCTTCAGGCTTCCGAGTTTGATTGTTTCCTCACTGAACATGTTTCTTTCCCGATAAGTTTTTCCATGGAGGGCGTCGATAATTTCGTTGAAATCGCTGTAGCGGTTTTCAGGGGAAAAAGCAACGCATTTCCCGATGATTTTTTTCAGTTGTTCAGGAATATCTTCGCGTTCAAATAGAAGCCCCTTTTCTTTAATCAACTCTATACGGTCATTAATGCCGTGAGTTTCGTAGGGAAGATGACCTTCCAGGATAAGGTAGCTGATAAGTCCATAAGAATAAATTATGGAACGCAAATCAGGTTTCTGTCCTCTCCTGAGGACCTCTGCAGCACAATAGGAAAGGGTGACCTGGGAACTTGTTGTCGAAGCGCTTCCAAGATTTTTTAGGCCTCCGATGTCTCCAACAACGATTTTGACATCGCTGCCTAAATCCTTTATCAGGATATTGTCAGGTTTAAGGTCTTCAAAGAGAAATCCCCTCTTTATGTAAAGATTGCCGAGCAATTGCGCAAGTTTTTCGATGATCAATTGTGCTGTTTCGACAGGCAATGAACGATTGTTCTTTTTGAAATAATCAACCAGGTAAAGGAGCAGGTTGGACGGATAGAGTTCCATGACGACTATGGCATATGCTGTTTCTTTTCTTGTATCCTCGCCGCCGATAACTTTGTAAAAATCATATACGCTGACGATTTCATCGCACTTAATACGCTCATAATTTTCGACGATATGCCTGAAGTCCCGCTCAATTTTTACCTCAGCGCTGACAACCTTTCCTCCTTCAATGGTGGGTGATGCGCTGAGTAGGATGATTTTTGCCGCCCTTTCCTTGAGTTCATCCTTTATTCTGAAAACAGCGCCAAAAGAGCCTTCCCCGATTACTTCTTTAACTTCATAAGTCGGGAGGACACTCTTTATGAGTTTTGCGGCAGATTCGATTTCCATTTATGAATCGTTTCCGATCAAGATAAAACTGAAATTATCCTTCATTCGTTCTTTGATGCATGCTACCAGGTCGGTTGTTCCGGCAAAGGGAGCCTGATGTAAGATAGCAAAGATTTCTTCGTCTTTCAAGACATCATAAACCCCGTCGGAGCAAATCAGATAGCACTCATTTTGTTGCAGTACATCTTCTCTGATATATAGATTCTTGTCGCCGTTCTTCCACTCCTGTTGAAATACGCCCCCAATTCCGAATTCGATTACATGTTTAAATGCATAGGAGGATGCCTGATCTACTGTTAAATAACCCCTGTCAATATTCGTCTGAAGGAGTGAGTGGTCATGGGACATGCGGAGAATTTGCTCATGGGTGATTTTATACACTCTACTGTCTCCTGCATTGAAGATTCCGGTTTTGCCATTATCAAGAACAACGCCGGCAACAGTGGTACCGCTGTTCTTGACCTGTTCTCCTTCGATCTGGTTCTGTATCATACGAAAAATATCCTCGATGATTTCCGGCGAGGAACTGGAAAGGGGCAAGTTCTCGCCGAGTTTTTCGCATACATATCTGCTCGCCCATTCACCGGCATCACGCCCACCTATGCCGTCACAGACAGCAAACAACCCCTTTTTTGAGAGAATGGTAGTGAGCAAAATTTTCTTAAAGAGAGAGTTCTGAAAGATCTTCCCGTTGATAAAGACGCAGTCCTCTTGTATTGTACGCAGCCCCTGATGCATGTAATATGCAGCTTTCACTATATCAAGTCCATACCGGAATGTTATGATGACCAAAAACAAAACCGGACTGCGGCTTCATGATTCCTTCGGCAGCCCGGCTGTGCTTTATTTTATTCAGCACCCGTCGCTTTCCGTCCCCCCCCTCACGAAGGATACGGCGTTATCGGGAATTTATCTGCTTTCAGTTTATTATACTGTGCAGGAGAAGTCAATCTCATGATAAGCGTGACAATTCAGAGCTACAAAATAATTTTTTTTGATAAAAAATATCATGTCTAGGGCTACTGCTTAGTCACATTTTGCCGGAACGTCTGGGAGTTAGATTATGCGGACGTCTGTCAGAATCTGTGAACAATCTGTGACTTTCAAGTGGTGAAATTACGGTGTAAAGAAGAAAAAGAAGAGTTTTTTGATTAGACAGATGGAGAGGAAGTGAAGAAGTTGGACATCCGGAAGATTTGGGAGGATTTAATCATAATCCTGTAGTTTTCAAGGAAACTACCTATATCTGAGGTGTTCATATAAAATATCGCTGGATATTTTATATGAAAAGTGTAGAATAAATATCCACTATGAAGATCAGAGTCATCGGCTGTTCAGGTGCTGAGTTTCCGGGACACAACCCTCCTTCCTTCCTCCTCGATGAAGAAATCGTATTTGATGCGGGAAGCATTACAAACGTCCTCGATAGAAAAGCGCAGTTAAAAATTAACCATATATTTATTACCCATGCTCATCTTGATCATATTCTGAGTATCCCGTTTCTTGCCGATAATATC
>JAGVOC010000181.1 GCA_020052975.1 Desulfobacterales bacterium | reverse complement strand
TTTTTACTTGGCGGGAAATCCGCCTGAGGCGGACTCTCCCGCCGCTTGAAGTAAATTCAAGCGGTTCCACCCTCACCCCAGGCCGGGGCTTAATCGCCCCCTCGGCCTGCTGATGGACTTTTTACGAGTCCATCAAATCTCTCAGAGATTCTTTATAAGGAATTCGGAATCCTTCAGGGATATTTCCAGGGAAATCTTTTTCCCGCTCTCATCAATTATATTAAAAACAAAGTTTTTATTCTCCCTGATTGACTTATCTTTATCCTTATTTATTCCCGACGCAGGCTCAAACTCAGATATTTGAATACCACTGTTACAAATATTATTTAATCTGCCCGTCATATCCTTTATTATTCTCTCTGCAATTATTTGGCTGTCTGCTTTTGAAACAGGGTTGCCATCGCCTGAAGGCAGATTCCCTTCACGAAATCGTTCTTTTTTATCTTCCCCGTTACTTAACTTGTCTGCGTAAACCTGCATTATATGATGTATCTGATAACTTGAAAAGCGCATATACTTTCTTTTTCCTTAACCTCTGTTTAATAATAAAGAATATTTTCTGCAATTCCGGTTAGATAATGCCGTTACTGTACGATGCATAATAAATTCTTATAAACATCAAATGACTCTTAAATGCTATTTCAGGAAGCTCCTTGTAATTAAACCATTCGGCTTCAGAGGCATCATAACCTGTACACAAGAGACCGCTGTAGCTTTTAACAAGATAGCCGATCATGAGGACTGTATCATACTGGGAGTTCGGGCTTGAAGTCACTCCAATAAGCATCTCTATCTTACCCTCAAGTCCGGTCTCTTCCTTAAGCTCTCTCAGGGCACCTCCATCAGGGTTTTCACCAAGTTCAACAAATCCTCCGGGCAGGCACCAGAATCCCTTCTTCGGTTCAACGTTCCGCTTTACGAGAAGGACCCTTTCCGTTTCATCAATTGTTACTATGCAGGTGGCCGGAACAGGATTCTCATAAAATATTTCATTGCAATGCCCGCAGAAAAGGCGCGTCCTCTCTTCATACACCTTCTCCGATAGCATCTCTCCGCAGTACTGGCAGTTCGTCTTTTTACGCATTTAAGCCGCTGTAAAAAATTAAAGTGGTCATCTGGATGTCAAAAACGGCATAAGGAGCCGTAACGAAATAGTCTGAAAGGCACTATCTATTTCGTAACGGCTCCTAATCGTCGAAATTCCCCTTCGCGCCTTTGTCCGATGTTATTGAAACCGCTCTTTCGGATATTTTTCCGGGTGTCCATTGTGCAGGGTCTTCGATCCTTCCGGCTTTTGCGCCCGGATCATATGATCCTGCTTCCAGTATATTCTGAACTGCGATTGGCGCTGAGTCTTTTCCGTTAAAAACACTTACTATCATATTATATATGAAATCTTCCACCCGCTTTGACATTCTCTCCCTTATATTTTTCGGCTGACCCATTATTTTGTTTTCAAAAGCAAGGTTGAGTGACTTGTAGTTACCACCTTTCCAGCCCTTTGAATCCGCGTAGGCAACCATCTCTTTCCACAATTCTTCCTTAACTCCTTCATCCTTTACCTTGATGAAATTCCCCTTTTCATCAAGCATGGCGTTTCCGTAATCGTTCACCTCGAGTCCCCATGAGATCATCTGAAGTGCAGTAGCTACATTTGCTTTTGTAGTCCTTGTTCTTGATGCTATCTCCCTCAAACGGTCGGAATTGTTTCCGGATGTGCCGTGCTGGGCGCCTGAAACTTTATATTTTTTCAGAGCGTCATGAATGGCAACCGTCAGATCCACCTGGATTCCCTGGCTGCTCGCCTCGATGCCATGCGTTGTCCCGTTGTTTAACGCTATCCAGTCTGGGAAAATATCATGGGCATTCAGCCCCTTGATAAGAAACAGCGCCTCATCTACGGTTGAAAGCCCGGATTTTCCCTTTATCTCCCCAACTTCGGTCTCGAGTCCGGCCCATTTTGGAATAAAAGGATTCAATTCGATGTTGGCAAGAAGATTTTTGTCATCAGGCATATGGGAGGCATCGATTGCGATGGATGTGAGACCTGCTTCAAATACGGTGGGAATCTCGATTTTTGCGGCCGCAATATCCTGCTCTTTTTTTATCCCGTAATGATCCGCATGAATCGCAACGGGCACCGTGATGCCGAGTTCATTACACAGGGCGTCGACCTGTCTTGCCATATTCCAGTAATTGACCGCACAATAAGCGCTCGCGCCGCCTTCGGATCTGGCAATTTCAATGATTATGGCCGAGTTGGCTCTTTGCGCAGCCTGAAGAGCTCCGCGTATTACCAGGTTGCTTCTTCCGTTTGCGGCCATGACAATGGACTTGCCTTTTGCTGTCATGGCCCTGTCGATGAATTTTCCACTTACGATAAGGGCTTTGGAATTCGGAAAGAGTTTTACAACATTAGGCGGGCGGCCTATTCTGATTACCCTGTCAAAATCCGAAATACCGGTTGTCATACCTAGCATGGCAATATCTCCTTTATCAATCAATAAGTATAAACTTCATATTCGGTTTTTTTACCAAGAATAATATCTATTTTATTCTGCACTCCAATTCTTTCATTGCTTAAAAACCATCTGTCCCAGTCTTCAACAGACTGCCATGAACTGATCACAAGGTATTCGCTCGGATTGCCCATCCGCCTGAGCGTCTCACCTGAAATGTAGCCGGACTGGTTATTTGCAAGCGCTCTTAGCTGTTTCAAAAGAGGAGTTAAATATTTCACCTTGTCCTCAGATACAGTTCTTTTGATAATAATTTTAATAGCCATGTTTTCCTCCCTGCATCTATTATATTATATTTATAAGCAATACTAAACAGCTGCCAGAATAAAGGTAATCAGAAAAGGGGCGGTAAGAGTAAGGACAATACCGCTGAAAATGGAAATTATACCGTATTCTTTTCCTGTAAACTTGATTATAATTGATGCCTTCGTAAAAAGTCGAAATCCCGTTACTACCGTGAAAACGGGAGTCCAGAACAGATTGAATTTATCCGCCGCGGCGGACTTTCGCGGAAATGACATAAAAGGTTAAATTCTGACTTTTTACGAGTACATCAAGGTTGCTTTCTGAAAATATTCTCTATTTTTCCTTGCTTTCAGCCTCTGCCTTTTTCTCCTGGTTATATTTTTCCAAATCACTCCTCATGGATTTTTCAATTTCAGAATTATACGCTTCTGCTTCTGAAACAAAGGATTTCCTTTTTGCAGAGTATGTTTTTATTTTTTCGTTATGGTCTTGTATTCTTGAATTGTATTGCAGCATTTGCTCGTTTGTTTTGAGTTCACCCTTTAGCAGGTCCAACCCTTCTCTCTCTTTTGCGAGAGCCTTATATTCATCTTCAAGTTCCAGTTTCTTTTTTTCGAGGCTTCCTCTTGCTTTATCAAAAATTTCTGTCTTGGCCGACTCTGATTTATTACCCTCTTTTAGCTCCTGTGTATCGACCCCCCGCCCTGTCTCCTGTTTTATTTCAGGTTCAGAACTGCCCGCATCTGATTCATAACCGACATATCCCTTTGATTTTGCCCTCTGGTTCTTCGGGACTTTATTATAATCATCAGTATAGCGTTCCTTGCCATCTGGACCAGTAAATTTGTAAAATTCTGCTGAAACCGGAAAAGAGAACAACAACACTGTAATGAACGCTAAATATTTTATTTTATCCATGGATCACTCCCCCTTTTGTGGCTTTGACCGGAAAAGCGAGCGCACTCCCCGCAGCTTGCAGCGGGATTAGCGGGCGAATCCCAAATTCCCGGATTCCTCCTTACTGGCAAGATTCCCTGTCCGCCTCAGGCGAACTGCAGGGAGTTTCAACACAAGGGCAATTAAGACCCCTTTTTATATGGAATCATAATAAACCTAAAATGTTTTAAGTTCAACAAGTTTTGACGGTCAAATCATTAACAATTATTTGACAATAATAAAAAGTATTGTAGACTTTGAAAAATATGATGCTCCCCGTCTCAAGCATCGGGGTTAGCGATAGCTGTTACGGTTCACTAAAAGTGAGAAAAAGATGAAGCCCCTTAAATTAGTATATATCCTGCTTTTCCTTTCTGTGCTCTCCTGTATTCCAAAACCGGAAGTTGTTTATACTCCAAGGGATACAGATTCTGAGCAAGCTCTTTTTTCAAGGGCTGAAAACCTTTTCTATTCAAAAGACCATGAAAAAGCCCTTGTAATTTATAAGGAATATCTTGCCCGGTTTCCTGACAGCAAACTTATTCCGGCTGCATTGATGCGCATGAGCACTATTTACGATACCCTCGGGCAGAATGAAAGTGCGCGAAACAGTTATATGCTCATTATCAACAACTACCCGGACAGCAATTTCACTCCCGATGCAATCATTAAAGTTTTAGAAAGTTATTTAAAGGAAAGGTTGTTCAGAGAAGCAATCTATTTTTCCGCGGCCCTCCCCCGCGTCAGCATCTCAAATTCTTACATTTCAAAAATATACGTTCTTGTTGGGGACGCCCAGATGTATCTGAAGCTCCCTGCGGATGCCGTGGTATCATATTCAATGGCCCGCATTAAAAGCTCTGATTCTGAACGGGAAAGGATCGACAAAAAACTCCGGGATTCAATAGCACAACTTGAAATCAGCAATATCACATTGCTTACAGAAAACATCAAAGATGATACTGTAAAAGGATACTTCAAATATCAGCTCGGGTTGAATTATTTTGAAAAACATAAGTATCGCGAAGCAGCAGATGTTTTGAATGATTTTATAACAACATTACCGTCACATAAAAATATAAAAGAGGCCAGAAACCTTTTAAATGAAATATATAAAAAGACGGCGGCCAAACCTCATACTATCGGATGTTTGCTCCCCTTAAGCGGTAAGTTTAGCGTCTTTGGGAACCGGGCACTAAAGGGGGTGGAACTTGCCTTAATCCGGTTTTCACTCCGGTTTGGGCATTCTCCTGTTAACCTTGCGATAAAAGATACTGAATCGGACCCGGAAAAGGCGGAAATTGCGGTTGATGAACTGATAAAGGAAAATGTTTCCGCAATTATAGGGCCGATGACAACTGCCGAAACAGTTTCTGCAGCAAAAAGAGCTCAAGCAGGAGGTGTTCCAATAATAGTATTAAGCCAGAAAGAGGATATAACCGATACCGGTGATTTTGTTTTCAGGAACTTCCTTACTCCCAGAATGCAGGTCAGGTCCCTTGTGGATTACGCAATGCACAAAAAAGGAATAAGCAAGTTTGCGATATTATATCCCAAAGAAAACTACGGGACTACATTTGCTGCCCTTTTTGCATCCGAAGTTCAAGCAAATGGCGGAAAAATTTTAAGATCAGAATCATATGATCCCACCCTGACAGATTTTGCAGATTCAATCAAAAAGCTCTTAAGGATTTATAGCCTTTCGCCAAATGAAGCAAAAATTACCGACCCCGACTTTGAGGCCATTTTCATCCCTGATGCCCCTGCGAAAGCAGGTCTTATTGTTCCACAGCTTGCATACCTTGATTTACGCAATATTTATCTTTTAGGCACAAACCTTTGGCATTCACAGAAGATGATCGATATGGCGGAAGAATTTTTTAAAGATTGGGTTATAATAACTGAAGGCTTCTTCCTTGAAAGCGATTCGGAAGGAGTAAGAAATTTTGCCTCCTCTTTTGAAGATAAATACGGAGAAAAACCGGGATTTATTGAAGCTGTTAGCTATGATACAGCCATGATGCTGTTTCAGACAGTAAGCATTCCCAATATAAGATTTCCGGATTCTGTCAAAAAAGAACTGAATAATATCACAAATTTTCAGGGTCTTACAGGTCTTACTTCTTTTAGCAGTTCACGGGATGCTCAAAAAAAACTTTATATTCTTACCATAAGCGGAGGCAGATTCGTCGAACTCAGAACAGAATGAGTTAGTTTTTCAGCGGCCCCTGCCCGGTAGCCTCCAGAACACTTTGCCAGAGCTTCCCCATTGGATTTACCTGTTTCCTCTTCTCGGCTGATGCGATCATGGGAATATGAACAAAATGGTTACTCCAATTGCCGACAATGAGCTTGGTCTTTCCAGCCATGGCGGCATGGACAGCATCTCTGCCGAGGAAGCTGCAGAAAACATGATCATTGGCATTTGCCGGAAGACTTCTTATTATGTAGCTTGGATCTATGTATTTCAATGATACCTCGATGTTTTTGGATTTAAAATATGACGAGATAGCATTTTTGATGAATAAACCAATATCTTTAAGCTTTACATTGCCTGATGCATCAACTTCTTCTTTCTCATTTATAAGATATTTTTGCCCGGCCCCTTCCGCTACAACAATCACCGCGTGTTCTCTGAGCTTGAGACGTCCTTCCAGAGATGCAAGCAATCCATTCGGCCCTTCGAGGTCAAAATCTATTTCCGGGATCAGGACAAAATTAACATCCTGCTGGGCAAGAGCAGATGTTGCGGCAATAAAACCTGAATATCTCCCCATGAGTTTAATAAGCCCTATACCATTGGGGTAGCCGGCAGATTCATTGTGAGCGCTTTTTATTGCCATTGTGGCAATGTCAACAGCTGAATCAAAACCAAATGATCTGGAAACAAGATAAATATCATTATCGATTGTCTTTGGAATGCCGACAACGCTTATTTTAAGTCCTCTTTCCAGTATGGCATCTGCAATTTTAATTGCGGCCTTAAGCGTTCCGTCGCCACCGATCATAAAAAGAGCGCTGATGCTCATTCTTTCGAGGCTGTCGACGATTCCATCAATCTCCTGAGGGCCTCGGGATGACCCGAGGACAGATCCACCGATTTCGAGAATATTCAAGACAGAATCCGGTTTCAGGTCCATGACATCATGCCCGTATTTTGGAATAAAGCCCTGAAGTCCATACCTGATTCCGTATATATTCCTGACTCCGTATCCGTAATAAAGCTCCAGAACTATAGACCGGATAATGTCATTCAAGCCGGGACAAAGTCCGCCGCACGTTACAAGAGCACATCTTAACTTGCTGGGATCAAAATAGATTTTTTCCCTCGGACCCGCCATTTCAAAGGATGGCAGTGTCTTTCCCTCTTTAACAAGCTTTACAATGCGGGAAGGGTTAACATCAATTAGAACCTTATCGTTGTCCGATACAAAAGCCTGCCGTTCTTTTCCTCTTTCTTTGTTGTGTGCAAAAGAAGGTATTTTGGCTTCTCCCAAGGTTGGAATATCCGTACTTATTTCAAAATCATTTTCATCCATGATAACCTCTTTCGCTTAACAAATTTATATGAGAATACAGGAGTCAGAATACAGAATACAGAAGGAAAACAATACCATATTTATTCTGGATCCTGACTCCTGGCTCCTGTATTTTCATGCTTCGTTGTGCCCGTTCCGGGCATAGCTGTTAGAGTAAAATAGAACTCAGAAATTTAAACATAATAAATCTTATTTCCCGTTAAACCTGAAGCTGCCTTTACCAAGAATATCATGAAGATGCAATATTCCCATAATCTTATTGTCAGGATCTGTGATAGGAAGCACTGTAATCTGAAATTTTTCCATAAGGTACAGAGCATCATAGGCTGGTGAATCGGGTCCTGCTCTTCGGGGATTTTTTGTCATGACATCTTCTGTTTTAAGTTCATATATCGGCTTGTTTTTCGCTATAGTCCGACGGATGTCCCCATCAGTTATGATACCGGCAAGCGTATTATCTTCTTTTAAAACAACGGCTGCCCCGAGTCCTCCCGAATCAACTTTACAAATTGCCTCATACAAGCTTATTCCTTCATAAACAAGGGGCAATGACTCACCTGTTATCATTATATCTTTGACCTCGCTGGAAAGGCGCTGGCCAAGAACACCCCCCGGATGAATCTTTCTGAAATCACTCGGCATGAAATGCCTTTTGTTTATCAGGACAACTGCCAGGGCATCGCCCATCGCAAGCAATGCAGTTGTGCTCGCAGTCGGGGCAAGCCCTAACGGGCATGCTTCTTTTTCGACTCCGACATCAATAACAATATCGCTGTGCTTTGCAAGGGTAGAGTTTTTATTGCCTGTAAAGGCAATTACTTTGCAGCCAATTTTACTTATAATCGGTACAAGCACATTCAGTTCATCGGTTTCCCCGCTGTTGGAAAGAGCAAGAAATATATCATCCTTACAAACACCACCAAGGTCCCCATGCATGGCTTCAACAGGGTGCAGAAAAAAAGATCTTGTTCCTGTACTGTTTAAGGTGGCAACGATTTTTCTCCCAACCATGCCTGACTTGCCAATTCCACCTACAATCAAACGCCCTTTCGAGCTGTAAACAAGTTCCACCATTTCAGCGAACCTGTTGTCAATACGGTCTATTAATTTGAGTATCCCTTCAGCCTCAATTTTAAGAACTTCTATTGCCTCATTTATGATCATATTTTTTTCTTTCGGTATTTAAAAGCATCTGTATACCAACCCGATATTATTGATGAACTCGCAAATAACAACCAACAGGCCGAGGGCGGTTAAGCTGAGGAAGCCCTTTCCCGCCATGTAAAAAGTCTCAAAATCGTCACTCCCGTGGAAATCCAGACTTATTACGAGTCCATCATTATTAATAGCTTGTCAATTTTTCTAAAATAAATCAAGTGCTCTTTTTTCATGTGCCACTCTATATTGCACAGTTTTCTACCTGTTATATGTAATTTGAACAAACCAGGGAGAATTAACTATCGCTAATCCCGCAGTAAGCTACGGAAAATACGCTCGCTTTTCAGGTCACTTGAATCCTGGAACCCTTGAATCATAGGATCGCCAACTCTTTTGGAGATAATCCTATTTTTTAAATATTTATATATTTTAGTGTAAATATTTCGATATTGACACAATGACAACTTTTAGCCATATTATAGTAAAAAAAATCATGCGGTTATAAAAATAATCGTTCGTCTCTCCATAAACCAGATTTTTCTCTAATAAACAAAAGTAAAATAAAGGGGGAGAATCCATGTGCCAAAATAAACCGGTTGTTTCTACCCGGCATTTTACTGCAATATTTAAAGTATCTGTTTTGTTTTTTATTTTTCTTTTCCCTGCATGCGCTCTGACAACAAAAGATTCACTCGTGATTTCAGGCCCCATAGGCACCGGCGGTGTTGAAAGCAGAGATACATCAGTTTCGGGGCAGAAATTACCCCGAACCGTGGCAATCATTCCCTTCATAAACAAGACCGGCAAACCTGAGGCATTCGATGTTGTAAGGCGGACAATTTTCAATCATTTCTCCTCGAAAAATTACCTTTCCCTCCATATCCAGGAAATTGACCGCAGGTTGAAAGCAGGAGGAATTGATACTCCGGACCAGATTGAGTCAACAGAATCGTCACAAATTTCAAAAATTCTTGGTGTTGATGGGTTGCTTTACGGTGAAATTACGCACTATGATCGTATTTTTGTCGGGATATACAGCCAGGTAGCAGTCGGCGTCAGGCTCCGTTTTGTTGATGCATCAGGCGCAGAAATATGGAATGGCGAGAAGGTTGCAAGAAGCCATGCCGGAGGAATTTCGACAACCCCTGTTGGGCTTATACTGAGCGCAATATCTGCCGGCATTCATATGAGAGAGGTCAACCTCTTCCGCGCAAGCGATGACCTTGGAAGGGATTTGATAGCCAGTATACCGGAAGAAAAAAGACTCGATCCTGTTCAGCTTCCCTTGATAAAAGAAGTTGTTCACGACGGTTTAGGCAGGTTTCTGCACTACGGCGACACTATGTCGATAGCCATGGAAGGGGACCCAGGCAACACGGCATCCGCCAGGATAGAAGGCCTCGGTCTCATTGATCTTGCCGAAACGGAGCCCGGAATATACAGCGGCAAAATAAATATAGGAAAGGATCTCAACATATCGGATAAGCCGTTAACCGGCATATTGCAGAATAAACTCGGACATAAAAGAGAATGGATATCCCCGATAGGGCTTGTTGATGTAGATAATATCCCCCCCAAAGCTTTAAGAAATCAGACGGCAGAATCTCATGACGGAATTATTTCAATATCCTGGGCATCTCCGGAAGAAAGAGACATAGACTTTTTCCGTATTACGGCTTCGAATTCTCCACACGGCGCATATCAGGAAATCGCCTCCGTAAAAGACCTTCGTTTTGAAGACAAGGGTCCGGAGAATTTCGTCATGAAATATTACAGGATAACGGCGGTCGACAGAGCAAAGAATGAAAGCCCTTATGCGGAAGCAAGCGGACGGCCCCTGCCCGATAAGCGGTTTGCGGAAGGAGAGATCCTAAAGGGCGCGATTCCTGAAGAAATCGACGGAGTAAAGATTCTGACCCGGGAAGGAGGACCATACCGGCTTCTCAAAAAGTCGAGGCTCCTGAGCTCAGGAGTTTTGCTCATTGAACCGGGCACCGAAATAATGGTCGGACCGGACGCGCATATGGAAATTAGCGGAGAGCTTCAAATTTACGGAAGCAGGAATAATATGGTCAGGGTCTCAGGCATTGACGGTGGTACATTCAATTATTTCATAAGAACCGAGAGCGAAAAGCCGGTCTCAATAAGAGGTCTTGAAGTCAGAGGGTGCGGAATCCCGGTAACGATATCCGCCGGAAGCCCCGGAATAATTGATTGCAGGCTTATAGACAACCGCTTCAGCGCGCTTGAAATAAGCGGAGCAAGCCGCCCGCTCATCCGCAACACGGAGATAAACACAAGCAGT
Source organism: Desulfobacterales bacterium (assembly GCA_020052975.1). The sequence continues at coordinate 38,181 of JAGVOC010000181.1, read as the reverse complement.
TCAGGCGGAGTTGTCGTTTCGGATCATGCGCAGCCACGTTTTGAAAACAACACATTCAGGAATAACAGGCCCTTTCATATTCTGAGCAGCTCCCCTTATAAGATATTCGCAAAAGATAACTTTTGGGCGCCGGCAGCGTCGGAAAAGACCGTGATCGGAAATCTGGATTACCGGTAAGAAAGGAGGAAAAATGCCGATACCAAGATATATTATGATGCCTTTTGTATTTGTTTTTATTTTTCTCCTTTATATCCCGGACGGGAGAACCCAGGAGGAGCCGGGAGAAGTCTTTGAATGGATAAATCCGTCGGGAGGAATAAACTGGACAACTGGCTCCATATTAGCTGAAGGAGTCGGGATTCCTCCGGAAAATTCCCCCAGCCAGGCCGCTGCATCAGCCATGGCATGCAGGGCGGCAGTTGTTGTGGCTCAAAGAAACCTTCTTGAAATAGTAAAAGGAGTCAGAGTCGAAAGCGAAACTCTTGTTGAAGACTTCATGCTCAAAAGCGACGTAATAAGAACCGCTGTCTCAGGGGTAATTCAGGGAGCAGTCATAAAATCCAGAAAGATTGAAGATGACGGCTCGTGCATAGTTACTCTCGAAATTCCTGTCGCCGGTAAAATTGCATCACATATTTACGAAGACATGCTTCTGTCATCAAGAAAATTCATGTTTAATGACACTATCGCAGGCAGGGTATCCGGGATCATGAGATTTTTCTTTTCTGTTGCTTATGCTGCAACTAAAAATGAATCTCAGGCTCCGTGTAAAAAAGATATAAACATAATATTTAAACGCCTTGAGCGCCTCGAAAAGCAAATACAGGTTGAGACTTTTAAAACAGCAAGAATTTTCGCTGAAAAAGATCCCACAGGTATAATAATTGATGCCCGGGGAATCAATATGGTTCCTTCCATGTCGCCTAAAATAAGGGGATGGAATAGTGATGTCGTCTATCCGGATGACAAACACAAAGCCGAAGCCCGCAAAAGCGGGCGCCTCATTTCCCTCTTTATGAATGATATTATTCTGGCTCAGAATCATCCGAGAGTCGGGAGCCGCCCCCTTGTCTTAAAAGGTCTTAAGTCTTATGGAAATTCCTTTACCGAGATAGTGCTTGGAAAGGAATCTACGTATGAACTGGTTTCCGTTGTAAAAAAGGGCATTCTTGACAATGCCGAAGTGATACTTGTAACCGATTAAGCGTCGTTCAAAAATAACCGCAACATTGAAATGGCGTGCCCGGCATAAGGAGCCGTAACGAAATGGTCAGAAATGTAATGGTTATTTCGTAACGGCTCCTAACGGATTCTTTTTAAAAAGTCGTCAATATTCATGTCGGATCTTATTCCGAAACGGGTTAATGCGAAATCGTACTTTACGGGATCATCCGGCACAAGCTTTCTGAAACCGGATGTTATCTCAAGAGCCGTGCTCATATCCGCCTGCTTTCTGTCCGTAAATCCAATGAGTCTTCCTATCCTGTGCATATGAACATCAAGCGGAATAATCAGCATTGAGGGCGGAATTTTATCCCAGCCTCCGGGATCGACATCATCCTTTCTGACCATCCAGCGCAGAAAAAGATTAAGTCTCTTGCAGGCGCTCCCTTTTTCCACAACGGGTATCAGATGCCCCTGGTTGCAGTTGCAACCAGAAGTTATCTTCTTCGTGAAAAATTCAAGGCCGTTTTGGACAGTCTCGTCATTTTCTGCAACTCCCATTAAAAAGCACTCATATAAAGATCCATATTTCTCAAGAACACGTTTTAAACCTGTCAGCATTGCCGAAAAATTTTCACATCCGGCAAACCTGTGTTTAAATCCATAATAAGTTTTATCCACAGACGAAGGAGTTGAGTCCATTAAGAACACGTATGGAGAAGAACCCATTTTATCCAGAACTCCTGAAACGCTGTTCAGGATTTGGGCAACCCTTCCGTATGCAAGCGAAGAAGCAATAAATCCTGCTATCTCACGATCCCGAAGATCATGGTAATTATAGAGAAATTCGAGTGGATCCGGATGAACAAATTTTTTTTTGTTATATTTGATGTAAAGCTTATCAAGGTTTTTTTTTATATTCATCACAATTTTGATGCCTTCGTAAAAAGTCGAAATTCAGACGGCAAAGTAAAAAGCTCATTATGCAAGGCGCACTAATCTTGAGGAATGAAGCGTACTTGCTGGTACACTGCAATGACGAAAGATGAAGTGCAACACAGCAGAATGACTTTTTACGAAGCCGTCAATTTTAATTTACAACTGTTGGTATAACTGCAAGCGACTTCCCGTCCGTGGACATTATAACCGCGCCATTTTCATCCGTGCGAAATACCCTGCACTTTTTTTCTTTATATCTTTTAAGAACTTCGGGATGAGGAAATTTATATCTGTTCTTCCATCCGACCGGTATAATTGCAATCTCAGGATTGACTTTATCAATAAACTTATCCGTGCTGGACGACTTGCTTCCATGGTGCGGCACAATCAGAACTGTGCTCTTCAAGCGATTCCCGGATGTCTTCACAAGATCGGATTCTCCTTTTGCTTTTATATCTCCCGTAAAAAGAAATGACTTTGATCCGAATACGGCTTGTAAAACAAGGGAGCTGTTATCCCCTTTCCTCCATTTCTCATTTTTTTCCTTAAATCCTGCTTCCGGATACAGGATATTAAAGATAGTCCCGTTTATGGCTCTATTCCTTCTTATCTCATTAAAATCTTCCATCTCTATACTTTTTTCCTTAATGATCTCAAGCAATTTTTTGTATCCGAGGCTGTCCGCAGCTTCCCCGTTTGACCAGATCTCCTTTACGTTAAAATTTTCTGCGATATACAAAAGGCCGTTTAAATGATCGCTGTTAGGGTGTGAAAGAACAAGAGTATCCACACTCTTTATTTTTTTGCGCCACAAAAGGGGAGCTGTTATGTTTTCTCCTACATCAAATATTGAATTATCTGAAAATCCGCCTCCGTCAACAAGAACATTATAGCCGCCCGGAAGCTCAAGAAGGGTGGAGGCTCCCTGCCCGACATCAATAACCGTGACTTTAAGATCTTCCTGCAGAAACCTCTTATCAAGCCAGTACCATATATCCGCATATCCGGCAATTATCAAAAAAACTATTGCAATAAATGGCGCTCTCAGTTTAATCCGTTCAAAAACGCTCCCGTCTCTTTTCCCTTCATTTTTCCTGTCTGTTCCCTGTAAAATAACGAAAACAGCGCCCAGCAATAAATAGTACCAGGTTATTTCAAAAAATGACGGTGTTACCGTTTTAATCGCGGCAAAAGGCAGTTTCGCAAAAAAAATTATAAATTCAAGTGAAACCCCTAAGATTACCGAACTTGCTTTTATAAGCCACACGGAAACAAGGCTGCTCACCGGATAAATAAAAAAAGAGAGCAACCCTGCCGACACAACGGCAAATCCGATTAAAGGCACTGCAACACAATTTGCAGCAAGCCCGACGAGTGAAACCTGATTAAAATAGTACATGACAACCGGACAGGTCCCGATTGTCGCAAAAAACGAAACGAGGAAAAATGCTGCTGTTTTTCTTTGCAATCCGGGCCACCAACCTTCATGTGCGTTGCTTATTATATCCTTCCTGTATAGAGTCAGGTTCATTCCTGTAATGATAAACAAAACCGATAAAAAAGAGAGCTGAAAAGATATGAGAAAAAGAGAGGGAGGATGAAAGGCAAGGATCAGCATCGCCGCGACAGCAAGAGTATTTATTGCGTCCTGCTCCCTCTCGACAAAAAAGCTCATAAGAAAAACCGAAACCATAATGACTGACCTCTGGGTTGAAGGCGACATTCCGGCAAGAAGTCCGTATATTATAACAGGAAGAAGGGATAAAATTGCCGCACCTTTTCTTGTCCAGGCATTCCAGAGAAACAGATTAAAATATGAAAGAAATTTATTAAAAAACAGGAACGAAACAGTCGCCACAATTCCAACATGAAGCCCTGAAATTGAAAGAATATGGCTTGTGCCTGTCCGGTTAAAATCCTCCCTGATTTCCGGGGAGATGGAATTCTGATCCCCAATCACAAGAGCTTTTAAAACTCCCGCCTCGCCGGAAGGCACAGAGCTGTCTATCAAAATGGAAAATTTTTTCCGTGCATTTTCGATCAGCCCTTTCACGTTTATATTTGCCTCATTTTTTTTAATCCCGATCTCATCTCCCGCAACATATGCCGTACCCGATATGCCCTTAAATGCCATATGTCTCTTATAATCAAATCCTCCGGGATTGTTAAAATTTCTTACAGACCTGACTCCGCTTTTGAAAAAGACCATGTCATCTACTGATATATCGGGGATGTTGTTTAAAACCCTGACATTGATCTTACCCGAAACAGGAATAACTTTCCCGTTAATGTCGATAGTTTGTGCTGATAGTTCAAAAGACAACCTGTTATCCCTGATTTCCGGGCTTTCGGTCACCCGGCCTGATATGTTAACGGGATGGGTGTCGGTGTAGCGGGAGATATGATTGATAGGGAATGTTTCAGGAAACCAGGGCTGAATAGACAGATACCCGAGAGAAAAAAAAAGAAACAACGGCAGGAATAACGAAGTCTTTTTCCTGATAATTTTTATGAGTAAAACGCCGGAGCAGCAGGTTATGGCAAGATATGCCCATACATTGTGCCCTGAAAACCGGAGACCGCATGATAAGCCTACAATCATTGATATCAGGAGGGGAATAACAGGGCGAAAGTAAATATCGCTATTCATGCGTCAACCTTCCGGTTGCAAGTGAAAATGAGGGCGGACTTTTTTTACGCTTTCATAATATTATTCATGCTTTCACTCTTTTTACTCTTGCCCCGAGGGAAGCAAACTTCTTTTCTATAGCCTCGTATCCCCGGTCAAGATGGTATACGCGGCTGACCTCTGTTGTGCCGGAAGCGACAAGTCCCGCAAGTATCAGGGATGCGCTTGCCCGAAGATCCGTTGCCATCACAGGAGCTCCCATCAGCATCGGAACACCTGTAATCATGGCTGTGTTTCCCGAAATCTTGATGTCCGCGCCCAGTCTTTTCAGTTCGCTTACGTGTATGAACCTGTTTTCGAAAATAGTTTCCGATATGACGCTGAAACCTTTCGCAACGGAGAGCAGCACCATGAACTGGGCCTGCATGTCTGTGGGGAATCCCGGATAGGGCATAGTCTTTATATCTATACTTGTGATTTTATCTCCTCCCTTTACACTCATCGTATTGCCTTCTATTTTGACATCAGAGCCGGTCAGCCTCAGCTTGTGAATAACAGATTCAAGATGGGAGGGTTCACAGTCTAATATCTTAATATCTCCTCCGGAAAGGGCTGCAGATACCATGAATGTGCCGGTCTCTATTCTATCAGGTATAATGGATGCGGATACGGGTTCGAGTGAAGGAACGCCTGTTATTTTCAATACTGATGTGCCTGTCCCTTCAATTTTCGCCCCCATTTTATTCAGAACATCTGCAAGGGCGGTCACCTCCGGCTCTCTTGCCGCATTACGAAGGATGGTAATCCCTTCGGCAAGGACTGCGGCCATCATGAGGTTTTCAGTTCCCGTCACTGTGACCGTGTCAAAAAATATTTCTGCGCCTCTTAAGGTTTCAGCGCTTGCTTCAACATATCCGTGCACCAGTTCAACTTTTGCTCCCAGCGCTGCAAGGCCCTTGAGATGCAGGTTAATGGGACGCGCACCTATCGAGCATCCGCCCGGGAGTGAAACCCTTGCTTTTTTCAGCCTCGCAACAAGGGGACCGAGAACAAGTATGGATGCCCTCATTTTTCTCACAAGGTCATAGGGAGCCTCTGAGTTATTGAGCCCCCCTGCATCGATTTTAACGGTATGCCCATGCGTTTCTATTCTGGCGCCGTGGTTAATCAAAAGCTCTTTTGTGCTCTCAACATCTTTTAAATCAGGAACATTCGAATATGTGCAAGGTCCGTCGGTAAGCAACGATGAGACAAGAATAGGAAGAGCCGCATTTTTCGCGCCGCTTATCCTGACCTCACCTCTCAAGGGATGCCCTCCCTCTACAATTATTTTATCCATTCTTCCCCTCGTCTCCTGAAACAAAAAAGCGCTTCCCCGGAAGATTAAAGGGGCAAGCGCTTTTTGATTTAACGGTATTTACATTCTAAGCCGTCGTTCAAAAATAATCATAACATTGAAATGCTGTAACCTGCATAAGGAGCCGCAACAAAATGGTCAGGAATGTAATGGTTATTTCGTAACGGCTCCTAACCCCGATAAACGGGATAAGTAAGCTTACGAGATTATTTCCTGCCGGAAAAACACAGGAAATAATCTCTTACTTACTAATGGTGATGATCAACTTTACCCTGATCAAGGAAGGTATCATAAAAAGCCTTGCCGATACAGAACGTCATTCCGAGTCCTATAATTGTAAGAGCATACCATAGTCCGCCCATAAAGACCATATGGGACATATCCCACATCCATTCAAAACAAAAAGGAAACATGATTTACCTCCACAATAAAACCGGTATCTTTAGGAGCCGTTATGAAATTAATAGTGCATTTTAAAGTATTTCGTTACGGCTCCTTATGCCGCTTTTGACATCCAGATGGCTACTTTATTTTTTTACAGCGGCTTAAGCCTCCGGATTCAGTTCCTGCTCCTGCGGGAATATCGGCAGATAACGGTACGAAAAAGATATAAGGATTACACCGTATGCAACCGGCAGGATAGTGGTTGCAACTTCCTGCCAGCTCGGATAATACATCGCCCAGTTTTCGAAAGTTAATACGGGCACAGCCATCACCTGAAGAACCATTACCCACCGGTTGACACATGGCCCTATGACTGCAAGAACTAGGGCCGTCACGAGCGCGGCAGGGTTTTTACGCCCTTTTTCAGATATAAGTATTATCGCAGGAACGACTCCGCAAATAACGATTTCAAGCACAAGTATCCAGATGCCGTAGAAAGGATTGTTTGAATAAAAATCCATAAGGCTGAACCCGGCTGCAGGAGCCGTAACTTTAGCCCAGTACCAGGTGTCGATTATTTTCGCTATGATATAAGTTCCAATCATCCAGCCGGAAATTTTTGCAAGAAGTTCGATAACATTCTGTTTTACAAGTTTTTTCCCTGTTACCTTTTCGGTGATTTTGGTTATCAGAATTGTAAAACAGGGTCCGCATGCGGCAGCCGACCATGTGAAGAGGAAGAAAGTCCACGGCCAGATAAATATTCCTTCTCTGTAACCGAACGGACGTCCGAAAAGAACTCCGGACACTCCACCAAGTGAACCCTGATGAAAAAAGGAGAGAAAGGCCCCTGTCGCTGCGAAAACTGCCATTATCTCGTGCATGTTGTGGCCAAGCCTGTGAAAGAAAGGAACCTTGTCAATCTGTCGGTTTTCAAGGATAAGCGGAACGTACTCTATGGTCAGAACACCGAAATAGCAGGTAAGGCAGAAAGCCACTTCGGTCAGCATGGAGTGAACATTTGCATGCCAGAAGATGAACCAGCCTCTGAGCGGCTGTCCGATATCAATGGCAAGGATAAGAAGCGCTGAACTGTAACAAATGAATCCGATGAGAACAGCATAGTTAATTATGTTTTTCAGTTCATCCTTCCCTACGATATACCTCAGAAACCCCGTAAAAAAGGCTCCGCCTCCTAAGGCTATAACCGCAAGGTCGGCCCAGATCCACAATGCAAACCCGTAAGAATCATTCATGTTAGTCTGGTTGAGTCCCTTGAACCAGCAAAGCAGCATGGCAAAAACGCCCCATAAAAGTACCGCCCCGGCTGCGCCTATCCACAGGGCAAACTGCCATGTCGGACAGCGCTTAACTCCCTTGGGTATTAATGCTGAATCCATATGTTCCTTACTCCTCAATATCTGCAGTTACTGAAATATTATATGGCATCAAAACTTTTCGTATATTATTGACGCCGGATCACTTTTTTTCCTTTTCGAGATAATTATCGCCTGCCCGTCTTACCCATTCCCTGCTCGAAAGGTAATATACCTTAGGATTCGTCTGAAGTCTTTCAAGAAGCCGGAATGCGTTCTTGTCTTTTTTCAGTTCATAAACCGCATGTCCGGAATTGTTAAGATCCCCGAAAGTAATGGCATTGGCCGGACATGCCTGAGTGCAGGCAGTCTGGTATTCATTTTCTTCCAACTCCCCGCGACCTTCGTAATAAGCCTTGTCCTTTGCAATCTGATACCTGTGAAAACAGAAGCTGCATTTTTCAACAATGCCTCTCATGCGTACTGAAACATTCGGGCTTAAATATTTCTCCATACCATCCGGCCAGACAGGGTCCCACCAGTTAAAGTATCTGGCATGATAAGGGCATGCAGCCATACAGTACCTGCACCCGAAGCACCTTGTATAAATCTGGCTGACAATACCGGTCTCCTTGCTGTAATCGGTAGCGGTAGCCGGGCATACAGAGACGCAGGGCGAATGGCCATGGTTCCCTTTTCCGCCGCAGTGCTGACAGGGTCTGGGAAGATAGCAGATTTCGGTGTCGGGAAATGGTTTTCCGTTTGTCAGCTTGTAAACGCGCAACCAGGTGATGCTGTCAAGCTTCTTCGACTCATCTTCCTTGAAAGGTACGTTGTTTTCAGCCATGCAGGCAACCATGCAGGCGCCGCAACCGGTGCACTTGTCCAGATCAATGACCATTCCAAATCGTTTAGCTTTTTCGTGATTTTGTTCTTCTTTCATCAGAACCTCATGCTCTTAATTAGGCTTTGCTCAGATTGGCCCGAATTCCCCAGGCCGCATCAAGTCCGGAAGCAGGATCTTCCAGCGTTCCGATAAGTTCATTTACATTTATTCCCTTGCCCGCAAGATAATTGTCATATGCGGTATGGCCAAGGCCTCTTGGCATCGCCACAAGACCGGGCATGATTCCCTCGAACAGGTTTATTTTAACCCTTGCGCTTCCCTTCGGTGTTTTAAGGGTGGCATAACTTCCGGCAGAAAGTCCGTTCGCCCTTGCTGTTGCCGGATTTATTTCAACAAGGATGTCCTTTCCTTTAAGAACCGTATCTTCAACGGTTTTTATTACAAAAGGCGGATCGCCAATGTATCCGTTGGCTATCCTGAATGAATCGTAAGGCAGGAGAAACAGGGGATAAGCCTTGGGGTCTCCTTCTTGATTTACAGGGGTAAAGAGGATTGAGAAATCTGCAATTCCGCCCGAAAGATCAAATTTTCCCGGAGAAGTATTGACAACCTGAGCGGTAAATGCCGGATCAGAACTGAAGCCTTCTTCGTTCAGCTTCTTCCACTTATCTCCTGCTGCCCCTTCAAGGCATGCCTGATAATCATCCCACGGAAAAGCGTCTGCAACAGGGGAACCCATCTCTTTTGCCATAAGGATGATGACATCCCCCGCATGTTTCGTGTTGAACTGGGGGCTGACAACAGGCCTTGAAAGGCTAACAACCGGTTTTGAAAGGCCGGCATTTGCCGGAACATCCTCATAACGTTCAAGATAGACATGGTTTGGCAAAATAAGGTCCGAGTTCAATGCGGTTTCATCCATGAAAGATGAGAAACTTACAATGAAAGGAATCTTCTTGAAAGCATCTTTTACGGCTTTTGTATCAGGCAATGAATATACCGGATTTGATTCCAGAACAAAAAGGAGGCTTACGGGAGACCCTGAATTGACAGCGCCCGCAAACCTGTTGGTAAGGCTTTTTGCGAATCTGTATTTTCCGCTCCCGGCACCGTCGATCCGGTCTTTTTTAATTCCGGCAGCACCGACTTCATCAGCCTGATATACAGGCCAAGCAGTATATGCAGGATCATTAACCGCAAAAACTCCGCCTTCCCTGCCTATATTCCCTGCAAGGGCATTTAATGCCTGAACAGCGAGCAGCTCTCCAAGTGAACTTTGGGCTTTACCTTGACCTCTGCCGCAGATTGCAACCGGTCTTCCTGACTTTGCAAAATCCACAGCCAGGGCTTCTATTGTTTCTTTTTTTATTCCTGTTGTTTTTTCCACACTGCCAGGAGAATAGCTTGAAAGGACAAGATCTCTGAACCTGATAAACCCTGAAGCGCCGGCATTAACAAAATCATTCCGGTAAAGGGATTCTCTGATAATAACATGGGCAAGACCAAGAGCAAGAGCGTATTCAGTTCCGGGATTAACCGGAATCCACTTATCCGACTTTGCAGCACTATTCGAAAGGCGGGGTTCAACCTGGACCACTTTAATGCCTGCTTTGCGCCAGGCACTGTTCGCTCTTATCATGCGAACAGGCGATCCCCAGCCTTCAATCAATCCGCTTCCAAAACTCAGAATAAAGTCGGCATGCTCCAAATCAAAGCCGGACTGGGCATTAAATCCCATGGAAATATTATTGGCAATCTCATAAGAGTCCTGAATCGAAGGCATCCGCATAAAATTTGGTGACCCGAACACTGAAAGAAATCTCTTAAACAGTGCGGGTACTGTTCCTTTATCAGAGCCGGAAATGCAGGCAACAGAGTCGGATTCTCCCTTTTCTCTGAGATCACCCAGCTTTTTTGCAACTTCAGCAACAGCATCTTCCCAGGATATTTTTACCCATTTTCCCGCTCCCCTTTCACCGGCCCTTTTTAAAGGTGTCTTGACTCGAGTCGGGCCATAGAGAAGCTGTAAGCCCGAAAGGCCCAGAGGGCAAATTCCGCCGTCATTTACAGGATGTCCTTCTATTCCCTCTATCTTGACAGCCCTGTTTCCAACCTTGCGGACAGAGATCCCGCAACCGCCGGGGCAAAGCGTACATGCTGATTTCACATAAGTTACTTCACCATCCGCAGGGACAGGAGTCCAAGGCCACATCTGTGTCCATATGGCACTGTCATCCGCCAGCTTCCAGGGTAATGGTGAAAGGGCTATACCAGCGGCACCACCAATTCCAAGTGACAAGAAACATCTTCTGTCTATTTTCATTGATTCTTCCCCTTAAACCTGAAAAACGAACGAACTTTTTAGGTGTTTCAATACAATTTATTTATGGCATACAAAACATGCTTCTTTATCTGTCTGAACGCTGGACTTTTTGCCGGCTTCTTTTTCGTGGCATTCCGCGCAATCATCCATCTTCATACTGTCCCATGTCTCTCTCTTGATTCCGGCAATGTTCTTTCCCCATATATCGCGGCTGTATCCGGTAATCCTGTTCTCCTCATAGACTTTCAGGCTGGTTGATTCACCGATTGGCCCGTGGCAGGTTATGCATTCCATTCCAGCCTTTTTAACATGAGCAGTATGTGAGAAGAATACACAGTCCGGTTGTTTTGAATAAATAAGCCATGGGACTTCCCTTTCTTTGGCAATATACTCCTCGACAAGTTTTTTCTCATCCGGGCTGTCCCCCTGCGCTTCCTGATGGCAGTCAACACATTGAGCATTGCCGGGAACACCGGCATAAGTTCCATCATCGCGGAAGATATGGCAGCTTTCACATCCATCACTGACCGCTTCAAGATGAAGAGCATGGTTAAAGTCAATCGGCTGTGTTTTCTGGGAGTAAAGAAGTTTCGGAAAAACTACCCATCCGATAATAAGACTTGCAACAAAACCGATAATGAAGAAGAGGATAACAAACCCGCCGGCGCCATCTCCCTGTCCCTTTTCAATGCCTCCCGCAGACGACATTTCAGCTTCAGCGCTGTCTATGTCTGCAGAAATCCCTGTAGTTTTATCATCTGGTTTGCTCATGGAAACTCCGTAATGCTGTGGTTAATAAATACACAGAAACCGCGAAAACAAACGTTAATTAACCTTGATGAACTCGTTGTAAGTCATAATTCAGACGGTAAAGTAAAAAGCTCATTATGCAAGGCGCGCGAATCTTGAGGAATGAAGCGTACATAGAGACCTTTGCATAACATCCCCTTTTGCCCGATTACTGCGTCAGGCTCAAATTTCAATCCTCGAAATACTTAATGTATTCCTGTGGTTGAAATTATCGCCTTCCTTGTACTTGACCAAAATTGGACGTTCTTCAAAGGTCTCACATATTGGTACGCTGCAATGACGAAAGATGAAGCGCAACACAGCAGAATGACTTTTTACGAAGCCGTCAACCTTGAACTAACAAAAACAGGAAACATATCTCTTCCCCACTAACGGGAGAGGCTTAAAGCCGTTTGCCCTGCCAAAAAATATGTAATAACCAAGACTATGGATGGAAAACAAATCAGCGTTTGTTTAACCCGTGTTCTTTTTCTTGTCAAGGAAAAATCACTGCCCGTAACTATGCAGTCCGGGAAGCAAATTTACCCCGAAATATGTAAAAAGAACCGCGCTGAAACCTATTATAGAAAGATAAGCCAGTCGTTTGCCTTGCCAACCCCTCGTAAACCTCGCGTGAAGCAGAGTTGCGTAAACAAACCAAGTGATAAGAGACCATGTTTCCTTGGGATCCCAGCCCCAGTAACGGCCCCATGCCGAATTTGCCCAGACTGCACCAGTTATAATTCCTGCCGAAAGAAACAAAAAACCGAACATTATCATCTGATGGGATAGTTCATCCAGGATCTTAAGGTCCGGAAAGACTTTAAGAAAGGGGTTTTTATTTTTTCCATCTTTTTGTTTGAAAAGCAGCATAATGCTCAAACCAAAAGCAATTGCAAATGCAGCATATCCGATAAAACAGGAAATTACATGTGCAATAAGCCAGTTGCTTTTCAATGCCGGCACAAGAGGCTGAATTCTGTCGCTGATATTCGGAGAAAGGGAGGCGTAGGCCATTGCCAGAAAGGCAAGAGGTGTTGTAAAGGCTCCGATTATCCGGTTGGCGTAACTTCTTTCAATTACAAGATATATAACCACAATTACCAGTGAAAAGAAAACAAGCGATTCATATAAATTTGACAGCGGGGCATGTCCGATTCCCAGTCTGTACGATTCAACCCACCTTAATGTTATACCGGCAATATTTCCGGCAATTCCCGCCAAAGCAGTCCATGTTCCCAGTCTGCCTGAAAAGGATTTTTTGAAAACAAATGAGAAAATGTAAAAAAAAGCGGCAAGGCCGTATATGAATGTTGTTATCGACAATAAATTTGAACTGTTCATTATATTCATCCTTTTAATATACCTGCTTTTTCAGACAAAAGCTTTGACATTCTTTGTGTCCTCGCCTGCATCCCCATTTTATTCTTATTGGTAATTCCGGCAACCATAACCCTGCTTTTTCCCCCCTTTTTCACAACTTCAACACAAAGCCTCTGGTGAGACATGAAAAAAGCAACAAAACATCCTAAAATCATTAATATAAATCCGGTATAAACCACAGGAACTCCCGGGTCTTTTGTCACCTGCAGTCCCGTGTAATACCTCTGTTCGGAGCTTTCAACAGAAATGATCAGATCATCTTTTCTCATTTTATCGAAAGAAGGATAATTAAGTGGTAAAACCAGTTCAGCAGGGTCCCCATTCGGCGGGGTCAAAATCCCCAGAAACGCCTCACCAAGATTATGTCCCCTGAAATTAAATGAACTCGTGTATTCCCTGATAACGAATTTTCCCCGCGCTTCCGGGATATCTATCTCTTCGCCTATTGCTGCATTTTTTCTGTATATCATTCCGGTTTCACGGTTTGTAAAATTCAGCTCCACTTTTTCAGGTCTTACGGTTCCGTAACTTGACTGAAAAATGTTGATCCCCCTGTACCTGAGAGGATCATTAACGATAATATCTTTTGTTATAACCGGTTTTCCTTTCTCGAGAATAACAAGTTTTGAAAGATATTCCTTTGGTGCTCCCGACTCATAGAAACTTACGCTGAAATCAACGCATTTTATCTCAAAATCAAGAGGCTGTTCTTTGCCTGTATTCCTCAATATAACGCTCTTTACGCCTTCTCCTTCAGGAATATTTACAGAGCCGTCGAATCCGAAAAAGGAGCCTATTAACCCACCGAGGAGAAGCAATATCACGCTAAGATGCACGGCATAAACGCCAAGCCGGGTCCAGCGCCCTTTTTCAGCAAAAATAACAAATCCTTTCTCTGTTTCTTCAATTTTAGTGTATCTGAAGGATCTTGAGACAACAGGCAGGAAAACTGATTTAAGCTCTTTTGGTGCATGATTATCAGGAAACTCATCCCTGAACGAGTTCCTGAACCTCACAATGTCGAAAGAAGGGTTTTTCGTAAAAACTGTCTTCCATGTTGAAGAAAGGCGTTCGATTGAACATACAACGATATTTATGGTCAGAAAAAATATCAGAAACTGGAACCACCATGAATGGTACATATCGAAGATATTGAGAAGACTGAACATCCTGTAAAGAAATTCCCCATATTCGTGGATATATGCAGCCGGATTATCATTCTGCGGAATAACAGTACCGATGACAGAAGTAACTGCCAGAGAGAGAAATAACATGACCGTTAATTTTACAGATGCAAAAAATTTCCATAATCCGTTAACGGGATTGCTGGAAACCTCGTTTTTTTTCATTATATTATGATCCTTTCAGGTTTTATCATGAGTTGCGTTATTAGCAGACAATAAAAACCGGGGCAATAAATAAAATAACGGCTTGAGAAAACGGAGTTTTTTGCGGAGCTACCATTATGGTTTCTTTTCAGATAGTTTTGCCGGCTTTATAATAATAGATGCAGCCTTTGTGTTATTAAGGTATTTTCTTGCAAGCTCGGTAAGTTCACCCGCGGTTATTGATTCATAATCCTTTTTTATGGTTCTGCACCATTCAATCTGCTGCGGATACCGAACCGATTCGGTTAAAACATTCTTAAGCCAGTAATTGTTTTTCCGCAGCATATCCTTCACAGTTGTCAGAACAGGGTCGAGCGCTCTTTTCAGTTCACTGTCGGTAATTCCGTTTCTTACGACATCTGAAACTATATTTTTAATCCTCTTTTCCACCGCAGGAGATTCTTTTGGATTTACTACAGCTTCTGTGTAAAAGACTCCATATCCGGGATATGCACGACTCGGATTGTTGTGAGCCGAATATGAGTAAGCAGCTCCCATGCTTTCCCTTATCTCTTCACGTATCTTTTCGGAAACTACCTCCCCCAGCACATTAAAGCGCCGTGTTCTGCTTATATTCCATACATCTTCAGTCGGATATGCCACAAGAATAATGCTTTTTGGATCCTCGGTTTCAACATCGATTTTATGAGACTTTGCTGAAGGAAAAACCGGAATCCCGGCAATTTTGAGCATGGATCCTTTGGATCTTTCAGGAAGGCTTCCGAAGTATAAAGATGCAAGTTCAATCACTTTCCCTTCTTCAAAATCACCAACCACTGAAATCTCAACCGGATCATTCTTTATTTGCGGATCAATCCATGACCTGACATGATCAAGTGATAACATCTTCAGCTTTTTGGGAGATGGAAAACCGAAACGGTAGTCTCCTCCGGCAAGAAAGCGTTCGCCCGAAAGCGTCATGGCTCCGTCTATTGAACGTGAAAGCTCCATGTATTTCTGATCAAACCGCTCCAGGGAAAGCAAATAAGATTCTTCCCTGTATCCCGGATCAACAAGATAGGCATACAGAAGCTGGAAAAGGAGGCCGACTTCATCCGATACCGTTCTACCCCTAAAGACAAATCGCCCGTCATCCGCAGAGAAATCAACGCTGGTGCTTTTCCCTGCAAGCGCCTTTTCGATTTCATCCTTGTCCAGCTCACCAAGCCCGCTTTCATTTATAACCGCTTCCGAAAGTTCTGAAATACCCTCAAGATCATCGGGCTCCCCTGATCTTCCATACCCGAAAGAGAGATTGGCCCGGATTTCATTTGCTTCAAAATCGGTTTTTTTCAGATTAAGGCGTACTCTGTTTTCAAAATCAATCTGAACAATTCCAAGATCAGAGATCTCCTTTCTCTCTTTAATTATGCCCTTCCCGCCCGGCTCAGGAAGATAAGGAAAAACCGACGGCTTGTATTCAAAAGGTTTTGATACTGCTTTTTGGCCGCTTTCCATATATGCTGCCGTTATCAGCTCTTCCGGCAGGGCATCTCCATTAATCACAGCATTGCCTGTGATAATTACAAGCCTGTGAGAAGATTTCCATGTATCTATGAATGAATCGTGGAGGTTTTTTATATCAATTGATTTTAAGACAGATAAATAGAATTCTTTTTCCTGCAAAGGGGACTGGAATACTTTATTACTGTTTAAATGCCATATCATTTCATTGGCCAGAATCCGGCTGTCACGTGTGGACGCCTGCTTGACCGCGTTATCGAGCATTGCCGTAATGTTCTTTTTTACCCTTTCATATTCCGGCTGTGTAAAACCGAACGCCAGGGCTTGTCTCAGTGTCTGATCAATAATCCACAGGGATTCTTCCCACTTTTGAGGGCTGCATTCAGCCGAAATATCGGAATACCTGATGCGGCGCAGGGAATAACCGGAACCAATTGATGCCGAAGTAAAAGGAGCCTTTTTTTTTCTTACCATGGCATCAAGCCTGTTCTGGACAATCCTGTCGGCAATTTCAGCAATAAAACGATTCCTGAGCAATTCAGAGGTCTCGGTCTCTATTCCGGTCTTTTCAACTGACTCAATACTTACAGAGGTATTCCCCGCTTCTTTTTCATAATGGTAAAAAGCCTTGACTCCTTCATGTTTAATATCCCCGAATGATGGGTACGGTTTTATCCTGGCCTTCGGAGAAAATCCGGAAAATCTCTTTTCTATAAGGGATGCTGCCGTCTTGGAGTCAAAATCTCCGACCATGACAAGAATAATATTTTTGGGACGGTACCAGGTTTCATAGAAATCCTTCAGTTGCACCGGTGTCATGGATTCAAGCACTTCTTCAACGCCTATGGGAAATCTTTTGGATATTTTTGAATCAGGAAACTTAAATTTCATGGTCGTAACAAAGGTCCGGTAGGATGCTGAATCTCTTGATCTTTTTTCTGCCTGTATTACCCGTTTTTCTCTGTCGACTTCTGAATCAAATAAAAGAGCTCCTCCTGCAAAGTCTTCCACAATAAGAAATCCTTTTTCAAGGCTCTCTTTTCGTCCGTCGGGAAGGAGGATATCATAAACTGTTTCATAAAATCCCGTATGTGCATTTGCATCAGGCCCGAACTGGATGCCCAGATCCTGGAAATATTTTACGAGTTCTCCGGGCTTGAAATGGGTTGAGCCGCAAAAGAGCATATGCTCAAGATAGTGTGCCAGGCCTTCCTGTCCGTTTTCTTCAAACATCGATCCTGCCTGAACATTAAGGCTGATATTTACCCTGTCTTTAGGCTCATGGTTCTCCATAAGAACATACCTGAAACCGTTAGGCAGCCGCCCGAAAATAACAGCCGGATCAGGTTTAAGATCACTCCCTTCGTGGGGCCACAGCGGAACCATATTCTCAGCGAATGCACTATTGATATGAAAATATCCATCATGGCTTTGCCCCGATAAATCAGGGCAAAATAAAAAAAAGCAGGCTATTAAAGTCCATACCGGAACTTTTGCGTATAATGATTTCATATGTTTTGACATCATAAATACCTTGATATTTGTTAGACTCGTAATAAGAAACCTTTGCTTAACATCTGATCGAGAGCCATTGTGAATGGATATTTATAGGCGATTTTGAGGCGAGATGTTTAAAAAACAAACAGAGCCTTCCTCATGCCGGCAACAGAGAAAGGCTCTTCAACAGCTTTACGCAGAAACAGGACCTCAAACACTGCGCATTATGAAAACAGAACACAAGAAAAGAACACGGCCTGTTACTCTTGTCTTTATAAAAAAGTACACAAACAGCCTTTCCGCCATGGCGGAAACACCTTTAAAGATGCAGGAGAGTAAAAAACCAATCCGGTTATTTTGCTATGTAAACCCCGCGCTCTTTTGATGCAATCTTGCCGCTCTTTGAAAGCTTGTAAAGCGCATTGCTGAGCTGCCTGGGGCTCAGACCGGTTTTCTCTTTGATCTTTGCAATTGCTACACCGTTTTTGCTTCTCTTGACAGTGCTCAATACGGAACTCAAAACCGTGCCCTGAACTGCAGCAGGTTTTTTTGCAGCAACTTTGGCCTTTACAACTTTTGGCTTTGCTGCTTTTACGACTTTTGATACTTTTTTATTTGCGACCTTAACTGTTTTGGCTTTTACATTTTTGGCTGCTCCGCTGCTCTTCTTCTTTGAGCTGTCTGCACGTTTGGCAGGGGCTGCGACTGATTTGGAAACCGGTTTTGTCTGTTTTTTTACTTTCTTCATCTTTCCTCTCCTTTGTTGGTTTACAAGCTATTGTCGACAACTATTCCCATGTTGTATTCTCTTTTTATTATATGCTTTAATAAAAGTCAACAAATTCTGTGATATAAGAACTAATATTGACAAAGATTTCTTCTTGTGAAAGATATCCGCATCCGGCAGATTCTTCCTTACCTGTGACAGATGATTCCTCATTACCCGGTGGAAGCCGGTTTGCAACTTATTTGAATATATAAGGCAGCCTGTTTATATAATGAAAGAAATAGTTAATTCAGAGGTGCGGAAATTCCGTATTCCATATGAGAAAGATTTAAACTCTTCCCAGCTTGAAGCAGTTATTCACACGAAAGGGCCTCTCCTTGTCATTGCAGGAGCTGGAAGCGGAAAAACAAGAACCCTGACCTACCGTGTAGCTCGTCTTGTTGAAGAAGGAATATCTCCCGGTTCTATTTTGCTTCTTACGTTTACCCGCAAGGCAGCCCAGGAAATGCTCAGAAGAGCGGCCGGCCTCCTTGACAATCGGTGTGAAAACATCTCGGGAGGGACTTTTCACTCATTTGCCAACAACATTCTACGCAGATACTCCCGGCAAATAGGTTTGGGTACAGGCTTTAATATCATCGACCGTTATGACTCGGAAGCACTGATTGGCCTTTTAAGAAAAGAGATGCTGAACACCTCCCTGCAATCTTCTTTTCCCCGAAAGCACACTCTTGCAACTATTTTCAGCAAAGCTGTAAACAAAGTTTTAACGATCGAAGATGTGATTTACAACGATTATCCCCATTTTACTGATGATATCGATACCATTATTGCAATAAATAAGGCATATACGGCACGGAAAACCGAACATTACTATCTCGACTATGATGATTTACTGGTATGTTTCAAAGCCCTCATGGAAGTGCACCCCGATCTTCGGCACAGGATTTCTTCTTCTTACGAACACATAATGGTTGATGAGTATCAGGATACAAACCAGATACAGGCAGACATATTGACTCTTCTTGCAAGCACTAATAAAAATATAATGGTTGTAGGCGACGATTCACAGAGCATATATGCCTTCAGGGGAGCAAACTTCAAAAACATAATGAGATTCCCGGAATTATTCCCTGGAGCAAGGACTATTACTCTGGAAGAAAATTACAGGAGCGACCAGCCCATACTCGATTTGACAAATATTATTATTGAAAAGGCAACCGAAAAATATTCCAAAATCCTCTTCACAAGAAGAAAAGGAGGAGTAAAACCGCTTTTGGTTTGCACATCCGGTGAAAACTGTCAGTCAAGGTTTATCGTTGAAAAGATACGCGAATTGAATCAGTATGAAATTCCCTTAAATGATATAGCCGTTCTTTTCAGGGCAGGATATCATTCATTTGACCTTGAGATCGAGCTTGCGCGCAGCAATATTCCTTTCAAAAAAGTGGGGGGCTTTAAATTTGTCGAATCTGCACATATAAAAGATATTCTCGCCCACCTGAAGGTTCTTGTTAACTCTAAGGACAGGTTAAGCTGGCAAAGGATACTTCTTCTCGTGAATAAAATCGGCCCGCAAACCGCCGATAAAATATTTGACGCCATTTCCAGTGAAAACTCGGGCTATACAGGTTTACTCACGGCAAAAATCAAAAAACAAACATCAGAAAGCCTGACGGGGCTTAAAGATCTTTTCGGCAAAATAGATTCGGGAGTAATGTCCGTTTATGAAATGGGTGACGCAGTGGTTGATTACTATCTTCCGTTACTACGAGAACAATTCGACGACCACCCCAAAAGAGCCAAAGACCTTGAGCATCTTCTGTCAATCATGGAAAGATATAACAGCCTGAGGGAGTTCCTTACCGATATGGCGCTTGAACCCCCTAACACAAGCATTGACGATTCGTTATCCGACAATTCAGGCGGAGATGACCGCCTTGTTCTTTCAACCATCCATTCCGCAAAGGGACTTGAATGGCACACCGTATTTGTCATATGGACGCTCGACGGGAGATTCCCGTCATCACATTCCATTAACAACCCCGAAGAGCTTGAAGAAGAGCTCAGGCTCATGTACGTTGCAGCAACAAGGGCAAGAAAGAGCCTCTATTTTACATATCCAAAAGAGGTTTATGACAGAAGCACAGGAATGGTTCTCAAACGCCCTTCCCGTTTTCTCGATTCGATAGATACCGGAATACTGGGGCAATATTCGCTCGACTCGTATAGATACCGTTTTTAAAACTGTTTGTTGCAGCCGGATTACTTCCTGAAGAAAGCCCACCATATATAGAAGACAAGCGCAGCAAGCGCAAGCACAAACCCCAGGTAGGCCTTCCAGTCGAAGGCTTTCCTGGCCATTCCTGTATCCGTTATTTTGCCTACCCGTCTCTTGCACGAAGGGCATATTACGGCTTTAACAGGGATATATGTCAGGCATTCCGGGCATTTTTTTGAAGAATAAGTGTCGTCCTTTCCGATGTCATTGCTCATCAAGCCGCCTCTCCATACACTGAAGTCCCCTTCAATGATCCTGTTATTGAAGCTCCCCGCAGCAAGCTACGGGGAATCTTCGACCGTAAAGACTTTTTATCTGTTTTTGATTCGCTCGCTAACCCCGCCGCAAGCAGCGGTGAATACGCTCGCTATTGCGGTTCAAGAAATTCTTTTTCTACCTCGATCTTGCTCCTGCTTTTTGCCTGGGCCAGCCAGGCGTCAAATGTTTTTAACTTTTTCTGTTCAAGGAGTGCCTTCCTTATGTTCTCCTTCTCCTTATCAAATCCTTCAGCAGGAGGGTCCTTCTTTTCCTTAAACCTCATAACATAATAGCCTTTTGTTCCCTTGACCGTACTCTCTGGAAACAGTCTCTCTTTTGACAGCGTAAAAGCTGCCTCGGCAATCTGCGGTTCCTGTCCGATATTTGGGATATTCTCATTACGCTTGTAAAACCCGGTCTCACTGATGGAAAGCCCGTATTTGGCACTTTCCTTTGTCATATCCCCTCCATTTTTAAGGGCAGTCAGAAGGGCGCCGGCCTCTTTTTTCGCGTTTTCATTCTGCTTTTCCTTAACAAGATCGGACTTCACTGCGTCATTAACATCCTTCAATTCAGGTATCTTTGCCGCCATTTTCCCCATAACCTGAATAATGGTGTGTCCGCTGCCCGACTCCTTTACATCACTTATCTCCTTCTCGGGCATCTCGAAGGCTTCAGATGCAATCAAGGCGGGGTTATCTATGCCGGTTACCTGGGGGGCCTCATTCCTGGAAAAGAAATCCGTGCTTTTTATCATCAGGCCGTGTTTCTCAGCTGCTTTCGCCAGGTCCTTCATTTGCAGGGCATCCTTATAAACCGCTTCAGCTTCATCATATGCAAAGTTTTTTGCTTTGTCTTCCGAAATCTTTTTCAGAATAGCGCTGCGCGTCTCCTGAAGGGAAAAGACCTTTTCCTCATTCACTTTTTCAGTTTTAATAATATGCCATCCGAACTTGGTTAAAACCGGCTCGCTGATTTCGCCGGGTTTTAATGAAAAAGCCCTGCTGGCAAACGGCTCGACCATATCCTTCTTTTGAAAAGCGCCAAGATACCCTCCCTGTGACTTGCTGGGACAATCCGAATATTTTTTTGCAAGATCTTCGAATGGCTGGCCCTCTTTTATCATCTTAAGTATATTGCCGGCCTTAATCCTTTTTTCTTCAACTACCCCAGGGCTTTCACCCTCGTCGACCTTTAACAGAATATGCCTTGCCTCAACCATTTTAGGGCGCTTGAATTTATCAATATTAGTCTCGTAAAACTCGTTTATATCCTTCTCCTCAACTGTTGCCTTCGATGCATAAGAACCGGCCTCAAATATAAGATAACTGATCTTAATTTTATCTTCAGTTTTATATGCCTCCTTGTTCCTGACGAAGAAGGCCTTTAACTCTTCACCTGTTGGATTTATACCCGTGTATCTCTCAGGATTGAAATTAACATAATCCACATTTACCGAGGCCCCTTTCCACTTGAACCACTCCAGGGCTTCCTGTTCGGATATCTTTACTCCTCCTGTTACAAAAGACATGATCCTTTCTATCATCAGGGATTCCTTTACAGAAGCCTCGAATACTTCGGGGGTCGAATGGTTCTGGCTTAAAACCCTTTCATATACTTTCTTGTTAAAACCACCGTCTGACTGAAATGCCTTTATATTTACTATGGCTTGAGAAAGCTCTTCATTTGTGACTCTGAACTTCAGTTTTTCGGCCTCTTTTATAACGATCTTCCTTTCAATCAGACGATCTAATGCTTTCTTCTTTAAATCAAGAGTCTTCAGCATGTTTTCATCAAGGCTCTTTCCGAATCTGGCGCGCACCTGCTCAACAAGATTGTTATATGCCTCCTGATATTCCTGGCCGGTAATTACCTCTCCGTTTACTAAAGCGACCCTGTTCCCTCTTTGTGCACGGAAGCTTCCGACTCCCCAGAAAACAAACACTACAACAATAATGCCCAGAAGTCCTTTTATTATCCAGGAGCCGGCATTTTTTCGCATTAAATCAAGCATGATATTATCCTCGAATCCTTCTTCGCCGCCAAAAAAAATGCGGCAGTTATTGAAATTAATAAATTATGGTAACAGGCTTGTTCTGCCTGTCAATCTTTGTGCCAACAGACTCGGAACAAAAGGCGCACAGATACTCATACTTATCCCCTTCGGAAAGAACAAGAAGAAGGCGCTTCCGCACGGGAGCCGCTCTCTTGCACTTAGGACAATATAACTGTGTCGCATCAAATTCCTTAAACGCATCCGGACCGGTTTTCTTCTCGATACGTGGTGCGGCAGGACGCCTTGTATCAGTAATTCTCATCATATGTAACACCCTTTATTTCAAAGAAATAATGATGATTGTCCGACCAGATTTAATGCCTTCGAAAAAGAACTTTTTACAAGTCCATCAAATTTATCCGACTTTTTACAGGCTTCACTTTAATTCTGAACACAGGATACTATTTTCTGTCCGGGATTTTGTCAACAAGTTACCAAAAATCCGAAATATTTATATTAAGTAAGGATGATTATCGAGATGATTTCGATGTTGCATTTATTGAGTGATTTGTCTATGTTGTTCATAAATCAGCGTTTGTGATAAGGAAATGATTTATTTCCGGTCGTCAAAAAGACTTGGACCGAAACAGCGAGCCTTTTTTTCTGAGCATCAGGCGAGGCTTCCCTATATCAGAGAAAAGCCCTTGACAAATTTACTTTCCTTATATAATTAAAAAACAGCTTGTTAATAAGGTTTGTATTTTTTAAATTAACAATAATTGATGAGTTCGTAAAAAATCAAAATTCAGACGGCAAAGTAAAAAGCTCATTATGCAAGGCGCGCGAATCTTGAGGAATGAAGCGTAAATTGGTACGCTGCAATGGCAAAAGATGAAGCGTCCGCCACGGCGGACAGACTGATTTTATACGAAGCCGTCATTTTTAAATTAAATAATAATCATATGCAGGGGAAAAATGAGTTCTAGTATCTGGTGCTGGTGGCGGCAGGAATTTTGAAGCAGGCCCACCAGTCTGAATAAAAAATATAATTTTTCAGAGCCTTGGGCGGCTTTAAGCAAAAAATATGCGGATGCAGCCCACGGCTCTTTTGATTTTGAAAGCCTGGGTTGCAAAAACCCCGGCTTTTTTTATTGGATATGGAGGAGATGAGTGGGTGCAAAAAAATTGATGTTAGGTAATGAGGCGATAGCCCACGGACTGCTTGAAAATGGTTGTGCTATTGCCACCTCTTACCCGGGAACTCCGGCTTCGGAAATCCTTGCGTCACTGGCGCGGATAAAGGAGAAGAACTCTCTTCCCGTACATTCGCAGTGGGCCGTGAACGAGAAGGTCGCCTTTGAGATCGCCTATGCCGGATGCATGGCGGGACTGAGAACCGCCGTCAGTATGAAGCAGGTAGGCCTTAATGTGGCGTCGGATCCTCTCATGAGCGCCGCATATATGGGCACAAAGGGCGGTTTCATCGTGATAAGCGCAGACGACCCGGGACCTCATTCATCCCAGACCGAACAGGACAGCCGTCTTATGGCAATGATGGCAAAAATCCCTGTTCTTGACCCTGATTCACCGGCTCAGGCGAAAGAGATGATATCAATTGCATACGAGATTTCGGAGACTTTTGAAATTCCCGTGATGCTTCGTCCTACCACAAGAGTATGCCATTCGCGCCAGGATATCGAGGCTGAGAATTTTGGGTCATTTGCGAGGAAGGCCGATTTTAAAAAAGATCCGGCAAGATGGGCCGCTACTCCTAAATTCCGTTTTAAGCTTCACACGGAGCTTGAAAAAAAGCTTGAAAAAATTTCGGCCTTCAAAAAGACCGCTCCTGTAAAACTTAACAAAAAGGCTGTTTCCGAAAAAGCAGTTATTGTATCGGGAGTTACCGCAGCACACACAAGGGAAATAATGAAGGACCTTGGCTTGTGGGACAAAATTCCTGTTTTCCAGGTAATCCAGCCGTATCCTCTTCACAGGAATTTCATATCCTCCGTTTGCACAGACTATGATGAAGTCCTGGTCATAGAAGAGACCGTACCTGTGATTGAAATGCAGATTGCAGACAGGACCAGGGTAAGGGGTAAACTTAACGGCTTTGTTTCCCGTGTCGGAGAAATTCTGCCTGAAGCTATTGAGCAGATGTTGAATGACTTTGCTGGTTTAAAGGCAGATAAGATAACCGTTCAATCGCAGCCGGGAAGGCGCCCGACGCTTTGCGCGGGATGTCCGCACAGGGCGAGTTTTTTCGCAATAAAGAAGGCTGCCCCGAAAGGAATATATACCAGTGATATAGGGTGTTATACCCTTGGCCTTAATCTTGGGGCTGTTGACACGGTGCTTTGCATGGGCGCTGCCATCAGCCAGGCCGAAGGCTTCTATCATGCATTTAAGAATGAGGGCAAAAGGCCGGACATAGTTGCCACAATAGGCGATTCGACCTTTTTTCATGCAGGCATTCCGGCATTGATAGATGCTGTTGTACAGAACGTTCACTTTACTCTGGTTATTCTCGACAACAGGACTACCGCCATGACCGGAAACCAACCGACGCCTGCTTCAGGATTCGGCGCTTCAGGGGAAATCCTTGAGTCTGTCGACATTGAAGCGCTCGTCAAAGGATGCGGGGTGAAGTTCTGTAAAACCGGCGACCCCTGCAAAATCAAAGAATTTATTCCTCTTGTCAAAGAGGCTATTCAGTATGCAAGGGATAAAGGGCCTGCTGTTGTTATTGCAAGACACCCGTGTCTTATTGGCGGTAAGAGGAAGGAGAAGCAGGCAAAAAAAATCTTTGTCGAAATTACGGATGCCTGCGAGGGCTGTGAATATTGCGTCAGCCATTTTGAATGCCCGGCTATTATTTTTGACAATGATAAAAAGCGGGCAGATATAGATCCTCTTCTTTGCAGCGGATGCGGCGTATGCGTGCATGTATGCCCTAAAAAGGCGATAGTAATAAAATAAGGATTCGAGGGTTCAAGGGTTCGAGGATTCGAGAGAAGAATCTGAAATAAGGAGTTTTTTGTGAGAAAGTCGATCAATCAGCAAATTGTTATAAGCGGGGTAGGAGGCCAGGGCGTCCTTTTCATCACAAGGCTTCTTGCCGAAGCGGCCATAATGAAAGGCTGTCAGGTTTTTACTTCTGAGACTCATGGAATGGCGCAACGGGGAGGAACGGTTCTCTCCCATCTTAAAGTCGGAGGTTTTTCCAGCCCTCTGATAAGGCCGTTTCAGGCGGACGGGCTAATTGCGTTAAAGCCTGAAAATATCCTGCAGCACGGTTCATTTTTAAAAAAAGGGGCCTGGATTTTTGTAAACAGCGGCAAAAAGCCTGATACCGGATTTGATACGTATGCCATTGCCGCCGATGCTCTTTCCCTGAAAATCGGGAATCCGAAATCCGTTAACCTTGTTCTTCTGGGATTTGCGCTTAAAGGAGAATCGATCAGGCAGGGAGAGAATAAAGGTTTGTTCTGTACCTTTGAAGATATAAAGAGCGTTCTTGCCGGTCAGCTTAAAGGGAAAAAGGAAATGCTTGACTCTTCGATGAGAGCGCTTGAAACAGGTTACACTGTTTCCGCAAAATAATTGCAAGGAGTTTATAACATGAGCTTTATTCCGTATGATCTGACAGCGGATAAATTAAAAAAAATTCAGGCAGAAGGGCTTAAGTGGACCGTTTCACATGCTTATTCCAATTCCCCTTTTTACAGGAATAAACTGGACCATGCAGGTATCAAGCCTGATGATATCCGGTCGCTTGATAATCTTGAACAGCTTCCTTTTACGGACAAGGAAGACCTGCAAAGCGGATATCCTTTTCCGCTCCGCTCGGTTGATTTTAACGATATCGTGCGCGTTCATGCTTCTTCAGGCACAACAGGCAAGCGTAAAGTGCTCTGCTACACTCAAAAAGATATCGACACCTGGGCCGATATGTTCGCAAGATGCTATGAGATTGCGGGACTGACCCGCGAGGATCGTGTCCAGATTGCCGTAGGATACGGTCTCTGGACTGCCGGAGCCGGATTCCAGGCCGGCGCCGAACGCTTCGGCGCCATTACAATACCCCTGGGTCCTGCCAATGCGGATATGCACTGTGATATGATGGTTGACATGGGCACCACTGTTTTCTGCGCCACGGCATCCATGGCCCTTTTAATGGCCGAGGAGATTCATAAAAGAGATCTCTTATCGAAAATAAAGGTAAAGAAGATAATCCTCGGAGCGGAAAGGCACAGCGATGCGATGAGAATGCGTATCAGAGAACTCATGGGAGTCGAACACATCTTTGATATTTACGGATTGACGGAAGTATACGGCCCCGGGACCGGACTCGATTGTGTCTATCACAGGGGAATTCACTACTGGGCCGACCGTTTTATTTTCGAAATAATAGATCCTGTGACCTTAAAGCCGGTTCCGTCCGGAAAGGAGGGTGAGCTTGTTGTGACGACTCTGTGCAAGGAGGCGAGCCCGCTTATACGCTACCGGACCCATGATGTGACCCGCATCTTTGACGGCCCTTGCGAATGCGGCGTCCCTTTTCCGAGGCATGACAGGATTCTGGGCCGCACCGATGACATGTTTACCTACAGGGCCGTCAATATTTATCCGAGCCAGATAGACCATATCTTAAGCCGTATAGTTGGGATCGGCAGCGAATTCCAGATTCATTTAAAACACCTTGAAGACGGGCGGGATGTGATGCTTCTCAAGGTTGAAAGAAAATCGGGCGCCTCACCGGAAGAGGATTCAAAACTTGAGGAGCAGGTAACAACCGAAATCCGCAGGAAGATACTTGTAAGGTCCAAAGTTGAGATTATTGATTACGGATCTCTTCCTCGCACAGAAAGAAAGAGCAAGCGGGTTTTTGACAACAGGAACGGAAATATTGGCAAATAAAGAATACCGCTTTGCCTGAGATATTCAGACAGGCGGGCTTTTTTTAACAACCGACTAACAGGGAGGTTTATTCGATGAAGCTAAAAACAGGAATGATTTTATCGGGTTTGTTTCTTGCATTGCTTTTAACGGGAATATGTATGCCGGTTCCTGCATCAGCAGAAACGATTACGCTTACATATGCCAATTTCCCGCCGGCTCCGACATTTCCGTGCGTCCAGATGGAGAGATGGAAAACGGAAGTTGAAAAGAGAACAAACGGCAAGGTTGCAGTCAAGACTTTCCCGGGCGGCACTCTTCTCGGCGATAAGGAGATGATGGACGGGGTTATCGCCGGGCAGGCAAATATAGGCAATCTCTGCATGGCTTATCAGCCGGGACGCTTTATTGTCACTAATGCTACGAGTCTTCACCTCGGGATACCCGATGCAAGGGTCGGAAGCCTTGTCCTGCTGGATCTTTACACAAAATATAAACCTGAAGAATTTGCGAAGGTTAAGGTCCTCACAATGTTCACGACAGCTCCGGCAAATATCATGTCTAAAACCCCTGTAAGGAATCTGAACGACATAAAGGGAATGGATCTGAGGGCATCCGGAGGGGCTGCCGAAATTCTCAAGGCGTGGGGCGCAAATCCTGTCGGAATGCCTATGCCTGCAACCGTTGAAGCCCTGCAGAAAGGCACGGTCAAAGGACTCATATCTTCTCTTGAGGCGATGAAGGATTTCAAGTTTGCGGAGCATTGCCGTTTCGTGACAATGACTGAGACCTCAATTTATCCTTTTGCCGTTGTCATGAACATGGAAACGTGGAATTCACTTCCAAAAGATGTTCAGAAAGTCATGGACGACCTTGCCGTAGAGCAGGCCGAATGGACCGGAAATTACATGGATAATCATGTAAAGGAATCGGTAGCATGGTCAAAGCAGAATTATAATGTGGAAGTCATTACCCTCCCACCTGCCGAAAAGGCCGAATGGGACAATAAGCTTCAGCCCATAACCGACAAATGGGTAACAGATGCCAAGGCAAAGGGTCTTCCCGCAGAAGCGATAATTGCGGATATAAAGGCATCGATAAAGAAGCACTCGAAGAAGTAGTGAAGAGTGAACAGTGAAAAGTGAATGGTGGATAGTGAATAGTTGATGGTGAATAGTCATAAAATCGGATTCCCGGCTTTTTACGAAGCCATGAAAATGTTTAGACTCATAAAAAGTCCGAATTCAGACGGCAAAGTAAAAAGTTCATTATGCAAGGCGCGCGAATCTTGAGGAATGAAGCGTACTTTTGGTACTCTGCAATGATTCACCCTGTTGAATCGGCTCTGCCGTCTCGCGCAGCGAGAATTCAACAGGGCGGGGATGAAGCGCAACACAGCAGAATGACTTTTTACGAAGCCGTCAAAATTGATGGAGATTATGAACAAGATAAACGAGCTTTTGAATGGTCTGCTGACTTTTATCGGCGGAATATTTCTTGTTGCCATGATTGTCCTGACATGCGGGAATATATTTTTCCGCATGGTCTGGGTGCCGGTTCCGGGAGCCTATGAACTGATGGGACTTTTCGGCGCAATAGTTACGGCTTTTGCCCTTGGGCAGACACAGGCAAGAAAGGGTCATGTATCAGTTGATGTCCTGATAAATACCTTTTCGGCAAAAACGAAGAAAGCCCTGAAGGTAGCAGGAGATCTTATCTGCATGGCTTTTTTTATAATTGTCACATGGCAGCTCGTGGTAAAAGGAAATGTTTTGTGGAGAACAGGAGAGCTGACCGAAACTTTGAAAATCATATATTATCCTTTTATTTATGCTGTCGCATTCGGATGCGCGGTTCTGACGCTTGTTTGTTTCGGTGATCTGCTCAAGGCACTTTTTCCGGGAAAGGACGGCGGCAAATGAATCTTGCTGTTGAAGGAATTATCGGAATAGCCGTCCTTATGCTTGTTGTTTTTTTTCTCGGCATCCCCGTCGGGTTTGCCATGGGGATTGTCGGCTTTATAGGCTTTTGTCATGTGGTTTCGGTTAAGGCCGGGATTAACATGGTAAGCTCGGTCATATGGTCGACATTCTCCCAGCATGGTCTTACCGTTATTCCGCTTTTTATTTTCATGGGACAGATCGCTTTTTATTCCGGCGTGAACGAAAAGCTCTATAATGCAGCCTACAAGTGGGTTGGGCACATCCGAGGCGGATTGGCCATGGCGACCATTGTGGCATGCGCGGCTTTCTCCGCTATCTGTGGCTCGAATGCGGCAACGGCTGCCACAATGTCAACTGTTGCTCTGCCGCAGATGAAAAAATACAATTATAATCCGAAACTGAGCACCGGGACTGTTGCCTGCGGGTCAACGCTTGGAGTTGTTATTCCTCCGAGCGTAGTCTTAATCGTTATAGGCCTTTCCACAGAGCAGTCGATAGCAAAGCTTTTTTACGGAAGTGTTTTCCCCGGCCTTGTTCTTGCGTTTCTTTTCATGGTAACAGTTTATCTTGTATGTTCTGTTCATCCCGAATGGGGTCCTGTAGGCCCAAAAACAGGTTTTGCCGAAAAAATAAAGGCCCTGTCGGGGGCGCTTGAAATGGTAATTCTTTTCCTGCTTGTGATGCTCGGTCTTTTTTTCGGAATGTTCACTCCCACGGAGGCCGGCGCCGCAGGTTCTTTTTTTGCGATCATCATAGGAATTATACAGCGGGGTTTAAACTGGAAAGGTTTTCTTGCGTCGATATCCGATACATTGCGGGTATCCTGCATGGTTATAGTGATTATCGCGGGAGCCGTGATGTTCGGGCGCTTTCTTGCCGTTACAAGAATACCCTATGATATTGCGGACTGGGTTGTAATGCTTCCGGTTCCAAAAACTGTTATAATGCTTATTATTTTTGTTATTTATATTATCGGCGGGATGTTCATGGATGCCCTTGCGCTTTTATTGATCACCATCTCCATTTTCTTTCCTGTAGCCATCCATCTCGGATACGACCCGCTCTGGTTCGGTGTCACGATAACGGTCATCACGACGCTAGGCGCCGTGACGCCTCCTGTCGGAGCGACTGCTTATGTCGTGGCCGGGATGTCAAAAGATGTCAGTCTTAATGAAGTATTCAAGGGCGTGACATATTTTCTGCCTGCTTATATCGTTTGCATATTATTAATGATGCTTTTCCCGGAAATTGCGACTTTTCTTCCCGAGCTGATAAAATAATATTTATTTAAAAAAGCTCCGGATTTTATGTTTCAGTTATCCGTGGAAGAATTCCAAAACTTAAAATCACAAATTGTGATTTTAAGTTGGAGTGAGCTGCGCCGGGTAAGACCTGTGTCCTGTTGAGATTAAAAAGATGTGGACAAATTTTCCGTATCCATCCCGCCAATCTCTGGAAAACTGTTTCACTCTCCATTCATGCTCTGTATGAAAAACACAGTGCCTTTCAAGAATATTGCAGATTATCATTTGTTTTAGTAAAAGAATCGGATATATATTATCAGTTGCTGTTTTATTAATATCCCAAACAGGCGCTGTGAAATGACGAGCATCACCGGATATCACGCAAAATACTTTGCCTATGAGCTGACTAAAAGGAGCTCGTCTGACAGCCTACAAAAACTTGCTTCATCTCTGCTCGATGCCCAGGTTGATTTAAATCCCCATCAGGTTGAAGCTGCCTTATTCGCGTTCAAATCGCCTCTTTCAAAAGGCGCTATCCTTGCCGATGAAGTAGGTCTTGGGAAAACCATTGAAGCGGGAATCGTTATTTCCCAGAAATGGGCGGAAAGAAAAAAGAAGATTCTCATCATCGTGCCTTCAAACCTTCGGAAGCAATGGAATCAGGAACTGCTGGACAAGTTTTTTCTATCATCCATTATTCTTGAAACCCCATCCTTTAATCAGGAAATCAAAAAAGGAAATCTCAACCCTTTTGAACAGGAACAAATCGTTATCTGTTCATATCATTTTGCACGGACAAAAGAGCCATATATAACCCGGATCAACTGGGATCTGGTTGTGATTGACGAAGCCCATCGATTGCGCAATGTCTATAAACCGACCAATAAAATTTCAAATGCCATCAAAAGGGCCGTCTCTCACGCTCCAAAAATTCTTCTTACGGCAACTCCGTTGCAGAATTCACTCCTTGAGCTATATGGCCTTGTCAGCATCATTGATGATTATACATTCGGTGATCTGCAAAGTTATAAGCATCAGTTTTCACGACTGCCGGGGGATGACAGTTTTGATGACCTGAAAGACCGCCTGAAACCTGTCTGTAAAAGAACGCTTCGCCGCCAGGTGCTTGAATATATAAAATTTACAAATCGTCTGGCCATTACGCAGGAATTTATTCCATTCCCGGAAGAACAAAAACTCTATGATCTGGTATCATCTTATTTACAGCGGAATAATCTATATGCTCTTCCGGCAAGTCAGCGTCAATTGATGACCCTGATTCTGCGACGGCTCCTTGCCTCGTCGACCTTTGCGATTGCAGGCACGCTTGAGGCGTTGGCGTCAAAGCTTGAGACACTTAAAAACCTTCAGGGAAAACAGGAAGAAATGGAAGATGTTATTTCGCAGGATTTTGAAGCTTATGATGAAGTCCGCGATGAATGGACGGGCGAGTGGATTGATGAAGAGGAAACAGACGGTGAAACCGGATCGCCTCTTTTTGAAAAACAGGAGAAACAATATACCCCTGAAGATATCGAAAATATTAACAAAGAAATAAACGACTTAAACGTTTTTAAGCATCTGGCAAAGTCCATCACCAGAAATTCAAAAGGGGAGGTTCTACTTACCGCGTTAAAAAAAGGATTTGCAGAAACCGGGCGGCTTGGAGGCAGAAAAAAAGCGATTATTTTTACTGAATCCTGCAGAACGCAGGCTTACCTCTACAACATTCTTGAACACACAGAATTTAAGGGCAAGATTGTATTATTTAACGGCACAAACAGCGACCCCCTTTCCCGCGAAATTTACCGGAAATGGCTCATTAAGAATCAGAATACGGACAGGATCTCCGGCTCTCAAACGGCAGATAAGCGGGCGGCTATTGTGGATTACTTCAGAGATGAAGCGGTTATCATGATAGCGACAGAAGCAGCCGCCGAGGGTATCAATCTCCAGTTCTGTTCAATTGTGGTTAATTATGACCTTCCGTGGAATCCCCAGCGGATTGAGCAGCGAATCGGAAGGTGTCACCGTTACGGGCAGCAGCATGATGTGGTGGTAGTCAATTTTCTCAACAAAAACAACGCGGCCGACCAGCGTGTCTATGAGCTTTTGGCGGAAAAATTCAAGCTTTTTTCCGGTGTTTTCGGCGTAAGCGATGAAGTACTGGGCAGTATTGAATCCGGTGTTGATTTTGAAAAGAGGATTGTTCAGATTTATCAGAACTGCAGGGCTCCTGAAGAAATACAGGTTGCTTTTGACGCGCTGCAAAAAGAACTGGAAGACCAGATTGAAGACCGCCTGAAAAACACGCGTCAGCAGCTTCTTGAAACCTTTGATGAAGAAGTCCATGAAAAATTGCGTGTGAATCTGCAGGAAAGCAGGGATTATATTTCAAAATACGAAAACTGGCTCTGGCAGGTTACCCGATATTATCTTGAACCCTATGCCTGCTTTGACAATGACGGCCACTCTTTTACCTTAATTCAAAATCCATTCCCCAATGAAAAAATACATCCCGGTCCATACAGGATCGGTAAGAATATTGAAGACGCAAACATATACAGAATCGGTCATCCTTTAGCCCAGCGAATCATTGAACACTGTAAAATAAAATCATTGCCCCCCGGAGAACTTATCTCCAATTATACGGAATCCAACGTAAAGATTTCTATTCTTGAGCCGCTCATCAAAAAATCAGGATGGCTCGGAGTATCCAACCTTACGATTCATTCTTTTGAGACAGAGGATTATGTTTTACTGTCCGGTATTTCGGATGACGGTTTGGAATTGGATGCTGAACAGTGCCGGAGGTTTTTTTCACTTCCGGCTTCAGTGTCAGAGACTGTCCCATCCAATGGCATAACAACGGTTAAGGAAATATTGCAGCAAACCACCAACGGTATGCAGGCGGAAATTTTACAGGAAAATGCCGGGCGGAATTCGCAGTTTTTTGATATCGAAATGGGAAAACTGGAAAAGTGGGCGGATGATGTTAAAGGCAGCCTTGAAATTGAGCTTAAGGCATTGGACAAGGAAATAAAGTTCCGGAAAACGGAAGCCAGAAAAATTCTGAATTTAGAAGATAAGGTAAAAGCCCAGCGTCATATCAAGGAGATGGAAAAGAAACGAAACGCCCTGCGCATGAACCTGTTTCAGTCTCAGGATGAAGTTGATGTTCGGAAAGAAAAACTGATTGAGGAGATAGAATCCCGCCTTAAACAAAAAATTGATAAAAAAGAACTGTTTGTAGTAAGATGGAAACTCATATGAAACAATCTGTATAGGATATTTATACCGATGCTGACGATAGATAAAGTCGAAATCCTTATTCAGGAAGGCGAGGGGCTGACCGTCGAGTTCAAGGAGCATTTCACCCCGCGCATCGTTGAGGATATGGCAGCCTTTGCAAATGCCAAAGGCGGCATCATTATACTCGGCGTAAGGGATGATAAAACCATCATCGGCGAGAAGCTTACAAACGACCTGAAAGCCCGCATCACCTCCCTGGCGCGGAATTGCAATCCTCCGATACAGGTCAAGATCAGTCAGGTTCAACATGTCGTCACCATAGAAGTGCCACAGGGGGAAGAAAAACCCTACGGGTGCAGTTCCGGTTACTTCAGAAGACTCGATGGTACCACACAGAAGATGACGAACCACGAATTGCGGGTTATGTTTCGGGAGCATGAAGAAATCTCCTTCGAGGAAAAGATCAACAAAGACGCAACATGGAACGACATATCCAGAGCGAAGATAAGAAACTTCCTCAAAGAAGCCGATATCGGGATAAAGAAGATCGTTCCTCATGATATCCTTACGAGTCTCAACGTAACGCTGAACAACAAGATAACCAATGCTGGCGTGCTCTTCTTTGTGGAAAAACCCCGCAAGTTTATCTTTCATACCCAGATGACGCTCATTGCCTTTAAGGGTACAGACCGCGTGCATATTTATGACCGACAGGACGTTGAAGATGACCTGCTCACCCAGTTCAACGCCGCCGAGATGTTCCTTAAGAAGCACCTCAACAGGCGAAGCGAAATAATCGGCATGAACCGCAGGGATATTTATGAACTGCCGCTGGAAGCTCTCCGCGAGGCCGTCGCCAATGCCATCATTCACCGCGACTATGGCATGCGCGGCACAAGCCTGATGGTTGAAGTCCATGAAGACCGTGTTGACATCATAAACCCCGGAGGTTTGCCGAAAGGGCTGGATAAAAAAGACTTCGGCAAAATATCCGTAAGGCGGAATGCACGCATCGCAGACCTCTTCTTTAGAATGGACAAGGTAGAACTTGCAGGCACAGGGATCAGAAGGATGAGAGAGGCCGTAGCCGCTGCGGGATTACCGCCCCCAAAGATCAGTCAGACCACATTTTTCACAATCACATTCAAGCGCCCCATGCTCCGAGATAGCGCAGATATAGGATTATCGAAAGAATCAGTAGGTAAAAGAATTAAGGGGGTAGAAAGGGGAGTAGAAAACCTTGCTCAAGTTTCGGAGAAAATGTCGGAGAAAATGTCGGAGAAAATGTCGGAGAAAATGTCGGAGAAAACTCCCGAACGAATTTTCTCTGCTTTAATCGGCCATCCTGAGGCCACGATTGCCCATCTGTCGGCGGCCCTTGGCGTCAGTAACAGAACGATTGAGCGCAATCTCAAACGCCTTCAGGACCAAGGTCGTATTCGCCGCGTCGGTCCCGATAGAGGCGGACACTGGGAGATAGTCGATGTCAAAACAGAAACTTGAACTGACCTGGATCGGCAAGGATAAACAGCCGGTGCTGGAACCCCGCATCCTCATCGAAGATCCGGAAAAGTCATACGGCGATAAGACCGCTGAAAATATGCTCATCTTTGGCGACAACCTGCTGGCATTGAAAGCCCTGGAACAGGATTTTGCGGGGAAAGTCAAGTGTATCTGCATCGATCCGCCGTATAATACTGGCTCTGCGTTCGAACATTATGATGACGGACTTGAGCATTCGATTTGGTTATCTTTGATGCGTGATAGATTATTCATACTAAAATTACTTCTAAGTAATAAGGGAAGTATCTGGATTACAATTGATGATAATGAATGTCATTATTTAAAAGTGCTACTTGATGAATTGTTCGGTAGAAATAATTTTGTTGCAAATGTTCTTTGGCAAAAACGCACTTCACCAGATATGAGAGCAACGATTGGTGCAGGGCATGACCATATACTTGTATATGCAAAAAATATTGATATATTTAAACAAATAGTAAAACCTCTTAAAAAAACAGAGCAACAAAAAGCTACTTATAAAAATCCCGATAATGATCCTCGTGGCCCTTGGGTCTCTTCTGATTTTACAGCCCAAGGATACCGCCCTAATCAAATGTATAAAATATTGACCCCAAAGGGAAAGGAATATTTTCCGCCAGAAGGAAGGTGTTGGAAAAACATAGAGCCTGTTTTTTTGAAACTTGTTGAAGAAAGAAGAATATGGTTTGGAGCAGATGGTAAAGGTGTTCCTCGAAGGAAGACATATCTTTCAGAATCTTTGGGACAAACTGCATGGACATGGTGGCCGAACTCTGAAGTTGGTCACACCCAGGAAGCTAAAAAAGAAATTATTGCACTATTCGGTCCAAGCGATGCTTTTGATACGCCTAAACCCGAACGCTTAATTCAGCGAATTCTCACTTTAGCTACCGACGCAGATGACTGGGTTCTTGATTCCTTCCTTGGTTCAGGCACAACCGATGCTGTCGCACATAAAATGGGGCGCCGCTGGATCGGCATTGAACTGGGCGAGCATTGTCACACTCACTGCCTGCCACGCCTGAAAAAGGTTGTGGACGGAACGGATCAGGGCGGGATTTCCAAAGCCGTCAACTGGAAAGGTGGAGGGGGATTCAAATATTATTACCTGGCTCCCAGCCTGTTAAAAGAAGATAAATACGGCAACTGGATCATCGACGAGCGCTATAATGCCGATATGCTGGCCGCAGCCATGGCAAAGCATGAAGGATTCAGGTATTCTCCTGATCCGGAAATTTACTGGAAACAGGGCAAGTCAACTGAGAAGGACTATATTTTCACCACCACCCAATTCGTAACAGTCGAATCCCTCGATAAAATCCATGATGAAATGAAGCCTGATGAAAGCCTGCTTATCTGCTGCAAATCATTTTCCAAAGCCTGTGAAACAAGGCATACAAACATAACCATCAGAAAAATCCCTAATATGCTTTTGGGCCGTTGCGAGTTCGGACGTGAGGATTACAGCCTGAATATCATCAACATGCCCGTTGATGAGGATGCCCCCGATTTTGTGCCTGCCGGGCCGAAAGAAGCAAAGAAAAAATCTGAAAAGCCCAACTCAAAAAAACAAAGAGGCCTGTTTGGCAAGGAGGATGATAAATGAATCGGATAGCAACCTCTATCAGGAATCGTCTGAGCCTTCGTCCTCCGCAGGAAAAGAGTTTAAATATACTGGCAGAGCTGGCAGATAAGCTGACACTCAAAAAGAATGTTGATTTAACCGCTGAACTTGAAAAGGTAAAAAGCTCTTACCCTACCTGCGCTGATTTTGAACGGAATTTCCCGTCACTGTGTTTTGCTCTTGCTACCGGTGTCGGCAAAACGCGCCTCATGGGTGCTTTTATTGGTTACCTGTATCTGGCAAAAGGGATAAAAAATTTCTTTGTGCTTGCCCCAAATCTTACTATTTACAACAAGCTTAAAACAGAGTTCGAGGAAACGTCTCACCCGAAATATGTTTTTCAGGGCATTGGAGAGTTTGTTCACCAGCGTCCCAGCATTATTACCGGCGATAACTACGAAAATTTTCGTCAAAGGGGACTGTTTGAATCTGAGATACATATAAACATTTTTAACATTTCAAAAATAAATGCCGAAACCAGAGGCGGAAGTTCCCCACGCATAAAACGCCTTGCCGAATGTCTCGGCGATTCTTATTTCAATTATTTAATAAACCTGGAAGACCTTGTTGTGCTTATGGATGAATCACACCATTATCGTGCTGACAGGGGGATGCAGGTTATAAATGAGTTAAACCCCATATTAGGCTTGGAACTGACGGCAACACCCCAGATAGAAAAAGGCGCAAACCCGGTTAAGTTTAAGAATGTCGTATATGAATATTCACTGGCAAAGGCAATGAGGGATGGTTTTGTGAAAGAGCCTGCTGTTGCCACTCGAAAAGATTTTGACCCTGATCAATATAAAAAAGCGCCGGAAGATTTGGACAGAATCAAGCTTGAAGACGGCATCCGCCTTCATGAAGATACAAAGGTTGCCCTTGATATTTATGCAAGGGATAACAAAGTCCAAACCGTTAAGCCGTTTGTGCTGGTT
>JAGVOC010000203.1 GCA_020052975.1 Desulfobacterales bacterium | reverse complement strand
TGCTCCTCACCTTGACAAGGGCATTATGATTGGCGTTG
Source organism: Desulfobacterales bacterium (assembly GCA_020052975.1). The sequence continues at coordinate 3,265 of JAGVOC010000203.1, read as the reverse complement.
CGCTCTCTCTTTCGGTATTCTTATATAAGAGCATGAAGACGAAAATATCCCTGTTGTCAAGGCATGAAGACAAGTCGCTTCGCTGCATAGATACCCACGGCCTGCAGGAATGCGAGCATATCGCGGTGATGAGATTCGAAGGGCCGCTGTTCTTTGCGAATGCAAGTTATCTTGAAGACAGCGTCAGGGGGATTATGCAGACAAAAAAGAAGTTGAAGCATATTGTCCTTCTCGCAAATGGAGTGAACGAAATGGATGCCTCGGGCGAGGAAACCTTGTCGCTGCTTGTGGACCGGGTCAGAAGCGCGGGGCTGGATATATCCCTGGCCGAAGTGAATGAAGCGGTATTGAAAGTTCTCAGACGGACCCATCTGCTGGAAAAGATCGGACAGGATCATGTCCATTCAACCCTTGAACAGGCAATAAGCAGTGTTTATTCTGTTGCCCATCGGGAAACGACTGAGCAGCAATGTCCTCTTATGGCTGTATGCAAGCTAAAGGCTTAAATTTCATGGAGGGAGTAAAATGTCAATAATTACAGTATTCGCAGGGAACTACTGCAATGAAGAAACCGCAATAAAGGAAATCCTCAGGCAAACAAACTACAGGCATCTGACTGACGCTGATATCGTTGCAAAAGCGGCCGGCCTGTCGAACCTTTCTGAAAGCAAAATAACCAAGGCTTTTTCAGCAAAGACGTCTGTCTTTAATCAATTTACCCATGAAAAAGAACGTTCCATTGCATATCTTAAGCTTGCCACAGCAGAAATATTCGCCGACTACAAGGACAAAATTCTTCTTGCAGGGTTTACGAGCATCCTGGTGCAGGCAACAATCAGGCATGCCCTGAGAATTTGTCTTATCGCGGATATGAAGCACAGGGTTTCCGTAGCGTCTTCTTCAGGAATGTCCGAAAGTGAAGCGCTCAAACTTATCCATAAGGGCGATGAAGAAAGAATGCTCTGGACACAAAACGTGCTGGAGAAAGACGATCCCTGGGACGCCTCGATTTACGACATGGTATTGCCCTCCGATAAAATGTCGTCCACGGAAATAGCAGATTTAATAAGGAAGACTCTAGAGAAAGATATTCTGAAAGCTTCACCTGCCAGTGAAAAATCAGTCGAGGATTTTCTCCTGGCAGCGAGGCTTGAAACCGCATTAGCGAAAGAAGGACACTTTATCACGGCAGAGGCAGATGCAGGAGCAGTCACTCTTACGATCAAAAAACATGTACTGATGTTACAGCGTCTTGAGGAGGAACTCCGGTCATTGGCTGTCAAGGTCCCCGGGGTAACGTCAGTTTCAACAAAAGTGGGCAAGAAATTCTATCAGGCTGATGTGTACAGAAAGTACGACCTTGAAGCTCCTTCCAAACTGCTCCTGGTTGATGATGAGAGACAGTTTGTGCAGACGTTATCCGACAGATTACGTCTGCGGGAGATAGGTTCTGTTGTCGCCTATGACGGTGAAAGCGCCCTCGATTTAATCAAGGAAGAAGAGCCTGATGTTATGATTCTGGACCTGAAAATGCCGGGGATTGACGGCCTTGAGGTCCTGAAACGGGTAAAACAGACAAGCCCGAATATCGAAATCATTATTCTCACCGGACATGGCTCGGAGGCAGACAGAAAGTTGTGTATGGAACTGGGGGCTTTTGCCTATCTCGAAAAACCGGTGGATGTGAATCTGCTCAGCGAGACCATTAATAAAGCCAACGAGAAAATAAGGCAAAGCAGGAAGAATACATAAACCTGGAGAAAATACTTGTCCGGGGAAAGTGCAGGATACGGGTAAAATGCCCCCGCCGGTTCTGAAAAAGAGAGTGTCCGGGAGGGCAGAGATCTCTTCTCTGCATCTGCCAGTAATTCTGTGAGAGTACAAAGTGGAGGTAAAGTCAGGCCCCCCATTCGCGTTCCATAAAACTTCAATTGCTTTATCCTCCCACAATGCATAAAATGAAATAATATTAGGGCATCACCGATAAGCAAAGGAATTTTCTCATAACTCCATGAAAGACAAACAGACTAAAAAAGTTCCGGGGAAGAAGGCTCCGCAAAGAAGCCCGCGAAAGAAGATCAAATGCTGGGAAGTTTTCGAGTGTAATGAGCAGGCATGCCCTGCATATAAAGCGAGGAACACCAGGTGCTGGTTGTTTTCAGGAACCCATTGCCGGAGCGAGATACAGGGTGAATTTATCGAGAAGATGGAACTCTGCACCCATTGCAGGGTTTTCCAGGAGAATATTGACCTGAACGCGATGACCAAGACACTGAATACGATAGACGAGCAATTCAGCGCATACAAGGAAATAGTGCAGTCCCGCGACAGAGAACTTGAAGGGATGAGCATGGAGCTGGCTCTGAGCCTCTCAGAAGTATTCGAGGCACTCAAGAAAATCTCGTCAGGGGACCCCACGGTGAGGATACCGGAAGAATCGACAATTGAATTGATAAACAAACTCAAGCATATTGTGAATCTTACTGCCAGGGAGATCGGCGAGATCGTGGATCAGTCTCACGAGTTTGCCATTGCTCTCGCAGAGCATTTTGACATATTGCATAAAGTATCAAAGGGTGATCTGAGCGCCCGCGTATTCGGAAAATCCCAGGTTGAACTCCTGGAGTCCCTGAAAAGGGTCACGAATGAAATGATCGAAAGCATTTCGGACGAGATTACAAAAAGAAAACAGGCAGAAACAGAGTTGCTGCAGGCATATGATAATCTTGAACAACGCGTAAGGGAACGGACTTCTGAATTACGGGTAATCAATGAAAGATTGTGGCATGAGATATCAGAACGGAAAAAAGCCGAGGAAAACCTGCGGGAGGCGGAACTGCGGTATCGTACCGTTGCAGATTTTACCCATGACTGGGAGTACTGGGAATTACCTGATAAAACGTTGCGCTATGTATCCCCTGCAGCTGAAAGAATTACCGGATATAACGCATTGGAGTTCTTAAAAAACCCGAAACTTCTCAATGAAATTATTTATCCGGAAGACAAAGAAATCTGGGCGAACCATCACCATGAAGCGCTTAAAAAGAACGATTTGCATGATATCACATACCGCATCAACAGAAAGGATGGGACAGTCTGCTGGATCGAACATGTCTGTCAGCCGGTTATTGATACCGGAGGAAATTTTCTTGGAGTGCGGGCGAGCAACCGGAATATCACTATGCGCAAAAAAGCAGAGGAAAAACTCAGGGATGCGCTTTCCCTGCTCAGTACTACCCTTGAATCAACTGCCGACGGTATTCTT
>JAGVOC010000121.1 GCA_020052975.1 Desulfobacterales bacterium | reverse complement strand
CGACGAAGCTATATAGAGAGATTGTAAATGTCAAGAAAAGCCTGAATCTAGATTTTGATGATGCTTATCAATACAGCATAGCTAAATACCATGAATTGAAGGTGGTTACAATGGATAGGGATTTTGGGAGGATTAAAGATGTGAATATTTTGTTCCTGTAGAAAGTCGTCTGACGGGTTAAATAAAATATGGAATTATGGTGGTTGTCCCGTGATGTCCTGATTTGGAGACGAGCCGAAAAACAAAAGGCCGTATCCCAGCTTGAAAAGGATACGGTCTTCTTCGGGACGTTAAATAATGAAAAGTTTTAATATCAGATGATTTAAGCCGTGGTGTGGAGATAGTAGAACGTGGCAAGAAAGTTCAAACCGGTACCAATCACCCTTTCTTCTGGGCACCTTTCATATTAATCGGTGAATGGGAGTGAAAGTAAGAATATTTTTCCTTACTAACTTTAATTTTGTTCACCTTCCCTTTTCAATGATATTTTATATTCTGGCTTGACGTTATAACATTAAAATGTTATAGTGCTGTAAAAATGGAGGTGATTATTGTGAGTATATTGACAAAAAGAGCAACTATATATTTAGATCCGATGTTGCACAGAGCATTGCGGCTTAAATCGGTAGAAACATCTCGGTCAATATCCGATCTTGTAAACGAAGCAGTAAAATCCATTATGGCAGAAGATGCAGAAGATCTTGCAGCCTTCAAAGAGCGTGAAAACGAGCCTCTGATAGCTTTTGAAGACGTATTAAAAGAACTTAAAGAGCATGGCCGAATATAATATCCTTTTACGTAGTTCAGTCACCAAAGAACTTGATCGCATTCCAAAGAAAGACCTTAGACGCATAATCAATCGCATTAAATCTCTCGCACATGACCCACGTCCTTCCGGTTGCGAAAAGCTTTCCGGACATGAACGGTACCGAATCCGTCAAGGAAATTATCGTATCGTCTACTCCATCCAGGACAAGGGGCTTACTATTTGGGTTGTAAAGATAGGACACAGACGTGATATCTATCGGAAGTTAACAGCAGGTTCAACCTAATCGTCAACAGCGGGGCGGTACATACATCTTGACTTTATCGTAAGTGCCGGCATATCCCATCCTTTTCAGTCGCTCAAAAATCCTTATTAATCATAAAGCGTTTGTAAAATGAACTCTAGGTTTGTGAGCCACGCTAATTTTCTGTCATGGAAAAGGAGTTCTATTAATATCTTCTTATGAATGACGGACTCTCTAACCTCTTTAAAAAACAAAAGACCATATCCCAACTTGAAAGGGATACGGCCTTCATCAGGAGGTTAAATAATGCGGCAGTTAAGCGCCGCATTCTCCCCAGCGTAGCGAGGGGAGCAGTATGTTTATTTCAGGACATAACAATAATGTCAGGAATTAAGTATACTGTCCCCTGAACTAGGCAGGACATAACAATAATGTCAGGAATTAAGTATACTGTCCCCTGAACTAGGTCCTGTCCCCTGAACTAGGTCCCCTGAACTAGGAATTAAGTATACTGTCCCCTGAACTTCCCGTCCCCTGAACTTCCCTGAACTTCCCCCAGAAATACAATCGGTGGCATAATAAAACTGGCCACATATTCCAAGGACGATATAAATCTATTTTGGTGGACAAAGATAACTACCTGCTCGAACTTTGTCGGTATGTGGTTTTAAACCCCGTGCGGGCTAATATGGTTAAAAAGCCGGATGAATGGAAATGGAGCAGCTATAGAGCCACGGCAGGTCTCAAGAATATACAGGATTATCTTACTGTAAACTGGATTCTTAGTCTATTCAGCGACAATAAACAAGAAGCACAAAAGCGATATCGTAAGTTCGTGAGTGAGGGGATACAAAAGGGATCGCCGTGGGAAGACCTTCAAGGACAGATATTGCTGGGCGAAGAGGGGTTTATAGACAAGTTCAAGGAGCATTTATTCGACAAGGAGAAGATAAAAGAGATACCGAGGGCACAGCGATATGTGAGCAGGCCCGGTTTGTCCAGGCTGTTTCCCAAAGGAGAGAAAGCAACCGAACGAAACAGGCATGTATATGCTGCCCATGTTAAATACGGATATACTCTGAAAGAGATTGCTGATCATCTAGGAATACACTATACTACGGTTAGCAAAGCTCTGAAGGGTTTCGAAGAAAAATGATATTTCAAGACCTGACCCTACCGCTACCGCTACCGTGCTCAACGGGTTAAGCTGGAAAATTTTTTCATCTCATGCCATCTGTTAAAAGCATTCTCTGTTTTTCCTTTGGCATAATCAATTGTGGCGCCTGTTCGTTGTTGTAAATTTTTCTTGCAATCTTTTCCACATTTGGTTTGATATATTCAAACAATTCTCCGATTTCTACTTTTCCGTCTCCATTTGTATCGCCCTCGCCCTTTATACCTTTAAGCATGAAATATGTGAATAATCCATGTCCTTTCTCTTTATATGTTGAGCTTATCTGGTCGCCTGATGCAGCAGAGAGGACTACTATTTTTGAAGGGATTGCTAAAGTTTCCATTGTCATAACCAATGGCCTTGAACCTTTTGCGATAACAGATCTTCCTCCTGCCCCTGAAAAACATGAATCAAGTGCAACAATAATCTCTTTCGCCTGAAGTTTTCCAAGAGAATCGTAAAGCCTTTTTAGAGAATAGCCAGTCTGGTCAATAAAAGATGGGTCTCCATCATAAGGCACAAGATAGGCATCTCCTGTTTTTGGGTTCGGTGCGCCGTGGCCTGAATAGTAAACAAATACTCTGCTATCTTTTTCAACATTGTTTGAGAGCCATTTTTCAAAGTATTTTTCTAAATCACTCTTTGCGGCATTATCATTTACAAGTGTAACCACATTTTGTTCAGGATACCCCATGACCTTTGTAAGATAATCCGTTATAGTTCGTGCATCATGTACTGCAAAATCAGCCTTCGGGAGTTTTTGACGGTAATTTTCGATGCCGATTACGACAGCATAGGCGTTACTCCTGGTACTGACTTGGATTGCTGGAGGTGTGTCAACATCGGAGATGCTGACGTCTGTAGCAGACTTGGATCCGCTGATCCTGGCCTTTTCCTGATCTTTCCAGCTTTCACGGGGCGGATTCATCGCATCTATCATATAAATGCAGCCTGAAAGAAAGGCGATGGGCAATACCGCCATGACCTTTATCCATACTATTACTACGCTATGTTTTGAAGTCAACAGCCTCATATTGCCCCTTAGTGAAAGGATGTTCTGAACGGTTTTTTGCACATTCACAGATGTATTCCAGGATGATGGCCAGTCAGAGCCAGATATTTCCTTCGGCAAGGTCTTTGCAATGTCCCCTTGCCGATTCAACACACCTGTTTACTTATCACGGTTGCTGTCCGCCTGTGCTTTCTGGAGGTGCTCCGTGAATTCCTTTGAAGAAACGACTTCAATAAGCTGATTCATGTTTTTAGTCAAGTCATCTTTTACACGGGTTGTGAATCCGCTCATGTAGAAGAGGGACGGCATGATTCCACCGCCTCCTGCTAGATTGGCTTTCCACAACTCCCCGGCATCCGGAGACATCAGGTGCAGGCTCAATTCCATTTTTCCCCAAGTAATCCCAATGGGATAAAGCCAGCTGAATAGGTAATTTTTTAGGCTGTCAATCTGAATAACGAGGACAGGCTCCTTGGACTGTTCCAGTTTGTCAACCAACTTAACCTTGAATCCTAATGACGCCAATGTCTCCATTGTACGGTTGACGATGGCCTCTTCGAGGTCTTCTTGTCCTGACATGACCCTAAAGCCTGGAATCATTAACACGGTGATGGTATGTCGGCCAACCTGATTTCTGTCCTGACTCCGCATGTCTTTAGCCTTGGACAGTAGGGTTAAATTCGTGTTCACTGGAGACGCCGGCTTGACCAGTTTATCCTTCTGTACCGCAATCGGGATGCTTGTTTGACAACTGACCAGGAGAAACAGTGGAACTACAAGGTATAACAGACGAATTTTGGACATGATACACCTCCATTTTTAATGATTTGAAATATCAATGACCTTTCTTTTGGTCTGGGGTCTATCACCTTTTCCCCAAAACTTTTGCCCCCCTCTTAAAAGGGGATATATCTTGCTCTCACACTTTGGTTGTAAGATTATACCTACATACAACCATAAGTTGTGCATGTCAAGAGAAAAAGCAACCTCTGGTTTGTAGAATTTGGTAACTTAAGGTTGTAGCATAGTAACCTCATTAGAGGGAAATACTATGGATACAATAAAAGACAGCAAATACATAGGGATGAAGATCAAACTCAGGAGGGAAGTGCTGGGTATATCCCAGGAAAAACTGGGTGAAATGGTGGGGGTAACCTATCAGCAGATCCAGAAATATGAAAAGGGGATAAATAAGGTTAATTCAGAGATGTTGCAAAAGGTCGCTAACTCGTTAGATGTTAATGTTGATTTTTTCTTTAAAGATAGAGATGAGGAGATATATAAGGAGGCAAAGGAAAGTACAGGCGTGAAAGAGGTCATTGAAGGGGTATCATCTGCCTATCAATATAGTAGCGATCTCTCATCAGAGGAGCGAGAGTTGATAGAATGTTTCAGGGCAATTGCAGACAAGGAATACAGGAAGTGTTTTCTTTCTTTGTTAAGGCTATCAGTAAAACCAGGCACATAGGGGCAAAGGCACAGAGGCACAAAGTCGTCTTGTCTATCTGCCTGTGCACGTTGCCTGTCTGCCGTGCTGGCACAGGCAGGCACGCAAACAGGTTTGCCGCTTAACTTTAGGCACTTTTTGGGGCTTCTGACTCCTGAGCAGCTACATCACCTTTTGAAAAATAACTCCAATATGGCTATCAGTGAGGCTAATTGACCAATCCAAAACAAAAACATCCATTTGATGATATCCGCTCGTGTTTTTTCCAACTTGATTTCTAAATTGGCAATATCCTGCTTTAAATATGCAATATCCTGTTTAGTTGCCAGAACATCTTTCTTTTCCTCCAATTTTCTATCAACTTTAGTCTCAATGTACTCAACTAAAGTTCTGGCTTCTTTTTCACCAATCTTCGGTTTTAATATCTCATAGAGTTCTATTTCGGCAACTTGCATAAAAAATTACCTGATGCGTTTGGGATGGTCTCAAAAGTGTAAATTTGGGTCTACCTGAACAGTTACCGAAAGTCAAGGGAAAATTTTTAGCATTGTCAGAAGCAAGTAAACTTTCTTTGCCCCTCTGTGCCTTTGCCTCTACAGTTTATACCCAATCTTTCTCAGGAGTTCTTTTCTGGCTGTTTTATCGGTCTCTCCCTCCACACCTTTTGATTTAAAGCCATCTATTACCCCCATTAT
>JAGVOC010000351.1 GCA_020052975.1 Desulfobacterales bacterium | reverse complement strand
GTCTGGCTTTAATGACTTTGATCTGGATGTGAAAAATTTAAACTTTCAGCCGGTGTCGGAAGAAATTCTTGTTAAAAAGCTTCGTGAACAGGAAAACAGCATCGATATTGTTATCGGTAAAGGTAGAATAATCCCCGACCGTCTGGACAACATTATTGTTAATGAGCTTATGAATTTTTCTGAAATTGATTATGATGTTCAGGCAGAACTGCTTTTTAAATTGGCCGGTCAGGTGATTGATAAATTCAAAACATATCTTAATGAAGAACGGATCATGAATGTTGTCCAGTATCATAAAATTGAGATTGGACAGTATGTTTATGCTCAAATGATGGAACATTTTTATTGTGAAGCACCAAGTTTTGAAAAACCCATCGTGAGGCCGTTTACCAGAATTGAGGAGCATAACTTTTCAAAATATTCAAAAGACAGTATTCACGATTATACGGAAACCATCACACCGACAAACACAATTCCGAGCAAAGTATTTTCCGGTTTTAAAAAAGCCTGCCACACCCTGTATAAATTTGATTCAAAAACAGAAAAAGACTTTGCCATTATTCTTGAGCAGGATAAAACGGTACTGAAATGGCTGCGTCCTGCATCCAATCAGTTTAATATATACTGGGATAACAATTCCAAGCGGTACACTCCTGACTTTGTAGCAGAAACTGCGGACACCGTCTATATGATTGAGACAAAAAAAGAAGGCGACATTGACACAACGGAAGTTCAGAAAAAATCTCAGGCAGCCTTTATTTATTGCACAAATGCAACCGAATTTACATCCCAAAACGGCGGCAAGCCCTGGAAATATATTCTGATTCCGCATGATGTTGTTAAACTGAATATGGGATTTGATACTCTGACAAAGCATTATGAATACGGAAGCGGTTAAGCAGTAATGCAGAGGGGTGTCGACAACTGAAAATGCAAGCGTCCTATGGGGAAATATACCCGACCGATGTTGCTGTCCCTGAATCAGATTAAAGTCAAACCTTGTTTTGAGATTTAATGGCCTGACAAACGATGAAATCGCCATTGTGGAAAGCAGATGATGACGGAAAAAGAAAATCAATATCCTGAGTTAACCAACGTTAATCTGGATGAGATATTGAACCGCAACAGCAAGTGCATTCCCTGCTGTTTGCGGCGAGGAGCTTCGGTTAATTTGTATAATTATAAAAAATGAAATGGGTTAAGGGAACCTAAATCAAAAGGATATAAAAAACAATGAATGTCAAAAAACCGGATAAGAGAGCGATGGAGGGAGTGAGTTCGGATTTATCAAAATTATTGGAAGGGCAGAATTTCAAATCCAAGAAAGATGTTCAGGCTTTTCTCAACAACGTCATCAAAGGTGGGAAGATACCCGGTGTGCAGTCTCAAAACGCGGTTCAGCGCGCCCAGGAAATTATGTATGATGCGTGGGAATCTGAAAGTGTCAGGGAACGCGTAAAACTTGCCAGGAAAGCTTTGTCCGTTTCGCCTGATTGCGCCGATGCCTACAATCTTCTGGCTGGGGAAGAGGCTCACACACTTGAGGAAGCGAAGGAATTATATCGCAGGGGTATTGATGCCGGGAGGCGTGCTCTGGGAGAAAAAATATTCAAGGAATATAAGGGGCATTTCTGGGGATACGTATCGTCCCGGCCTTATATGCGCTCTCGCGCAGGGTATATGAAATGTTTGTGGGAGTTGGGAGAGCATGCCGAAGCTATCGGTCACGCGAAGGAGATGCTTAAGCTCAACAGGAGCGATAATCAGGGCATACGGTATATTCTAATCGCCTACCTGACAGAGCTTGGCTTGTATGACGAACTTGAAAAATTCATGAATAAAGGCGGTTATAAAGATGACTGTGCGGCCGAGTGGCTGTATCCCGCTGCATTGTTGGCTTTTGTTAAGGAAGGAGATTCAAAGGGCGCGGAAAAAAAATTAAAATACGCGCTGGATTACAATAAATATGTTCCCGAGTATATAACCGGCAAAAAGAGAATTCCGCGTTATATTCCGGATACGATTACAATGGGAGGAGAAGATGAAGCTTTTTGTTATGCCGCAACGAGTATTAATGCCTGGAAAAAAGTGCCCGGGGCCGTTGATTGGTTAAAAAAACAATCAGGGATAAAGATTGTTCCTAAAGCCGGCCGGAACGATGACTGCCCTTGCGGAAGCGGCAGGAAATACAAAAAGTGTTGCGGGGCATAGGGTGGTCATCCTTAGATATTTTTCTTTGATTCCCATATAAAATTTCTTGTATATATACAAAAAATTTTGTATCTAATACAGCTATGAAATCAATATTATTTTCCTGGATAGGGTTTACCGATTTAAAAGCCTCACGGGGAGAAAAAGATGTTGGTTTAGGCCCCATTGCTCAGGCTGTTACCGAATGCTTATTTCAGGAAATAATACTAATATCCGATGTGCCGGATTCGGATTGTACGGGATATACAAACTGGTTAAAAACTTTAACTTCGGCACATATCAGCACAAAGAAAGTCAATCTCTCCAGTCCAACCCATTTCGGGGATATTTATGAAGCCGCAGTCGGAGTTATCAAAGAAACACTAAAATGTGAAGATGCCGACACCGAACTGACATACCATCTCAGCCCCGGTACCCCGGCAATGGCCGCAGTCTGGATTATCATCGCCAAAACCCGCTTTCCTGCCACTCTGATAGAATCTTCGATCAAAGGGGGTGTAAAAGTCGCATCGGTGCCCTTTGACCTTTCCGCGGAATTCATTCCTGACCTTTTGAGAAAACCGGATGAAAGACTCCAAAAACTGACAGCCGGTCTTTCGCCTGCCGCTCCAGAATTTGAAAATATCATTCATCGCAGCAATACCATGAAGCGGGTTATAGCAAAGGCGAGGCTTATTGCGCCGCGCTCGGTTTCAGTGCTTATTGAGGGGGATTCCGGAACAGGCAAAGAGCTCTTAGCAAGGGCAATTCATAAAGCCAGCCCTCGTAAGGAAAAACCTTTTATAGCAGTCAATTGCGGGGCAATTCCGTCAGAGTTGATCGAATCGGAGCTGTTCGGTCACGAAAAAGGGGCGTTTACGGGAGCGGATAAACAACGCATAGGCTATTTTGAGGCGGCAAACTCCGGAACGCTGTTTCTTGATGAAATAGGTGAATTACCCTTGCCTGCACAGGTAAAGCTTTTAAGGGCATTACAGGAAAAAGAAGTGACCCGGTTAGGCGCCTCAAAACCGATATCTTTTGATGTGCGCGTTATTGCTGCAACAAACAGAGATATGATAAAGGAAATTGCAGTCGGTCGTTTCAGGCCGGATCTTTTTTACCGTATAGCAGTTGCAGTTTTAAAACTGCCGCCCTTAAAAGACCGGGCCGGGGACCTCGGTCTTCTCATTGACAGCATTCTGGACCAGATTAATAAAGAGAGCGTTAATGAGCCCGGCTATAAATACAAAAAAATTTCTTCTTCCGCAAAAAATCTTATGCTTCAGCATGACTGGCCAGGGAATGTCCGTGAGATTCAGAACACACTGAGACGGGCTGCCATCTGGTCTTCCGGCACAACCATCGATCTTGAAGATATCCGGGATGCCATGCTGCCGATGGCTCAACCTGGTGCCGATGGACTTCTCGGCAAACCGCTGGCGGATGGTATTAACCTTATGGAACTTATGGAAAAACTGGCCCAGCATTATCTGAAAAGAGCATTGGCTGAGGCCAATGGAAATAAAACCAAGGCTGCCGAGCTATTGGGCATTTCGAACTACCAGACATTTTCAAACTGGCTGAAAAAGTATCGCGTCAATTAATTTGGCACAAGGATTGCTGTATCCCGGAGGTATGAATTCGATCATTATGAAATCGATAAACTTTGAATTTCTCAGAGAAAGATGGCCAGAGCTGGCGAGCCTGGGGGGATTTGCAGAACAGTATGCCGTGTCTGATCCAGCCAGTGCTATGGTCAAGCTGAGGTTGTTTGTCGAGTCCATGATCCAGAGAATTTACGATGAAAAAGGGTTGCAAAGATCCTTATCAACCTCATTACTTGACTTGCTGGCAACAGAAGAATTCAAAAAAGCCGTTCCAGCGGTGGTTATTAATGTATTTCACACGATTCGCAAAGCTGGGAACAGGGCTGCGCATGGAACGATGATTTCAGCAAAATCTGCACAGGAGTATCTGAAAGATGCCTTTGATCTGGGTAGGTGGCTTTTCATAATAAATGGGGGGACAAAAGAAGGCTGCCCTGATTTCCAGCCGCCCACAGCGGCTAAAGAAAGCGCGCCGGCTGAAACAGTCAAAGCCGAAAAGCGGTTGGTGATGGAAGCCCTTGCTGCTAAGGAAATTGAAATGCAGGAGCTTCTATCGGAACTTGAAGCCGTTCGTGCAAAAACCAAAGTTGCAGAGAAAAAAGTTGAAGAACTCGAAATCATAATGGCAACCGGAAAGGCGGCGGCTGATGTGCTGGGATTTGATGAAGCGGCGACCCGAAATCGTCTGATAGATTACGAGCTGACCGCAGTGGGTTGGAATGTCGGGGCTAATGGCGCAAACACTTCCGAAGTTTCTCAGGAAGCGGAGGTCCTTTACCAGCCTACCAAAACCGGTACCGGCTATGCGGATTATGTTCTCTGGGACGATAATGGTCAACCGCTGGCGGTGATTGAAGCAAAGAAAACCGTTAAAAGTGCGGAACTTGGACAGGAGCAGGCCCGCTTGTATGCCGATGGTTTGGGAAAAATGCATGGTCAGCGGCCGGTCATCTTCTATACCAATGGGTTTGATATTTACATTTGGGATGACGAACAGGGCTTTCCACCGAGAAAAATTTTCGGTTTTTATTCAAAGGACAGTCTGCAATACTTGATTTATAAAAGAAAAAATCGACTTGCTTTGGACAAGGTTACTTCGAAGCCTGAAATTGTCGACCGGCTCTATCAGATTGAAGCCATCAAACGGGTTACTGAAAAGTTTTCCGGCAGCCGCCGCAAGGCCCTGCTGGTTCTGGCCACTGGCACCGGCAAGACTCGTGTGGCCATTGCCCTGACGGACCTATTGAACCGGGCCAGCTGGGTCAAAAGAGTACTGTTCTTATGTGATCGTAAGGAGCTTAGAAAACAGGCTAAGAATGCTTACAACGACTTCCTCTCTGAAGGCATAACGATTGTTTCGGCCAACACGGCCAAAGATCGGGACAGGCGAATCTATTTGGCCACCTATCCGGCTATGAACAAGATTTTTAATACCTTTGATGTCGGGTTTTTCGATCTGATCATTGCCGATGAGTCTCACCGCAGTATTTACAACCGCTATCTTAATATGTTCCGCTATTTCGATTCTCTGCAAGTGGGTTTGACCGCAACACCGGTTGATTTTATTTCCCGTAATACATTCAAGATGTTCGATTGCGCCGATAAAACGCCAACAGCTTATTACTCGCTGGAAGAGGCAATTAACGATAGACCGCCCTACTTGGTTCCCTACGAGGTTTACACCCACACAACCCAGTTTCTAAGGGAAGGAATCAAATACGAGGATTTGAGTGAACGGCAGAAGCAGCAGCTCGAAGAAGATGGAGAAGATCCGACTGAATTCGATTATGAAAACCATCAGATCGACAAGCAGATTTTTAATCGCGATACCAACCGTGCGATCCTGCGAAACCTTATGGAAAGCGGCATTATGGACGAAACCGGTCAGTATCCCGGCAAAACCATCATTTTTGCTCGTAATCACAACCACGCGATACTCATGGTCGATGTTTTTAACGAATTATTTCCCCAGTACGGCGGCAAGTTCTGTCGGGTAATCGATAACTATGATTCCCGAGCTGAACAACTTATTGATGATTTTAAAAGCGCCAAAGACAGCGATCCACGGGTAGCGATTTCGGTGGACATGCTCGATACAGGTATCGATGTGCCTGAAATCGTCAATCTGGTTTTTGCCAAGCCGATCCGGTCACTGGTTAAATTTGAACAGATGATCGGTCGTGGTACCCGGCTCTGTCCGGACCTTTTCGGCCTCGGTAAAGACAAGACTCATTTCAGAATTTTCGACCATTGGGGGAATTTTGAATTTTTTGATAAACACTACAAAAAAGCCGAACCTTCAGCAAAAAAATCTTTGATGCAGCAGCTTTTTGAAGTCCGGCTGAATCTGGTTCGAACAGCTCTTAATAAAAGCGAAATGAATGTTTTTAATCTGGCTATTCCCTTGATCAGAGAAGATCTTGAACGGCTTTCGGAAGACACCATAAGCGTGCGTGAAAAATGGCGCGAAAAAAGATTGGTTTCCAAGCTGGAAAACTTGCACCGGTTTGATCCGGCCACCGAAAAGATCCTGCGAACCCAAATGGTTCCACTTATGCAGTGGGCAGATATTCGCGGGCAGGTAGACGCCTATCGATTTGATTTGCTGGTAACCGAATTTCAAATCGAACTTTTAAAAAAATCCGGCCGTGTTGATGATTTTAAAGCACAGATGCTCGATCAGATCAGTCGCCTGCAGATGCATTTAAACTCGGTCCGTGAAAAATCTGAAGCGATCAAAACGGTTAAAAGCATTGAGTTTTGGGCGTCTCTAACAGTTGAAGCTCTTGAAATGGTTCGCAAGGAACTTCGCGGTATTATGAAGTATGCTGCCAAAATCACTTATGCTCTATTGCAGCCTAAATTCATCGATATCCATGATGGGCAAGAGCAGTTTCAGCGCCTGCCGGTGCGGCTTAAGATTACGGATATGCCCGGGTATCGTAAGCAGGTACAGGCTGTTCTGTTTAAAATTTTTGACGAAAATCCAACCCTTCAGAAAATAAAAGCCGGCGAGCCTGTATCAGAGGCAGATATGAAAACGCTTACTTCTCTGGTGCTCACTCACAATCCTGATGTGGATCAGGAGCTTTTACGGGAGTTTTTTGAAGAAACGGCGGAGCCCCTTGATTTTGCTATTCGCAGCATCATTGGCATGGACGCCGAAGCGGTTAACGCCCGCTTTGCGGATTTTACGGTTGCCTATCCCAGGTTAACCGCCAACCAGGTCAGCTTCCTTAACCTGCTTAAGAACCATATAAGCCGTTATGGCGCCATTGAGATCGAGGACCTCTACGAGCCTCCGTTTACCACGCTGCACAGCGACGGGCTGGACGGCGTGTTCTTGGATGAAAGTATGATTGAGGATCTGCTTGGCATCGTAGCCTCATTCAAACCGAAATCGGCAAAGATGAAGGATCGCGGCTATGATATCGTTTGACAGGATCCAGTTGGAAATAAATTTCCGATCAGCTGAACAAAGTATTTCGCAGTCTACGGCAAAGCGATTTAATTGAATACACTATTTCAGAAAAACCAACAGTCGGGTGTTGAAATACCGGCTTAAGAAAGAGGAGTAAAGATTTTCAATGATAAACGGAATTAAAAGTCAGGTCGACAAACTCTGGACGGAGTTCTGGACCGGCGGTATTACCAACCCGCTCATGGTAATTGAACAAATTTCCTTTCTGATGTTCGCTCGGCTGTTGGACATTCGCGAAACCCGCGAAGAATATAAGGCCGGCAGAACCGGGCGTCCGTTTAATCGTGTTTTTGGTAATGACGAACAGCATCTGCGATGGTCACAGTTTAAACAAAAACCGGCTGATTTCATGCTTAAAATAGTCAGAGACGAAGTATTCCCACATTTCAAACGGGTGGCGGTGGAGGGTGCCAGGTTCGGTGAATACATGAAGGATGCCCAGCTCATGATCCAGAAACCTAACTTGCTGGTATCAGCCGTTAATATGATCAATGATCTGCCTCTGACTGAGGGTGACACCAAGGGGGATCTGTATGAATACCTGCTCAGCAAGTTAACAACCGCCGGCATCAACGGCCAGTTCCGTACTCCCCGGCACATTATCCGCAAAATGGTGGAGATAGTTGATCCCAAGCCCGAAGACACAATTGGAGATCCGGCCTGCGGTACGGCCGGGTTTCTTGTTTCCGCCATGGAATATCTGATGGAAACCTACACCTCACCTGAGGCAATAATTGTTAACGAAGACGGCAGCAAAACCTATACCGGGGACAAACTTCTACCGCACAAAGAGCACATTCAAAACCACATGTTTAACGGATTTGATTTTGACGTGACCATGCTGCGTATCGCCTCTATGAATCTGCTACTGCATGGTATCGATGCTCCGGATATCCACTATCAGGACACCCTGAGCAACAGTTTCCCTGAGCGTTTTCCGGAAATGGCGAATGATCATTTTAACGTGATTCTGGCAAATCCGCCCTTTAAGGGAAGCCTCGATTACGAGGATGTCCACGCATCCCTTTTGAGCAAGGTCAAAACCAAAAAAACCGAGCTTTTGTTTGTTACTCTGATTTTGCGAATGCTAAAAATGGGCGGCCGGTCTGCCACCATCGTCCCGGACGGTGTTCTATTTGGATCTTCCAAGGCCCACTTGGCTTTACGAAAAATGCTGGTGGATGAAAATCAGCTTGAAGCAGTTATTTCGCTCCCTTCAGGTGTGTTCAAACCTTATGCCGGAGTTTCCACGGGCATCATCGTCTTCACCAAAGGCGGCAGGACCGATCACGTTTTTTATTATGATGTCCAGGCCGATGGCTTTTCATTAGACGACAAACGAGATCCAACACCGGACAAAAACAACCTGCCCGATATGCTGGATCGTTGGAGAAAGCGCGATCCCCAAAATGACACTGACCGGACAAAGAAGCACTTTTTTGTGAGTGCCGAGAATATTCGGGAAAATAAGTATGACCTTTCCATCAACCGATACAAGGAAAAGGTTTATGAGGAAGAGCAGTATGACCCGCCCAAAGAGATTTTGGACCGAATGATCGGGCTGGAGAAAATGATTATGGCGGATATGGAAGAGTTGAAGGGGATGCTTGGATGATTAAGAAGGTTCCTTTAGGAGAAGTCGCCTATGTAGCAATGGGTTCTGCGCCAGCAGGAGAATCCTATAATGAATCAGGACAAGGCATTCCAATGATCGCAGGAGCGGGTGATTATGGCGAAAAACATCCTAAACCCAAAAAATGGACCACAGCTCCATCTCGCATAACAGAAATAGGTGATTTGATCATCTGCGTACGTGCAACCATTGGCGATTTAAACTGGGCAGATAAAAAATATTGTCTTGGGCGTGGAGTTGCAGGAATCAGAGCCAAAACCGGGAAACTATATATTAGATATGCTGCTCATTATCTCAATTCGAAAAAGAAAGAATTAATCAAATTGGGCACCGGCTCAACTTTTCTTGCAATTCGTCGTGCTGACTTGGAAGAATTCTGTATTCCCCTCCCTACGCTACCGGAGCAGAAACGCATTGCGGCCATTCTGGATAAGGCCGACGCCATCCGCCGCAAACGCCAGCAGGCCATCAAACTCGCCGACGATTTCCTCCGCGCCACCTTCCTCGACATGTTCGATGACCCCGTCACCAATTCCAAGGGGTGGGAGGTGAAGCCCCTGGGAGAGCTTGTTGTTTTCAAAACGGGAAAATTGGATTCTAACGCGGCTGTTGAAGGAGGGCGGTACCCATTTTTTACTTGTTCAAGGGACAATTTCCAAATTGACACATATGCTTTTGACTGTGAGGCGCTACTATTAGCTGGTAATAATGCAGCTGCTGAGTATTCGGTTAAATACTACAAGGGTAGGTTCAATGCTTATCAGCGAACATATGTAATCACAATTATTAAAAATATCTTCAGTTATAGCTATCTCCATCGAGTGCTTGAAATGAAACTTCAAGATTTGAAACGAATGTCAAAGGGAACAAATACGAAATACCTCACTTTGGAAATATTAAAAAATTTGCAAATTCAAATTCCAAGCAGAGAAGCTCTTGTTTCCTTTAACGGAATAAATGAAAAAATTGAAGTACAAAAGAACAAACTTCAATATTCTTCTAAAATGACAGATATGAACTTCAACTCTCTCACCCAACGCGCGTTTAGAGGAGAACTCTAATGCCCATTACAGCTATTACCATTGAAAATTTCAAGGGCATAAAGGAACCGGTTCGAGTAGAATTCAAACCGATCACCTTACTTTTCGGTCCCAACAGCGCTGGGAAAAGTACAATCGTTCAGGCGCTGCACTACGCCCTTGAAATATTCGATCGAAACAACCTTGATCCGGATAAGACCTCTATAGGTGGCAAAGCGATTGATCTGGGCGGGTTTGAAACCTTAGTATATAATCACGATTTATCAAATCCGATTCGGCTGAAAATTGAGTTGGAGTTACAAGAAGATTTGCCCCAATATTTTGATGGCTATGAAGATATGGGCCTTTTCCAGTTCGATGAGAAAATATTGGAAATTCCCATGAAGGCAACGACTGCATCAGTCGAGATTACCATCATATGGAATCATCAATTAGAAATGCCGATTTTGCGCCAATACAAGGTAGATATCAATGGCTATGAATTGGCAGTATTAGATACCACGGATGACGGCAAACAGGTTTTTATAACTTCGGTAAATCCATTTAATCCTGTGTTCTTGGAAAAAATCATCCCAAAAGAGGCAAAAGATATTATAAAACGCTATCTTATCGAAGACTTACCAGATAAAGAGGATGAATTTGAAAAGATAGGCCCGATCTTTTCTGCGTTGCTGAGAAATTTCAAATTGGAAGGCGGTGTTGCAGGTATGACTAAGCCTATTGGAATCATCAGTCAGGGAAGCGCCTTACCTGAATGGGGGAAGGCGTTGAAATTTCATAGTCAAGTCTGGGCAGATGAGACCGATCTGATTGCCCAGGGTAACTTGCTGATGTGTTTGAGTTCTTTGATTGTCGGACCAGGAGAGTTAATACGAGATGAGCTAAAGAAACTTTATTATATCGGTCCCATAAGAGAAATTCCTAAGCGTAATTATATACCGGAAAAGTCGCCGGATAAATCTCGTTGGTCTTCCGGTCTTAAGGGTTGGGATATTGTGTACAAGGCTGAAAAAGGATTTATCAATAGCCTTAATCAATGGTTAACGCATAAAGAAAGGCTGAACACAGGTTACAGTATTGAAACAAAACATTATCGCGAAATCGATGTTGAAGATCCGATTTCATTGTTAATGTCCCAGGGTGTTGGTCTGGAAGAGCTGGAATTGATCCAAACCAAGATGGGTGAAATTCCTGTAAAAAGCCGTGTTGCCATACGCGAAGAATTGACTGGTATTGATCTGACGCCGCAGGATGTTGGTGTTGGAATTTCCCAAGTTTTACCGCTTGTCGTTGCGGCACTTTATATCAAAGAAGGAATGCTGGCAATTGAACAACCTGAACTTCATATTCATCCTGCCCTTCAAGTTGCTTTAGGAGATTTGTTTATATCAAAGGTACAAGAAAGAGGGCTATGCTTTTTATTGGAAACACATAGCGAACATCTCATGCTCAGATTCCTTCGTCGAATCCGAGAAACCGGCGAAGGAAGCCTTCCGCCTGGAAAAGAACCTCTTAAACCAGATCAACTGGGTGTTTATTATGTTGAGCGGGGCGAAAAGGGGATTTCCCTGACACGGATTCGGGTCGATCAGGAAGGTGAATTTATTGATCACTGGCCTAAGGGGTTTTTCAGTGAGCGGGCAGAGGAGCTTTTCTGATAATGATTTATGAATTTGCCTTGGAACCCGATCTGGTAGCCCGCTGGCATGACAGAAAAGAATATCTTTTTTTCGATGAAAAGTTTGGCCTTCGTTCAAGGCGAATCGTATCTGCTTATCCTAAAAACTGGAAAAAGTTGGTATGGAAGATATTTGAGAAGGGACCGGCCGCAGGCAATCAAAATGATAGGATGAGAATGACTGAATTGATTCAAATTCTCTGGCGAAACGCTGTAAAAAGATCCAGCACTTTTCCTGAGATAAACATCTGGTTGGAACGTGCCGAGGCTGAGCATGTCGAACGGCCGTTCCGGGCTATCATCGCAACCGACAACCCAAGAAACCAACCTTTTGTAATCCATGTAAAAGAACTTATTGAAAACGGACATGAAAAATGGCTCATACCGGATGTTTTTTCGACACCGCGAAATGCGCAGGAGATAGCTGAAGCGGTTTCGCCATTGATACACTTATGCCATCATGCCATTCTGGTTGATCCATATTTTGATCCGTGTAAGAAAAGATTCCGTGATACTCTCGAAGCAATTCTTGCGACCTGTAGCAATAATGTCTGCGGTATAGAGAATATTCAACTTGAACTTCATACATCTATTGACCGCTTTTTTAATACGTGGGAAATAGGCGATAACCGCAACCCGATAGAAGAATCTAAAGTATACGACAACTTTGTATTAGAATGCCGAAAACGACTCCCAGGCATAGTTCCAGCCGCCATCCAGTTAAAAATAGTGGTATGGAAGCAGAAAGTCGGAGGTGAAAAGCTCCATAACCGATATCTGTTGACGAATATCTTTGGTGTAATGTTTGGAACCGGTTCAGATGAAGCAGACAATCCAGACACAGTTGAATCCGATGACATTGTTCTATTAGAAGAAGGACAATACATGACCCGTTACCAGCAATATTCCGGATCTCTCTCAACTTATGACATTGTTGGCCAGCCTTTTGTAATAAGCAAATAATTCCTACTCAACGCCGTTCTAATCATAAATAATTTTGTTTTTACATAAATTATATTATTCATATCTGTTTATCAGCCCAATCCAACGAGTTTTTCACCCTTGCCTAATACCTCCTGCTATGTACATATTTACATGTAATATCATATAGTTTACCTAATGGAATTGTTGGGTTATTAAATTTTAATTCCATTCGATTAGTTTGGCATCCAATTTGCTATATAGTATAAATAATTTGTTTTCATAAAAAACAGGGAGAGTCCAATGATAATCGTGCAATTAAAAGATGAGCATAAAATTCAAGTTCTGCTGATCGAATTGCAGGAGCGATATGCTGCTGCCCATAAGATGAGGGAAAGAAGCACCCGATTTACCATTTGGCTTTCAGGGATGGCCGTTGGTCTTGCATGGCTGCTGATCAGCCAGAAAATATTGGAGTTCTCACAGCGACTTGCACTAACAATGTTGATTGTGACCCTCTGGGCCGGTTACGGAGTTTTTATCCTTGGTCTGCGAAAAGGATTTCAAAGCAATCGACGGGCAATGATAAAAAGCGAGAAGGCACTCGGCATGTACGAAGCTGGTGTCTATCTTCAAGAAAATTCTCTGCTGCCGGCGGAATATAAACAAACAAAGGGTAAATGGAACGATCATTTTTCAACGCTGTGCTTGTGGCTGTGTTTTATGGCGTTATCACTGCTTATCCTTACATGGACTTGTCCCGACCATGCAGAAAATAAGGTTTCGTCTGCGAAGAAAATCGAACAAATAAAGGGAGGAAATCCAAATGGCTGATTTACAAAAAGAATTTAAAACATTTCACGATCGTATTGTATTAGCAAGAAGCAAAAGAGAATCCCTCAGAACATCACGTAATGCGCTACGCGACAAAGTTCGAAAGCATTTTAAGGAACTGCTGAAGCTGAACGTGCCCAAATTTCAAGGCCAAGGTTCCTATACAATGGGTACAATCGTCAATCCGTTGGATGGTGAGTTTGATATCGATGACGGTGTGTATTTGATGCATCTGGACACACACAACAAAAGCGGGTGGCCAACCACCGAAACCGTTCACCGCTGGTTGGTTCAGGCGACTGAAGGTCATACCAGCGAAAAACCGATTGATAAAGCCACATGTGTACGGGTCCGTTTTGCAGGGCAGTATCACGTTGATCTGCCAGCATATGGTGAACTTAACGGAGCTTATTTGCTGGCGGAAAAGGGGGAAAAAGGCTGGCACCGGAGCGACCCGCTGGCCCTGACAGATTGGTTCAAAGGCCGAGTCAAAAATTGTGGAGAGCAACTCCGTAATCTTGTCCGGTACCTGAAAGCATGGGCGGATTTTCAATCCGGTCGGCTGGGGGTTATGCCCAGTGGACTAATCCTTACAGTATTGGCATCCAACCATTTTTGTGCCGATGAAAGAGACGACATCGCCTTTGCAAACACCGCTGGCGCCATTTCCAATACCGTAGAGTCCGCTTTCTACGTATACAATCCTGTGGATGCCGGAGAAGAACTCTCTGCCCGCTTAACCGAGGCTCAGAAAACACGATTTCAAGAGGCAATATCAGATGCTGCTGATGCTGCGGCCGAAGCCATTGATACCGATGATTCTTACGAGGCTGCCAAAATTTGGCGAAAACAATTCGGAGACCGTTTTCCGGCTGTAGAAAAGGAGAACGAAACCGGTCAGAAAAAAGAAATAACAACCAGGCTCGCTACCGTCTATGCGGCCAAAAACCCTTCAAAGCCATGGGGCTATTTTTGATGACTCCATGGTATAAATCGAACCAAAGATTATTTCGAGAAGAAAGGGCAGCGTTGACGGCCGCCGCACCTCTTTTGGGAATGGTCATCGCCGGACAAAATTATCGGATAAATAACGCAGGTGTTTTAAAACAGGAGTCCGCGATTGTGCATGGAACATACGGAATTGACATTCAAGATTCTACTGAGCAGGTAGAATTCAGGATCTGCATCCTTTTGCCTGAAAAGTATCCCAAACAACCTCCGGTTCTTTTCTGCAACGATCTAAAATTGCCTATAGGTAATATTGATCGCCATATTATGGATGATGGTTCGGCATGTCTTGGTGTTTATGCAGACATAATGACACGGTGGACCATGAAACCGAATATTGTGAACTTTTTGGACGGCTTCGTGGCTCCTTTCCTGGTTTGGCAAGCTTATTACGACGCACATCAGAGACCGCCTTACTGGGGGCAGCGGTCTCATTTTACTGAAGGCATTATCGAGTATTACGCGGAACTGCTTGGCATGAATAAATGCCGATCGGTGGTTGAATTCATGAAACTTTTAGCAAGAAAAAAGCGTCCAAAGGGTCATGAAATATGCCCGTGCGGCTCTGGTGTTCGGCTTCGAAATTGCCACAGGCAACTGCTTTATAGCACCCGGGAGAAAGTTGATTGGGAGTATGTTGCCATAGATTTGCAAACTGTTCTTCGGGATGACCGATCAAAAAAAACATTTGCGCCTGTGACTTAACAACGAGCCTGGGAAAACGTTTAGGGGAAGATTGTTAACGGGGGATAATCGCGGTGGATTGTGTGAAGGCGATCTCTTATTCAGGGCTTTCGAGTATCTCCCACCGAAGATAGTTGGCCTCAATACCCTGTTCCACTTCCGTGAGGCGTTTTTGAAGCGCGGCAATCTCCTCTCTGCTCTTTTTGTAGAAGAAAGGATCGGACATGGCCGCATGGAGAGCTTTTTGCTCTGATTCAAGTTCGTCAATCCTGCGGGGCAGTTCCGAGAGTTCCAGCGATTCCTTAAACCCGAGCTTCCTCGGCTTTGCGGGTAGTGAGTACGGCCGGACTTTTTTGACCTCTTTTTTTTCGGGTGGTGTCTCCGCAGATTTGGCCCTTTGGAGCAGCCAGTCATCGTATCCTCCGGCATATTCGGTTACAAGCCCCCGGCCTTCAAATACAATGGTGCTGGTTACAACGTTATTTAAAAAAGCCCGGTCATGACTGACCAGCAGAAGGGTCCCTTTATAATCTAATAGAAGCTCCTCCAGAAGTTCCAGAGTTTCGGCATCCAGATCATTTGTGGGTTCGTCCAGTACAAGAACATTGGCCGGCTTGGCAAAAAGTCTGGCAAGCAGCAGCCTGTTTCGTTCACCGCCGGAAAGCACATGAACCGGCAGGCGGCATCTGTCCGGGGAAAAGAGAAAATCCTGCAGATGGCTTATTACATGGCGTTTCTGGCCATTGAATATGATAAAATCATTGCCCTCGCCGATGTTCTGAACCGCGGTTTTCTGCTCGTCCAACTGAGCTCTGAGCTGGTCAAAATAGGCTACCTGGAGCTGGGTGCCGTGACGAACAGAACCCTTGTCAGGAGTGATTTCTTTTAACAGGATACTGAGCAGTGTGGTTTTTCCCGAACCATTGGGGCCGATGATACCAACCTTGTCTCCTCGCATTATGGTAGTGGAAAAATCCCGGACAATGGGGGTTTGTCCGTAGGAATGATTTATCTCTTCGGCTTCGATAACCAGCCGGCCGCTCCTTTCCGCCTTCTGGAGCTCCAATCGGACATTACCTGTCTTTGCGCGGCGGGCCAGGGCTTCCGCGCGCAAATTCTGCAGGGCTCGGACTCGGCCTTCGTTGCGTGTGCGGCGGGCCTTGACTCCCTGCCTGATCCAGGCCTCTTCCCGGGAAAGTTTTTTGTCGAACACCCGGTTTTGCTGTTCTTCGGCTTCAAATGCGGCTTCCCTGCGTTTCAGGTAGGTGTCATAGCCGCAGTCGTAGGAGGTCAGGCGGCCCCTGTCCAGCTCTAAAATACGTGTGGCTATCCGTTTTAAGAAAGCGCGGTCGTGGGTAATGAAAAGCAGGGTCTTTACATGGCGCAGGATATACTCTTCCATCCATATGATGGCATCGATATCAAGATGGTTTGTAGGTTCATCCAGCAAAAGCAGGTCGGGCTCCCGGGCCAGGGCACGGGCAAAAAGTGTTCGCCGCTTCATGCCCGCGGAAAGGTCGGTGAACCTCTTTTCAGGATCAAGACCGGTCCGGGACAAAGCGTTTTCTATCGCCTTGCCCTTTTCGCCGAGACCCAGAGCTACCACCTCGAAGATCGTGCCATCGGATACGGAAGGCACCTCCTGTTCCATGTCCGAAATGGTGATTCCCTGCTGACGCCAGATATCGCCGCTGTCGGGCAGAATGGTGCTGCATAGAAGTTTTAGCAGGGAAGATTTGCCCACGCCGTTACGGCCCAGCAGACAGATTCGCTGACCTTTTTCGATTTGAAGATTAACGTTGTAGAGCAGGGGAGTGCCACCAAAGCCCCAGCACACATCACGCATAGAGATCAAAGACATAACAATCCGTTTATCGAATCAGTTTCGCGGTAATTTCTGCGACATGCTTTCCCTGGAACCGGGCAGCGTTCAATTCGTTATCGCTGGGCATCCGCTCACCCTTTCCGCCTGCAATTGTCGAGGCTCCATAGGGAGAACCGCCGGTCACTTCATCAATTCGCATCTGCCCGGCAAAGGCATAGGGCAATCCAACGATTATTAATCCTTGATGCAGAAGTGTTATATGAAAACTCAGAATTGTCGATTCCTGGCCGCCGTGCTGCGTTGCGCTGCTTGCAAAGACGCTTCCAACTTTTCCGACAAGCGCCCCCTTTGCCCAGAGCGCTCCGGTCCCGTCAAGGAACTGGCGCATTTGCCCGCACATGTTCCCGAAGCGTGTGGGGGTACCGAATATGATGGCATCTGCCTCGGCCAGGTCATCTACCTTGCAGACCGGGATATTGGCGAAACTTTTCTGGGCCTCTAAGGCCCCCATTTTCACGAGGACATCTTCAGGTAACGTTTCCGGGACTCGATACATATAAACATCGGCTCCCTTTACCTGACCTGCGCCCTCTTTAATTGCTTCAGCCATTCTTTTAACATGGCCATAAAGTGAATAGTAAGCGACTAGAATCTTCATTGTGGGCCTCCTTTTTTAGTTTAATCTAAACCCTCCGCCTCCTTCTTTACTTTTCCCACGGGGGCGATGTAAATAGTAAATTCATCTATACCGTCGATCCTCAGTAATCTGTCCATGGCTTCCTGATCATAAGCAGCGATGGCACATGTTCCGGCACTTATAGCCTCACAAGCCAGGTAAAGATTCTGACAGGCATGTCCGGCGTCAATTGCAATCACTTTATGTGCCGCAAGATCATATCGCCATTCCATTCTGTAGGGTATGGCAGTCCATACGAATGTCACAGCGGCTTTCCCCGGATATGGCTGACTGTAAACAGCTTCCACAATCTTTTCTTTAAGACGATCTTCTGTAAATTCAAAAAGGAGCCGGTGCTCCAAGGGTAGATAGCGATATACACCTGCTTCCAAACCCTCAATATTCAGAACACAGAGATAGGTTTCCAGAGCATGGCGGCATCCGGCAGAAGGGACGGTTCTATATGCATGTCCGCGATCAACGATATGGCGGATGCCCTGAGTTGCCCAGAGAAGAAAAGAAAGTTCATCCAATGTAATGGGCTTGTTTAAGAAGGCTCTGCGGCTTTTGCGGTTTTTAATAGCATCCGAAAGGTAGATGTACGGAATATCTTTTATTTCGTAAGGCTTTGAAAGTTCAGTAGTTACAGAACCGTCAGCAAAAGGTTTTTCAACCGGCGGCGGATCAATGCCTCTGTTTTGATCGGTCTTCGAGAAATCGATATGCTTCCGGATAGTATCCTTGAGGAAGTATCTGTATTGCTCCATTTTAGGGTTTTTCATTGCTGGCACTCGCCTTTGCATAATATGTCAGAGCCATGTCAGGATATGGCGAATGCAGTTCGCATGCGCTCCCATACTCCGACACGGCAAATTTTCATTTCTTTTGAAACAGACTGTCATCAAGACCGGTATTGATATGCCAGTCACTGTAGGAAATATAAATGTCGCCTTCTCCCTGTAACTCTTCAGATTTGATTCTTCCCGCTGAAACGGGATTGTCTTTTATTAAAAACGATGATGTATCATGGTTTTGCATCCCCTCCGGAAAAGTAAGGTGGATAAGGACTTTTTCGGGCATCAGCCAGTTTTCAGACCCCTGCTCTACATTCTTATATGTCAGTTTCACCAGGGCCTTTGTGCCTTTGAACGAATGGTTTTCCACCTGCAGTATCCGCCTAGGGTTACCCCCAACCCACACATTGTAAAACCGGACACGGGTTTCGCTTTCTCCGGGTTCCACTCTGTATAGCTCTGCCTGCGTGCCGTCCAGATTCACAGTCTGTATGAAGGTGATCCGGTTTTTCCCCGGATCGAACTGGAAGGGATCGAAAAAACCGCTGTTGCGTGGAATCGGCGCAAAACTTTTCGTTTCGATATGAAGCTTGTCCGGTTTCTTGAAATAGAGATCAGCCGCAAAACCGGGCATTCTGAAACCAGGTATCATTACTTTAACTTGTATTTTTACGGTGTAATCGTTCAAGTTCTGATATGGTCTTATGATCGCGTCGAAGACCTGCAGGGGACCGGGTTCCTGTTTTGCTTCCGATCTTTCCTGTGCCAACACCGGTATTGAAAAGAACGCGATGATTGCTAATATAATAAATGATGACTTGGCCTCAATGATGCCTTTCATTTACGAAAGAATATCCTTTCTGGAAAAATAGACAACTGCCGTGAGAAAAAAAGTGATCATAAAGCCGGCAAGAATGGTGATGTTCATACGGATGATGTCCCAGGGAACCGGATCATCAAAAACTTTTTGCCAGGCATCAAAATAGTTGACAAAGAGATAGGGACGGACAGCCTGGAACAGGTCGAACGGCAGAGAAATTATAATAATACTTACAATGATGACCGCCATGGTTGCAATTATAGGCCCGATCGGGTTGTCTGTGAAAGCAGAGAAAAGAAAACAGAGCGAGGAGACGACAAACATCGCAAGGGTAGCCAACCCATAGGCCATTAGAAAGAGATATGGCAGCCGGGCTTCCTGGATGACGAGGATGCCCTGGCGGATGACAAGCAAATCACCTCCGCCGAAAGCCCAAAGAGAGAGGCCTATAGTCAGCCCGCCGATGAAAAGTACCATAACGGCCGTATAAATAAGTGTGACTATAAACTTGGCCGCGATGATTCTTGTTCTTGAAACCGAGTGCGTGAGCAGAAAACGAAAAGTGCCTGCATTCCCCTCACCGGCTATCTGGTCTCCGGCAACGATGGTCAAAACGATAGGCACATGCACCCAGAGGGCGCCCATGAAGAAGAATCCGAAAAACCATCCGTTGAGGACGTTGCCGCCGATGATGAAGTCGTTCTGGAGGAGGGAAAGCAAATGCCTTTTAAAAGAATCCTGCCCGCCCAGTTTCAGTCCGGTCACTACCATTGGGACGATGATGCCGAAAGCGATAAAACCGATATAGGTCCGCCATCGGGTAAAGGTCTTAATGAGCTCAAACCATATCAGACGAAACATGGGTTGTCTGCTCCTTTATCTTTTATAAAAAAAGCCATTATGCCTCGTGTCCCTCGATAAGGTTGAGGAAATAGGTCTCAAGTGTACGCTGCGGTATCAGGGCGTTAACATTGAAGCCTGCACTAACCAGCTGCCTGTTAAGCTCCGGGATGCGGTCCTGATCCAGCTCGACGTTGATGCCATCACTGTGGATTCTTGCGGACATGTAGGACTCATTTGTTTTAAGAAATTGTATGGCTTCAGCAGGACGGTCTGTTTTAATCAGCACTTCAGATGGTCCCTGTTTCAAGAGTTCGTGGACGCTGCCCCCCACACGGAGCCTGCCATGATGAATTATTGCCATTTGGGTTGCAATCATCTCCACCTCATACAACAGGTGGGAGGATAAAAAGACTGTTACTCCCCGTTCGCGGGATAATTCCAGTATAAGCTCCCGCACCTCTTTCATTCCCTGCGGATCAAGGCCGGTAGTCGGTTCATCAAGGATGATGAGCTGCGGTTCTTTCAGAAGGATCAGGGCAAGTCCAAGGCGCTGGTTCATGCCGTGGGAATATGTTTT
The DNA here is from genome assembly GCA_020052975.1 of Desulfobacterales bacterium. Next base: position 1,276 of record JAGVOC010000351.1, on the reverse strand, counting down.
AACCGGGTCCCCGGCCCTGTCTGCAAGCCTGACCCGTTCCAGATATTTCATGATTCTGCGGCGGGTCACAGGCTTTTGCAGTCCTCCCAGGATTTCCATGTTGCGCAATGCAGACAGGTGACCATAAAACGCCGGCTTTTCAACTACAGCACCCACATTCTCCAAAGCTCTGTGTCCGGCTTCTTTCAGGGATGCCCCAAATATTTCAACATCTCCTTCGGTGGGAAATATGAGATGCAGAATCATTCGGATAGTTGTGCTTTTTCCCGCACCGTTGGGACCGAGAAAGCCGAATATTTCACCCTGTCTGACCTCGATGTTCAGATGATCAACTGCCAGTCTGTTTTTATACCGCTTTGTCAGGTTTATGGTACGAAGAATGATGTCGGTCATGGCTTTGGCGGCCGCTGTCCCTTCTGCATATTCTTCATCATTTCATTCATATTTCCCATACCACCAACGCCCATTACTTCCTGCACGCTGTTTACTTTCCTGTAATCCCCCGGCACCTCAAACATGGAGGCTGTGGCCGCGCCTAACCGGATATCTTTGAACTTCATGATCATCTTACCCCCGGACCCCTGATAGTTAGGGTTAGCTGGGACTGTAACTTCGGTTTGAATTGTAAAATCTTTAAGGTCCTGCGCCTCCCATATTGTGGCTTTGTGCTTTTCCTCGGGCTTGCTCTTCCGGTAAAAGACCGCGTCGTATTTGATGCACGGGTGACCGTCAATCGTATCGGTTCCCACCTTTTTCTTGTCGAACACCATATCCGGATCGTATACATCCGGAGTTCTCTCTTGCTTTTGGACCGGCTGCTCGTAGTAAGTTTTACCTATCCTGTTCATCATAATGGTCTTTTTTGCATCTGCGAGACTGATAGTCACAAGGCCCTTCATCCCGGGGTTTTCTACACGGCTCCTGGCTCCCATTTTTGCCATGGGCATTTCCATTCCCGAAGAGACCATTGTTGCCGTAAAATTATCCGGCGGGGCTGCAAAAGAAGATAAGCCGGTTAACAAAATACCTGCCATGAAAATAACCGGCGCCAGATACCGAATGTTTATTCTTGTCATAACTTCCTCCTCCTTCATCTAACAAGTTGTTTAATCTTATAATGCAGATCGAGGTTTATTTTTTTCAACGAGACACCTACTCCTCCGTCGGCAAGCAATCTTTGAAGCTCCCCGCAGCAAGCTACGGGGAATCTTCGACCGTAGGGAATAGCGTCTATTTTTAATTCGCTCGCTAACCCCGCTGCAAGCAGCGAGGAATG
>JAGVOC010000198.1 GCA_020052975.1 Desulfobacterales bacterium | reverse complement strand
TTTCGGCCATTTCGATTTGCAGGTCCGCAAGTTTGATTTCAAGCCGGTTTTTTTGAGCAAGCTCAAGATAATAATCAAGCTCATTTGTAAGCGGCACATAGTTAAGAATATCAACCAGATCTACCGATGAGTTTATGGGCCTTCTTAAAAGGGTGTTAAAGTCGGATTTTGCATATTCCAGGTTATTCTTTACTATTGTAAGCTCCTGCCGGGAATTGGCCAGTTCGACCTGTGATTTAAGCAAATCATTTAACGGGGTCATCCCGACTTCGTAAAAAGATTTTGCCACATTTTCATGTGCTGAAAGCTGTGTCACGGTTTCCTGCAACACCCCTTCTATTTTTAATGCCTTTAACACCGAGAAATATGCCTTGTTGGCCCTGTATATGATTTCAAGGCGGGTTATTTTTTCATTTAAACCAGCAGCATCGAGTCCGAGGCCTGCAAGCTTATACCGGTTAATAATTGAAAATCCGGCAAAAAGAGGCTGGGTTACTGACGCAGCGAAAACATACTCGTCCTCCGGAGTTGTTATTCCGAGCAAGGGGTTTGAAATTTCTTCATAATTATGCTTGAACTGGTACGTTGCATTAAATGTCGGTAAAAAATTTGCTCTTGAAGCATTTTTTGTTGCGGTTGCAGCATTGATTTTTTCTTTTGCCTTCAAAAGTTCAATATTTTTGCTGATTGCCGTTTGGATTGTTTTTTCAAGAGAAAAAACCTCCGCAGTTTCACCTGCTTTTGAAGCGGGAGGAAAAAGAAGGATGATTCCAATAATAAAAACAAAGACTTGCAGATGAGCTTTGGTCGTTTTATTTAATCTACGTAGATTATACACAAGTTTATTTAATCCTTTTCAGAGTTTTGAAGGCTTCCTAAAAAGTCATTCTGCTGTGTTGCACTTCATCTTTCGTCATTACAGCGTACCAATAAGTACGCTTCATTCCTCAAGATTCATGCGCCTTGCATAATGAGCTTTTTACTTTGCCTTCCGGATTTCAACTTTCTTAAGAGTCCGTTAGTTTTGATTGACCCGTTTAAAATTAATTGCTATTTAAAAATTGAGCCTGAAGGAATGCTTTAAGAGTTTTCCTTGCTCAAAGCCTCTGCCGATTCCCATAAAAGCTTCTTCCATTTCGGTGGGGGCTTTTTTATATCTTAAGAGCCCGTTAAAATCAACAGTTTCTTGTTATTTGTGTTAAGATTAAAACATATTCGGGTTTTTACAGAAGGCATCAAACAATTACTCGTAAGGATTTAAGAGGTCAAGGATTCCAGTAAAAAGTCAGAGGAGCGCGTGTTTATTATGAAACAGGAACTTATTGATTTGATTTGCCGCAAATCCTTTAAGTACAGCGAGGATCCGGTATTTAAACTTGTGTCAGGCAGGATGAGCAATTACTACGTTAACTGCAAACCGGTTACGCTCAGCCCGAGAGGCATGTTTCTTTCCGGACATCTTGTTTTTGATGAGATTAAGGATCTGGATGTCGCTGGTGTAGGAGGACTTACTTTTGGCGCAGATCCGATATCGGTTGCAACTGCCTTTGCATCAGAGTTGAGAGGAAAACCTGTGAATGCCTTTTCTATCAGAAAAACAATGAAAGATCACGGCATAATAAGATGGATAGAAGGAGATTTAGCGCAGGGAAACAGGGTTGTAATAATAGATGATGTTGCAACAACGGGAGGTTCAACAATAAAGGCTGTTGAGAGAGCCCGTTCCGAAGGCATGGATGTTGTTAAGGCCGTGATACTTGTTGACCGGCAGGAAGGCGGCGTTGAGAACATCAAAAAACATGTTGAGGATGTCGCCTCAATTATTACAAGGGATGAGCTTATGAAACACTGGAGGGTAATAAATAAGCCCAAATAGTTTCCATCCGGAAACAAAATTTGACATATGCAAGTTTCCAATCTGGAAATCGGCAATTTTGGGCAAGCTCAAGGAAATCAATTGATTGCGCGGAGACATACTCTTAGTATGTCGCACAAGAAATCATGCAGATTGACACCGAGATGGCACAAAAGGGCCATCTCCGGATGGAAACTAAAGACATCTGTATGTTGCACAGGCATCATCTGATTCCCAGGCCGTAACACTTGATACCTTTACCGAAGGATCATCAATCTTTTCCTGTAATTCCTTTGCAATTTTCATTGCTATAATTTCAGAGGATGGATTGGCGCCTTTAAACCACTCCAGTTCATTCAGAAATTTATGGTCGAGGCTGGTCATTATTTCTGAAACGTATTTTTTAATCTGTCCAAAATCCATTATAACGCCGGCGGGATTTAACTTTTCACCCTTCACACAGACTTCTATTTTCCAGTTATGGCCATGCAGGTTTTCGCATTTTACTGCTACCAGTTTAAGCTGATGTGCGGCTGAAAAATGATTTAATACTTTTAGTTCAAACATGCGGGATAATTCCTTTTTCTATTTTGCAGAATTTGCCGAACCACTCTTAAGGATGTTTCTTAATTTATTGGATAATTTGTTTGAATCCAGTTTGGCAAATTCTTGCAAAAGAGATTCCTGTTTTTTTGTCAGGTTTGTGGGGGTCTTTATAACTATCTGAATAATCAGATCTCCCCGCCCATTATGTCTTAAGTGGGGAATTCCTTCACTCTGTAAACGTATCAAATCTCCAGGTTGTGTTCCTTTAGGAATCCCGATGGATTTATTGCCGTTTAGAGTCGAAACGGTCATCTTATCACCAAGCGCGGCCTGCACGAATGAGATCGGAACTCTGCAGTAAACATCATTTTCGTGTCGTTCAAAGAATTCATGCGGTTCAACCTGGATAAATACATACAGATCTCCACTGGAGGCCCCATAGGTTCCTGATTCTCCCTCTCCGGTGAGGCGTAACCTTGAACCTGAATCGACTCCGGCAGGTATTTTTACAGAAACCTTCTTATTTATAATCACCTTTCCGGCTCCGCGGCAGTTTTTACAGGGATGTGGTATTGCCTGGCCGGCGCCCCTGCAATAGTGGCATGTTGTTCTTACTGTGAAGAAGCCCTGGTTTCGTGAGAGCTGTCCTGAGCCACGGCAATGGCGGCAGGTTTCAGGATGAGATCCGGGTTCGCTGCAGGTTCCGTTGCATACAGAACAAACCTCCTTTTTTTCAAGGTTGATCTCCTTTTCGATGCCAAAGGCGGCTTCCATAAAGCTAAGAGTCAGGTCATAACGAAGATCCGCGCCTCTTTGAGATCTGCTTTGTGAACGTCTGCTGTTTCCGAATCCAAAAAAATCTTCAAAAATATCGCTGAAGCTGGAGAATATGTCTTCAAATCCGCCAAATCCTGAAAAACCGGAACCTTCAAGACCCTGATGCCCGTACTGATCATAAATAGCCTTTTTTTGAGGATCATGAAGAACTTCATATGCTTCTGCAGCTTCCTTGAATTTTTCTTCCGACTCCTTGTCTCCCGGATTTCTGTCCGGATGGTATTTTAAAGCAAGCTTGCGGTATACGGCTTTTAATTCTTCAGGTGTCGCATCCCGGGCAACGCCCAGAATTTCATAGTAATCACGTTTGGTTGCCATTATATTCCCGGATAAAAATCCGGCTTCATAAAAAGTCATTCTGCTGTGTTACGCTTCACCTTTCGTCATTGCAGCGTACCAGAAAGTACGCTTCATTCCTCAAGATTCGTGCGCCTTGCATAATGAACTTTTTATTTTGCCGTAACAGATTAAAAAAAGTTTGTTGTCAATTTTTGAAAATAATAACTTAAAATAATGCCAAAAAGAATGTTGTCAACTCAACTTCTGTTTAAACCCTGTTGGTCGAAAACCCCGCTGCTTGCGGATGGGTAGTTCATTAACCGGCAACATACCCTTTGGAATGATTATTTCCATTATGTGTCAAAAAAAGAAATGCGATCATTCCAAGCACCATAATACCTGCTCCTAAATAAAAAGCTTCACGGAGCCGGGACATGTCCATTATCAAACCGGCCGCCAGTGAGCCGATCAGCATGCCGAGGCTGTGAGCTGTCGTTATGAGCGCCATTACAGATCCCATAGCATCGGTCTCTTTACCTTTATATACTGCAAGGGCCATGAGAGCAGGCATTGAAAAGCCTCCTCCTATACCAAAAAGAATACTTGAAAACAAAAGATCATTAAAGCTTTCGGCTTTTCCGAAAAAGAACATGGAAAATACAATAACCAGGCCTCCGGCTGCAACAAGCATTCTCTTATTGAATTTATCGGCAACAATTCCCATGGGAGTATGCAGGATTCCGCTGATTAAAACACCCAGCGTGACGAGAATTCCTGTTGAGAAGCCTGATAGGGAGAATTCAAGATCTGCCAAAACAGGCAAAAAAGCCCATATTATTCCTATAGATGCGGTATAGGCAAACATGAAAAGAAAAAGACCCGTAATATTCCTGTCTCCAATTATATGTTTCCATTCTTTCGGAGCCTTTCTGCTCCCGGTATTTTTTCCGGTGACAGCGGGAGGAAGAAAAAAGAGGCATGTTAAAAAAGCTGTTAAGGACAGGAATCCCATGCAGACAAAGGCTGTGTCAAGGCTGTAATAATCTTTAACAAAGCCTCCGATAAGAGGGCCTATGCTCAAACCGAAGAGCATGGACATATTGAACATGCCCATAACGAATCCTTCCTTTCCCGCAGGAGTTATATCTCCGACATATGCCTGGCAAACCGGCATTATCATCGCGGAAGCAATCCCCTGAATAAAACGGATCAAGATAAGAGTTTCGATATTAGTTGAGAACAGAAAGGCTGCGGAAACAACAGTATAGGAAATAAGGCCGGCGGTAATTAAGGGTTTTCGCCCTTTTTTATCGGACAATCTTCCGAAATATGGGAGAAAGATTGTTCTTGAGAGGGAAAAGACACCGAATATGAGTCCGATATAAAACCCGCTTGCTCCTAGATCGTGGGCATAAACAGGCAACAAAGGGACGACTATTCCGACACCAATGACTGCCGTAAATATTGAAAAAAAGAGAGTGCCAAAGATTTTTTTGTCCAGCTCTTGCATACGGTTATATGGTTATATGATCATATGATTATCAACAAATTATATTTTTCCTATATGTTCCAGTAAAATATTTCAATGCAAACAAGAAACATATAAAAAAACCGATTATTTTCATCAAAACCGTGGATGGAAAGATGATCGGCAGGATGAAACGAAGAGAAATATTAATTATAATCTTATGTCTATTGTCGGATATAACCCTTTTTGGGATCCCATCGGATAGGGCTGAATAATATTGTAAGCAATATTCTGGCCCTTTTGAGCGTGGCCTTTGAATTTTGTGCCGTCAAAAAAGGCGCCGTTTGCTTCGAGTATATGTTCTATACGGTCTCTGAAAGCCTTCACAAAAACCGATCCGCTCCCCTGAAACTGCATGATCCCCAGCTTGATTTCACCGTCAACCGCCGAAAGTTTATCAAGAGCAATGCAGTGTCGTTCCAGATCCGCCTGATTGGTTATATAACCCCATACTATATGCCCTGAAGGAATATTCACCGGCTCTTTGAGATCAATTATCGTATGCGGCATGATTATCGATTCTTTTCCTATGTTGAGCATGCATTCCGGTGTCCCATGCAAAAACGAATTGAAACCTACA
>JAGVOC010000365.1 GCA_020052975.1 Desulfobacterales bacterium | reverse complement strand
GCAAAGGTCTCGACGGGTGACAAGTATCCCGTTACCATTCACTCGTTACTATTTACTCGTTACTATATCTCAGCCTCCCGCCTCGCTCCTGCTTTGTGTATCTGTGCCTTTGGCTCTTGCTCTAAAGACTCTTTAAAGCATCAATAATTTTTACGGTTGAAACCGTGTTTGCAACATCATGCACTCTTACTATATGTGCACCGGCTAAAACGGCAGCAGCAACAGCCGCCTGGGTTCCGGTCTCAACAGCAAGATCATGGGGTTTTGGTTCATCTCCGGCCTTATTTTTAAGGATTTTTCTGATAAAGGCTTTACGTGAAGGGCCTATAAGAAACGGAACATCAAGATCAATAAATCTATCAATATATCTGATTAACAGAAGGTTATGTTCAATAGTTTTCCCGAATCCGATTCCGGGATCAACGATGATTTTTGACCTGTCTATTCCTCTTATTACAGCCCTTTTAATGGCATCAAGGAGGAACCCTTTTATATCTCTGAAAATATCATCGTATTCCGGGGATATCTGCATGTCTTTTGGCGTTCCTTTCATATGCATCAAGATAACTGGAACGCCATATTTAACTGCAACATCAGGCAGTTGATCATCAAACCGCAACGCGCTTGTGTCATTAATCATGGAAGCACCCGCTTCAATGGCATGCCTTGCAACAACAGCTTTGGTAGTATCGATGGAAATAGGAATTGAAACTAGTCCGGAAAGCCTCTTTATGACTGGAACAACACGCCTGATTTCTTCTTCTGCAGATACTTTTTCGGAAAACGGACGGGTAGATTCTCCGCCTATGTCGAGGATATCTGCGCCATCCTTTGCCAGCTTTTCACCCTGAGCCACAGCCGCATCAGGGTCAAAAAAAAAGCCGCCGTCTGAAAACGAATCCGGAGTTACATTTACTATACCCATTATTCGGGTTTTATTGCCCAGTTCAAGGCTGTATGGACCCCACTCTATTCTGTATGATTTCATCACAAACGCTTTTGACGGCTTCTTAAAAAATCATTCTGTCCGCCGCGGCGGACACTTCATCTTTCGTCATTACAGCGTACGAAAAGTACGCTTCATTCCTCAAGATTCGTGCGCCTTGCATAATGAGCTTTTTTCTTTGCCGTCTGAATTTCGACTTTTTACGAAACCACCAAATATGCCCAGTATAATTGCCGCTTCTACTCGGCATCTCCGGAACTGTTAGCTGACAACACGGCATCCGGCTTCATGGAAATGATCAGTTCATCAAGTTCCTTTCCCATAACAGTCTCTTTTTCAAGAAGCAATTCAGCTAACCTGTGCAGAACATCCAGGTTTTCACTGAGGATCTTTTTTGCAGTATCGTGTGACTTTTTAATGAGAATGATTATCTCCTCATCAATCTTTCTGGCTGTCTCCTCCGAATAGTCCCTGTGCTGGGAAATTTCACGACCGAGGAAGATCTGCTCTTCGTTTTTAGCGTATGATAGAGGACCAAGCGCGTCACTCATACCCCAGGAGCGGACCATCTGCTGGGCAAGTTCGGTAGCCTGCTTAATATCGTTTGAAGCACCTGTGCTGATTCGCTTAAAAACAATCTCTTCGGCAGCACGCCCTCCGAATGCAATTGCAAGCTGGCTTTCAAGCTGATCCTTGTATCTGAAATCCCTTTCTTCGGGCAAAAACCAGGTCACACCAGCCGCCCTTCCTCTGGGTATAATCGTTATCTTGTTAATCGGATCGGTATCCGGCAGAAAGCGCGCTACAAGCGCATGGCCTCCTTCATGGTAAGCCGTGGTCTTCCTGTCTTCATCTTTTATAACCTTCGATTTTCTCTCAAGCCCCATGTAGACTTTGTCCTTGGCATCTTCAAAATCGATCATTTCGACCTTGTCTTTATTCCTTTTTGCAGCATACAGCGCCGCCTCGTTAACAAGATTTTCAAGGTCGGCCCCGGAAAATCCCGGGGTTCCCTTCGCAAGAACAAGTGGTGTAACATCAGCCCCTATGGGTGATTTTTTCATGTGGACCTGGAGAATCTTCTCGCGACCCTTTATATCGGGAAGATAAACAACAACCTGTCGGTCGAAGCGGCCCGGGCGTAATAATGCCGGGTCAAGAACATCAGGCCGGTTTGTGGCAGAAATCAGGATAACGCCTTCGTTTGACTCGAAACCATCCATTTCAACGAGAAGCTGGTTTAAGGTCTGTTCTCTTTCATCATGCCCCCCGCCAAGACCGGCTCCGCGATGCCTGCCAACAGCATCTATTTCATCAATGAATATTATACAGGGAGCATTCTTTTTCCCCTGAACAAAAAGATCTCTCACCCGGGACGCGCCAACACCCACAAACATTTCAACAAAATCGGATCCGCTTATGCTGAAAAACGGAACGCCTGCTTCCCCTGCTATGGCACGGGCCAGGAGTGTTTTACCAGTCCCCGGAGGTCCCATAAGAAGCACACCTTTGGGAATGCGGCCTCCAAGACGCGTATATTTTTTGGGTTCTTTTAAAAACTCAACGATCTCACTTAGTTCTTCTTTTGCCTCTTCTATGCCTGCAACATCTTCAAAAGTTACTTTTTCAGACTGGTCTGACATTAGCTTTGCCCGGCTTTTCCCGAAGGACATGGCCTTGCCGCCTCCCGACTGCATTTGCCGCATAAAGAATATCCAAACTCCGATAAGAACAAGCATGGGTAGCCATGAAACAAGCACTGACATGTACCATGGAGATTCGGCAGGCGGTTTAGCCTTTATTGATACACCTTTTCCTCTGAGAATTTTAATAAGATCGCTGTCAGGCGGGGCATAAACCCTGAAACGGGCCTTACTTATATCCGTAACAAACAATTCCTGCCCCTGGATAACAACTTCGCTGACTTTTTCACTGTCTACCATGGAAATAAACTGTGAGTAGCTCAGGCTGGTTTCCGATACCTGCTGCTGGTTAAAAAGATTATACAACATGACCATCATCAGAGTTATGATTATCCATAAAGACAGGTTCTTATAAAATGGATTCAATATATTTTACCTCCAAAAAAATATTTGTCATATGCAATGACAAAAAATAAATAATCAGAAATTCAGACGGCAAAGAAAAAAGCTCATTATGCAAGGCGCACGAATCTTGAGGAATGAAGCGTATTTACTGGTACGCTGCAATGACGAAAGATGAAGTGCAACACAGCAGAATGACTTTTTACGAAGCCGTCATTCCATAATAATCATAATTACACATTAGGCAAGAGAAAGTTCTGCCTTAAGTACTTTTCTGGTACCGGAAGTTACTCTGACAGAATCATCAATAACAAAACCTGCTAACCAGATTATTTTACCATTGCTTATCACAACAGGAGATTTAATACGCTTTTCTCTCGGCACCTTGTTATTTATCAAATATTCGGCAATCTTCTGAGAACCTTGCATTCCAAGGGGAGTGAAGCGGTCCCCCGGCAGGTAATTTCTTATAATCACAGGAAAACTTATTTTCTCCATGTCAAAAAAGGCTACTCCCTGGCCGGCATGACATATATCTGACAGATTCATGTCCTTAATTTCAGAAAAACTGATATTAAAACCCTCTTTTTCAGCAACTATGAACCCGGGTTTATTAATAATATACTCAAAAAAAGCCTTGTTATTAACAGAACGTTTTGAAGAAAGGTTCCGCAGATTTTTTTCCTCTTTTGAAACAATAAGTTCTTTTCCAATTCGAGTAATCCTTATTCTGTCGGGAAGATCAAGGCTCCAGGAATCCGAATCAGATGCAAGTTGAGCCGTTAAAAGCTCTACGTGTGAATAGCTTATTCTTCTTAAATTTCCCTTGACCTTTTCAATCGCACTTCTTGTAACTCTTCTTTTTGCCGCAGGATGAAGGGCATTCATGCCGGATACGGAAAGAACAATTCTGTTGTTTTCCGTAATCAAGGTATTTTTATTCAAAATGGACTTCAGCTCATTTTCCATCCATTCATCTTCAGAACGCATAATTGAGGCAAGTCTGTTTATTGTTTCAACTATTTTCGGATTGTAATTCTCCTTTAATTCCGGAATAAGATTATGACGGATTTTGTTTCTCAAATATTTCATATCCATGTTGGATTTATCCACAACATAGGAAAGTCTCTTTGCAGATATATATTTTATTATATCTGAACGGGCTGTTTTAATAAAAGGCCTTATAATCAGCAAGTTGGTCTTAAATACACCCCTTACTGGTGGAATTCCGGAAATGCCCAATGGACCGCTTCCCCGAATCAAATACATCAGAACAAGCTCTGCATTATCATCGCTTGTATGCCCCAATGCAATCTTGTTGAAACCCTCCCTTTGAGCAATATTTTCAAAAAACGCGTACCGGACGCGTCTCCCTGCTTCTTCAAGTGAAAATCCATGCTTGTTTTTATATTCAACTATATCCTTCTTCGCTGTATAACACGGCAGATTCAGTTTTTCGGAAAGAGAAACAACGAAACGGGCATCGGCATCAGATTCATTCCCACGCAATGAATGGTTGAGATGAACAATACCCAGATTTATCGAAAATATTGGGGCAATCTCTTTCATTACATGGACAAGAGCAACTGAATCAGCCCCTCCGGAGACTCCGACAAGAACAGAATCCCTTTCCTGAAGCATGTTGTATTCCGCAACAGCTTCTTCAGCTTTTTGAATCAGGCTGTTTGAGGTCTTTTTTTCAAAAGGATGCATTAATTATTAAAATGTGCTTAAATGTTTAAATAACGATGGCCCCGTAAAAAGTCGAAATTCAGACGGCAAAGTAAAAAGCTCATTATGCAAGGCGCACGAATCTTTAGGAATGAAGCGTACTTACTGATACGCTGCAATGACGAAAGATGAAGTGCAACACAGCAGAATGACTTTTTGCGAAGCCGTCAATAATGGGGATGATCCATAACAGATTTATGGCAATTTGCCATAAATCGTCTAAGTAATCAAATATTGTAGAGATATTTCCAAGTCAACTATAATTACTCAGTAATGGCAAGAAGTCTTTTATTAAATAAAAAAACTTTCTCCTTGAAAAAAATCAAATCAGGAGTATATTCTAACCTAGTTGTGACAGAGCAGGTAAGGGTCTGATCCTATCTTAATAATTTGCCTTAAATACCTGTTACTTGCCGGACACTGCGCAACAGACGGTTACGAACCTCGTCAGATCCGGAAGGAAGCAGCGATAAGAAATGCGGTCTGTGTCGTGGCTGATCCCGGCAAGTAACAGGTATTTAAGGCAAAGAAAAAAGAGCGCGCACAACCGTTTTCCCACTCCATCATTTCTGATACCTTCGTAAAAAGTCAATTTTTCACACGAAGGCACAAAAGCACGAAGAAGGGCCTATTGAAAATACTCATGTTTTTCTTTGTGTCCTCCGTGATCTTTGTGTGAGAATGACTTTTTACAAAGCCGTCAATTATTAACTGTTAAAATCAACACCTACTCCTTGACATTGTTCCAAATAGCCTTATTTTTCTTGTCAATGCGGAACTTTTATTGACTGTTTTCCGGATTAAATTTTTTTCAAATAAAAATAGTTACACATAAAATGTAAATATACGGGTGGAAAATTTAATGATGACTGGAAGAAATAAAATCAAAATCGATATTAAAAATGACGAAAGTGTAAGTTCAAAAAGCAAAACACCGGACAAAAGCGAATCAGAAAATGAAATAGATGTAAATACCTCGGATCCTTTAAAAGAACTGGAGGAAAAGCTTAAAAATACTGAGCTTGAAGCAAAACAGACACACGACCGTTTCTTAAGAGTTTCTGCAGAATTCGAAAACTATAAGAAACGCTCGGCACGTGAAATGAGCGAGTTCAGAAAATATGCAAATGAAAGCCTGATAAGCGAGATGCTGATAGTTGTGGATAACATTGAAAGGGCTATTAACACTTCAAACAGCGATGATCAGGCAAACAGCTGCATAATCGAAGGGGTTGGTTTAACCTTGAAAGAAATTCTGAGAGTTTTTGATAGCTTTGGGGTAAAACCCATAGAGTCTTTATGCAAAGCTTTTGATCCTAATTTCCACCAGGCTGTTATGCAGGAAGAAAGCGAAGAGCATCCTGACAATACAGTTATCGCTGAACTCCAGAAGGGATACATGATTCATGACAGGCTGTTGAGGCCTTCCATGGTTGTTGTATCGAAATCAAAAACAACATCTGAAAACAACAAAAAAAATACTTAAAATATTTTTATATATATTAACAGGCCAAGGAGGAAAAAATGGGCAAAATAATTGGTATAGATCTGGGCACCACTAATTCATGCGTAGCCATAATGGAAGGTGGTGAAGCTAAAGTAATAACAAATGCGGAAGGCGGACGGACTACTCCATCCATTGTTGCCATCTCGAGCAGTGGTGAAAGACTTGTCGGCCAGATAGCAAAAAGACAGGCAATAACAAACCCTGAAAACACAGTTTATGCGGTCAAGAGATTGATAGGCCGAAAATTTGCTTCTGCCGAGGTACAAAAGGATGTCAAGGTACTCCCATATAAAGTTGAGCAAGCCGAAAATGGCGATATCAGAATCAATATGCAGGGCAAATCTCTCAGCCCTGCTGAAATATCATCTTTTATCCTGGCAAACATCAAAAAGACTGCTGAAGACTATCTTGGAGAAAAAGTAACGGATGCCGTTGTTACAGTACCTGCATATTTTAACGACAGTCAGCGCCAGGCAACAAAAGATGCCGGAAAAATTGCCGGTCTTAATGTATTAAGAATTATCAACGAACCAACTGCCGCCTCTCTCGCTTACGGTCTTGACAAGAAAAAAGAGGAAAAGATAGCGGTATTTGACCTTGGCGGCGGTACATTCGATATTTCGATCCTGGAAATCGGAGATGGCGTTTTTGAAGTCAAAGCCACAAACGGCGACACTCATCTTGGTGGTGAGGACTTCGATTTAAGGCTTATCGATTATATATCAAGCGAATTCAGAAGAGAATCCGGCATTGATATAAGAAGCGACAAAATGGCTCTGCAAAGACTCAAGGAAGCAGCTGAAAAAGCCAAGATGGAGCTTTCAACCTCCATTGAGACAGATGTGAATCTTCCGTTTATAACGGCCGATGCAAGCGGGCCTAAACATTTGAATTTGAAGATAACAAGAGCCAAGCTGGAAAGCCTTGTTGAAGACCTTATTGAGAAGGTGGAAGGTCCCTGCCGGACTGCAATGAAGGATGCGGGATTTTCGGCAAGCCAGATTGATGAAGTCATCCTCGTCGGCGGTATGACACGTATGCCGGCAGTTCAGGAACGTGTAAAACGGCTCTTCGGAAGAGAGCCCCACAAGGGCGTTAACCCGGATGAAGTCGTAGCCATCGGCGCTGCCATTCAGGGCGGAGTTCTAAAAGGTGATGTTAAGGATGTTCTTCTTCTCGATGTAACACCTTTATCTTTGGGAATTGAAACATTAGGCGGCGTTATGACAAGGCTCATTGAAAAGAACACAACCATTCCTACAAAAAAGAGCCAGACATTTTCGACCGCCGCAGACAGTCAGCCTGCAGTATCAATTCATGTCCTGCAGGGTGAAAGAGAAATGGCTGCCGGAAACAAGACTCTCGGACGATTCGAACTCGTTGGGATTCCTCCTGCTCCAAGAGGTATTCCGCAAATCGAGGTGACATTCGATATTGACGCAAACGGAATTGTAAATGTCTCGGCAAAGGATATGGCCACAAATAAGGAACAGTCGATTCAGATAACGGCTTCAAGCGGATTGTCAAAGGAAGAAATCAACAAGCTGATTAAGGATGCAGAGCTTCATGCCGAAGAAGACAAAAAGAAAAGGGAACTTGTTGATGCAAGGAATACCGGTGACGCCCTGATCTACTCCACTGAAAAATCGATTAAGGATTTAGGCGACAAGGTCGATGCTGCAACAAAGAGCAGTGTTGACGGAGCAATTAACCGTCTTAAAAAGGCAATGGAAGGTGAAAGCGTTCCTGAAATACAAAAGATGACCGAAGAGCTGACACAGGTATCCCATAAACTTGCTGAAGCCATGTACAAGCAAGCTTCACAGCAGGCAGGGCAGGCAGAAGAACAACAGCCTGACAGTGCCGGTGCTTCCAAGGAAAAGCCTTCAAAAGGTGAGGAAGACGTCGTTGATGCGGATTTTGAGGAAGTAAAAGACGACAAAAAATAATCCGGAACAGACATAATTGAAGTTTCCCGCGGCATATTATATTTCATTTGCCGCGGGATTTTTATTTGTAACACCTGATAATTATTGACCCCGGCGATAAATTCAGATAACATTTCAGAATAAACCGGTACACCTCTTTTGGCTTTTCTTTATGTCATTGAAGCTCCCTGCAGCAAGCTGCGAGGAATCTTCCTGGACCCCTTTCTCCCAACTGATTGGGAGAAGAACCTTATATTATAAAAAAATTTTGTAGGAGGTTTTAAAAGAATGGGCTCAATATCAGAAAGACTGGGAATTTCAAAGACGCTCGATGGCGCAGGATCCGGCTGTTTTATTAAATGCACCGGCCAGGTTATCAGTTCAATTTCTCCGGTAAACGGCACAGTAATAGGAACAATTAGAAGCGCCGGAAAGAAAGATTATGAAAAGGTAACCGAAAAGGCTTTCATGGCTTTTAAATCATGGAGCCTTATTCCTGCTCCAAAAAGAGGTGATATAGTCAGGCAGATCGGGGATGCTTTCAGAACACACAAGAAAGATCTGGGCGAGCTCATCAGCATGGAAGTTGGGAAAATACGAGCTGAAGGAGAAGGCGAAGTCCAGGAGATGATCGACATGGCTGATTTTGTAACCGGTCAGTCCAGGATGCTTTATGGATTGAGCATGCACAGCGAACGCCCTGACTACAGGATGTACGAACAATGGCATCCCCTGGGGCCGGTTGGGGTGATTACGGCATTTAATTTCCCCATGGCTGTCTGGGCGTGGAACGCGATGATTGCTTTAATTGCCGGCAATACTGTCATATGGAAACCTTCTTCAAAAGCTCCTCTATCCGCCATTGCCGCAACAATGATTGCCTGGGATGTTCTGAAGAGAAATGATGTTCCGGAAGGTGTCATAAATCTCGTAATTGGGAACAGAAAAGATATAGGCGAAAACCTCCTGAGAGACCGCCGGATTCCGCTTATCTCTGCAACTGGAAGCGTGGAAATGGGACGACATGTTGCGAAAACTGTCGCAGAACGCCTGGGTCGGTCTATCCTCGAACTTGGAGGAAATAATGCTGTAATAGTAACTCCAAAGGCTGATCTTGAAACAGCTCTCCGGGCAATTCTTTTTGGTGCTGTTGGAACCGCCGGCCAAAGATGCACCACAACAAGACGCCTTATAGTCCACAAGGATATTGCAAAGAAACTGACTGACGCCCTGGTAAAAGCATACAAGAAAATCCGGATCGGAAACCCTCTTGACGAACATGTTCTCATGGGCCCGCTTATTGACCGTGAAGCAGTAAACGCAATGCAAAATGCCATCAAAAAAATTAAAGAACATCAAGGCCGGATTCTTTACGGAGGCAAGGTTCTCTCAGGCGGAATTTATAACACAGGGACCTATGTGACGCCATGCATCTGTGAAGTAAAACATGATACTCCGGTAGTTATGGAAGAAACCTTTGCCCCGCTCTTGTATATCATAAGGTACAATACTATCGGGGAAGCTGTTAATTATCATAATGCGGTTCCCCAAGGCTTGTCATCGGGTATATTTACAAATGATCTTAAAGAAGCCGAATTTTTCTTGAGCAACAGGGGAAGCGACTGCGGAATAGCAAATGTCAATATTGGAACTTCGGGAGCCGAAATAGGGGGAGCGTTTGGCGGGGAAAAAGATACGGGCGGAGGCAGGGAGGCCGGATCAGATGCATGGAAAACTTACATGCGCCGCCAGACGTGCACTATCAACTGGTCGGGACAACTTCCGCTTTCTCAGGGAATAACTTTCAGGATGGATTGATGGATGCCCGGATATAAAGATTCACAAAATGAGACCTTTGCAGAACAGTAAACTACCACCGACCTTGTCGGTGGCTTTCTTAAGACGGCAACTTCTGACAATGTCATTCGCTGCCGTCTCTCCAGATTCGAAACTGTTCTTC
>JAGVOC010000012.1 GCA_020052975.1 Desulfobacterales bacterium | reverse complement strand
GCATGCGCTGCACTTCCCTGCCTGCAAAGGCGAATGGACCGATTCCCTGAGCAAAGCGGTATTCGACGAACTGTGGGCGGTATGGCATCGGCTGCAGGTACTTTTTTCGACAGGATAGTCCCTGTGAGCCTTTCTGAATTTATCCGCATTCAGGGCATGGCATGTTCCGCAGAGTTCGGGCTCCGGCTTCACAAGATTGTTCTCGTAGGGCGAACCATGGGCGTTATGACACACGTGGCAACTCTGTTCGAGGGGTTTATGCTGTTTCGTCCTGACAAAAGAGTCTTTCTTATGGCAGGTGAAACACTGTTCGCTCCCTGTATTTTTCTGAAGATCCGGATGTTCCGAAGCATGGGCGCGGTGACAGGGAAGGCACTTGCTCTGTTTGAGCGGCGTGTGCACATGGGCTGTGCCATCGAGTGTTACGGCCATGGCCTTATGGCACAGGAAACAGAGTTTCTTCTCGTCTCTCTCCTTAAGAGTGAGGACCGCAATCTTCCCGTGACGGAGATGACACGCTTCGCAGTCACGCTTTTTCATCGGGTCATGCACATATTTCTTCTGAAATTCGCTCATGGTATTTTTATGACAGTCCAGGCATGGTTTCGCCTGGAAGCCCTTTTTGCGGACCGTATCTTCGGTAGCACAAGCGAAAATGAAAATAACCAGGAGTGGCAGTACACCAAAGACTATTCCCCTGAGTGGTTTCTTCTTTTGCATGGCATTCAACCCTTTCATGTCTTTACCTTCTTTTCGAACGCACTGATTTCATCGGTATAAATATCTATCCGTGCGTCGGCCTTGAGTTGGTTCACATACTTCTCCATAAGGGCGTCGAGTTGTTCTGAAAAACATGCCCTGGTGACGGCCTCTTTCACTTTTTCAAACTCTTCGACCGTTCCCCCTTCCTGTCCCCGTATCATGAATACTCTGTATATCTGGTCAAGCTGAACGACAGGACTTGCCTCACCTGTCTTGAGCGTGTCTATAAGATCCCTTGCCTGCTCAGGCAACTCTTTTTTCGTCTGACAGCCCGCATCTCCGCCCTTATCTGCATAGGGATCAACAGATTTCCTCTTCGCAAGCCAGCTAAAATCCACTCCGCCGGAAAGACTTTTCACTATCTCTTCCGCTTCTTCACGGTTCTTTACCGTGATCTGCCGGATGTTATAACACACGGGCTTCGTAAAAGCATCTTTATGCTTTCCATAATAGTCCTTTAGTGTCTGCTCCGTTATTTTGATCTGGGGAAAAACAATCCTCTTAATGAATGTGTCTTTGAGGAGCTGATCCTCATACCGGCGGATGCTCCTCTTCATGTCGGGGTCGTTCTCGTAATGCCGGCTGAGCGCTTCCTGGTCCACCAGTTTTCTCTCAATCCAGCGCTCAATGAGTTCTTCTTTTGATTCTCTGTTTCTTGGTGGTATTGAAGAAAGAAAATCCGACACGGCAAGTTCTGCGTCATTCACTGTTGTCAGGGGTCTTCTGTCCTCCAGCCATTTTTTTCTCTCCTCACCGGAACCAGTCAGGCTTACCTCTGACAACAGTTCTTGATCGGTTGTTATTTCTCCCTTTCCCCTGAGATACGCGATATATTCATCGCTTCTCGCCTTTTCTTTCTGTTTTCTGATGACCTTTTCTACCTGCCCCCGGACCTTCCCGAATTCCTCCATGGGAGCCTTTTCCCTCCGCACTAATCTTACGATATAGTACTTGTCGCCGATTTGTACCGGACCGCTTGTTTCTCCCGGCGTCAGTTCATACACCGGTTCACGAAGACCGGAGGACAATGAGAGCCCGGTCAGAATTATTTCATCTTCCTTTTGCTGCGCAGGGTGCGTTGAATATTTTTTTGCTGATTCAACAAAGTCGCTCCCTCGTTTCAGTTCATCGAGTATTGTCTGAGCCTTTTCCCCGGAATCGGTCTCTATAATTCTCAGGGCAAACCGTACATAATTCGTTCTGTAAAATTCTTCACTCTCCTGCTCCGTAACCGAGACTTTCCTGAGTATCTCTTCGTCACGGAGCTTTATGACCGATTCCCTCAGGATATATGCATCAATAGCCTGCCTCACTTCCGGGTATTTATCCATCCCCGCATTACGCGCTTCGTTCATAATCAGTCTGTCGTCCACGAGTTTATCAACATATTGTCGTATGTCAAGAGTTCCCGCTGAGGAAAGATTCTCTTTCCTGTGGGCAATCCCAAGCGCATATTTTAAATCTCCCTCGGTAATCGGGGCGCCGTCAACAACGGCAAGGACCGATTCTTTTTGTGAAAACGTTGCGCAACCAGAAAAAACAGTAAACAGTAAGCAGAAAGCAGCAAGCAGTAAGATGCTATTTACTACTGACTGTTGACTAATGACTATTGACTTTTTTATTGCCACTTTATCGTCTCCATATCTTTAACAATTTTTGATAGTATTTTGTAAGCCACATTTTCCGCTGACCGTATCCTTCCCCAGTCGAGCATTACAATGTCGTCATCGCCCCTGTATTCATAGCGGTTGCACCAGAGTATTCTGTTTTTCCGGGCGTCGATAAGGCGGGCGCTTATTGACGCCTCCGGCGGCATGTTTCCCTTCCCCTCGCTATATGACTCGACCGTCCCGACAAGAACGCCGTCCACTCCGGTCATTTCTGCCAGAGTATCCTTATTCGTATAATCCAGTTCCCCCTTACCTCTTATCCGGTTTTCAACCATGAACCGTCTTACTTCACCGAATTCCACAGCCTCGAACATCTTGTTCTTGGACAGCGCTGAAAGAAAAAGATATGTTGCAATCATACCCGCGTCGTCTCTCTTGCTGTCGTTTTTAAACGGTATAACCGCAATTTTATATGTCTTCCCGCTCTCTTTTTTGAGCGGATATGTGTCAAGAGAATCGAATAACGCATCCAATACTCTGTCCGTGAGTTGCCCGATCTCTCTGATCGTACCCAGTTCCAGGACGGTTGTGAAATCCTCTCCGGTAAATGCTGTGTTATCTGCCCAGAGAATACCGCAGTCTGCAGTTCGAACAAGCCTGGCTGACAGACCGACTACGGGATTCTCACCGTTCGAAAACGAATTGACCGACCCCAGCACGATACCCCTGACATCCAGTTCCCGCCCCATTTTTCCGGCGGCCTCTCTCCCGATGCAGCCGGTGGTCCTGATCCTCTCCCTGAGTAAAAATGCGTCAAGTGTTGCCTCGTCGATAACCATAAATCCCTTATCTTCAAGTCTGCTCCTTATTTTGGGCATGAGAAATTTCAACGCATTTGGATCCTCAGTGAAATTTTCAAAGGGAAGCAACGCTATCCTCTCTTTTTCTTCGGCTGCTCCTGCGAATCCACTGCCATGAGAGAACATAAAAAAACCAATAAAGACAAGTAAAAGACAGAGGGTTCGAAGCAAAGGGCCAAATATGTTTTGACAAGTTCTCATTCTATTCAACCCTTTGCTTACGACCTCCTGTCCGCTGGTCTTAGTGCGCTGCACCCTGTACTCCGTTTTCATAATAAATAGAGCCTCAAGAACTGGTAAAAATTATAAAAATTCTTCTTCCGGTCATTATCCGACTTGATCGGGGAATCCAGAGAAAGGCCTGGATTATCCGGTCAAGCCGGATAATGACAACGATAGAATTCACTATAAATTTTCAGTGATACAAGGTCTGTATCGCCTCCCTGACAACCTCCAGAACCGTTTCGCTCATGGTATCCGCCCTTGCGCCAAAATGCTTTGCCATAAAACTGGCCCCTCCCTTTGTTTTGGTGACAGACCAGATAATGCTCCCCGAACTGGCGTCAGCCATCATAAGGGTAATGGCGACCTCAGGCGCGGATACGTTCCCTTCCCTGATCTCACCATATTTGTTGACCGCTCCAAGGATGATCCCCTGAACATGCAGGGATTTCCCGATGGATTTCATCTGCTCTGAATTCGGTGAGTCTCCGGACTTGAACTTGAGCGACGCCAGTGCAGCGTTCACATCGCCCGGACATACAACTTCAACAAGGTTCGAGGCGAGCAGCTCGCTGATAACAACCTGCCTGACCGCATCCGCAGCGAATTTATCGTTGCTGTGATTATCGAGAGGCAGCACGGCTACCCGCTTGATGAAACTGAAATCGACATTCTGGTCTATATAAAAAGATGAATTGCCTTTTCCACCGCATCCAACAATTAATAAAATGATAACGCTTATCGGAACCAATCGCTTCAATAATTTCATTGTGTTACAACCTCTCATAGTTTATTGAGTTTCTTGGGTTTATTGAGTTTGCCAGGTTTCTTGTGTTATAACTCAACAAACTCAACGAACTGTGTAAACTCTTAAAACAATGTTCTTATTGCTTCTTTAACTACTTTTCCTGCTGCCTCACTCAATGACGTCCCTTCTGACCCGAAATGTCTGGTCCAGAAATCCGGGCCTCCTGACGTATGCCGCACCGACCAAACGATATTTCCGGAAGAAACCTCGATGAGGCGCAAAGTTATCGTCACCTCGGGGTATGAGACAGAGACGCCTTTTCCCGTGCCATATGTTTCAACAGCTCCCATCATTACCGCTGACGCGCCGGTTTTCGTTCCTATTTCCTGGAGTTCCTTCACGCTGATTGTGGAAATAGCCCTTACCTTTAATTCCTTTAAGAGCTTCGTTATCTCACCGGGTTCAATCACCTCCACGTTCCGTGAAAGCAATTCTGTCAGGACTATCTGCCGTATCTTCTCCCCGGCATGCTCATCACTGGTAAAATTCTCGAACGGCATCACCGCTATCTTCTTCAGACCGCTTGTATCCGTATTCTTTTTAACAAAATGCTTCGGCCCGCAACCTCCTGTGAAACATAGTAAACAAACAAGAAGCAAGAAGCTTACCAGATAAAAACGTTTTAGCAAATTTACATGGTCGACCCAAATCCAGCGATAAGAATTGTCATTGCGAGTGTAACGAAGCAATCTCGTCTTCTCATGGGAGATTGCCACGCACCTTTCAGGTTCTCGCAATGACACATTTATCAAACGTTTGAGATACGAATCGCTGGATTTGGAGTCTATATGGTTTACTCTGTTTACACGGTTTTCTTGGTTTACTGAGTTTTCCGATTCAAACAACTGTGTAAACTTTTTAAACAGTGTTACCAGAACCTGCATGTGAGATTGCCTCCCAGGTTGTACGATTCGGTCTTTTTCTCATCTTCGCTGAGGGTGTAATTATAGGTGAACTGGAAATCAATGAATCTTGTCATATACCATAAAAAATATCCGCCCATCGTATGCATATTGATGGCCTCCGATTTCTTATAGCTGTGTTCGTAACGGAGGTTCATCCTGACTGCGGGCACCACCAGCCAGTCGACAAATGCCCCTTCAGAAATGGTTTGTTCCCCGTCCGTATCGTTTATCCGGAAGGTCCCTGAAAGACTGATGAACCTTCCGGGACGGTAGGTAACGATAAATGCTCCGTCATGGGAATGTCCGGATGTATCTCCGGAAAGAAAGCTCAACCCGTAGTTCAAGTTTGCCGTCAGGTTCAGCGTGAGCCGCGCATCCAGCGTTCCCCTCACGTACCATGTGGTGTTCCGCGTCTTTTCTATTGAAGATGCAGGGTTTGATAGATGGTATACCGGATAGGTCTTCGCGTTCGTATACCCGACGTCAGTAATCATATTCACATCCCTGTGCAGCCGCGATCCTACCGTGAGAAGTACAAGGTTACTAAGTGATTGTTTCTGATCAAAGCTGTAGCTGTATGTCCTGATTAGGGAGAGATTGGTATCGAGCGTTGGTATAGGGGACGAACTGAACGTAAGGGAATAGGAATCCGACTTTATTTCGGTTTTGTTCGGATCATCCTCAGCTCTGTTGTCAAAAGCCTCGTTTCTCTGAATTCGTGCTGTTGTTGTCAAAAAATTGGTGGTAAGCCATGTGGCGCTCGCGCCATAGGTCCTTGTCACATTACTTTTCAGGTTGGCATTCTTTTCGCTGTCAAGCTTACTGATAATGTTTGCGAAGGCCCCTCCTATGGAACCCGGAATCGACTCAGGCTCCTGGTCATTCCGGTTCAGATAGTAGTTCAGGGCAAAGCTCAACCTGGTAACCGGTCTGTACGTTGCGCCAAAGTTGATTCCGTGGGTGAAAAACGTACTGATTTCAGTATTTTTGCCTTTCCCGAAGGTTTCCGTTCCCCATGCTTCTATCTCAGTGACGAACACATCGTTTATGGTTGCGGTATCCATTGTCACCGCCTTCAGATAGAGCGCATCCTGTGCGGAAGAGAGTTGCATTTCGTAGCGATAGATATGGTTAAGCGCATCGAACAATGTTAGGGTTATTGTCTGAACAGATACTTCCGTCCAGGTATTTGGCAGATTGGTATTGCTCCTGTAAACTCTCCAATTGGCCGGATTGACTAAATTTATATCATTCCTGACGTCTTTATTCACATAAAGGTAAAGGGCGTCGACTGATTTGCCGGATTCATTCAGAACTCCTATGTTGTGGTACCTGCTCCCGTTCTGTCCGATATTGATTGTGCCGCCTGAAGTCGTCGCAGGTGAATCATAGTTGCCGTCAGTAAGCGTAGGGGTCGGAACAAGCGTGTCTACCGGCGGTTGAATCTGCGTCCCGAGACCATACTGTCCGGATACAGGCGTCCTCCTGACCTCGATGCTGCCTCCCTGTCGTGCAAAACTCTCGGTCTTGTTACGGGTATAATTACCCTGATACCCCGCTGTCAGACTGATGCGGTTGTTCAGAAGCGATTTGTTGTAACCGATGTTGTACATGCAGTTCAGGTTATTATTCACTGTGTTATAGACAGTGTTCAGGGGCGTTTTATTCTCATTCCATTTGTATGAGACGTTGTACGAGAATTTCAATCCCCTGTATGTCAGGTCGTGCCATGACGTGCCAGTGAATTTCGTATCGGTGGAATCTGCGTCCCTAGGAGAGAGATGATCATAATCCCTCTGCCTGTCGAGCTGGACAGAGAGATTCGGCAATTCGTAGGGTCTCACCGTGAAACGGGAATAATAGAATTCGGTG
>JAGVOC010000408.1 GCA_020052975.1 Desulfobacterales bacterium | reverse complement strand
CAGCATCAGTATTAGCTTTCATATCGACAAATCAGCAAATGCCTTGATAGGCTTTACTCTATAGGTATGCCTATAGTAAACGCATTTTTCGGGTTAAGAAAAATCCGGCTATAAAATAGACCTTAAGGCTACTATGTCACTCCATAAAAAGACACTGGCTATTACCGTATTGACCATCGGGAGCTTAATGCTTGTTCTGTTTTTGATCGCGCGATTTATTCTGCTGAACAGCGCTGCAGTGCTTGAAGAACAGGAAGTACGGAAAAATGTTGAGAGAGTCTTGTATGCATTCCGTGAGGATCTCGCAACTCTGAATAATACCGCTGATGACTGGGCAGCCTGGGATGATACCTATTCGTTTGTAAACGGTGAATATGATGAGTATGTAAAAGTCAATCTTGTGGATTCAACATTCGTCAGTCAAAGGCTGAACCTTGTTCTGTTTCTCGACATCAGGGGAAGGATGGTTTTTGGAAAAGCATTTAATTTACCGCAGGAAGAAGCGATGCCGGTGCCGGAGGATATACAACAACATCTCTTATCCGATAGCCCGGTTCTCCGGCATACGGATCTCAACAGCAACGTTTCCGGAATCATTCTGCTGAAAGATGCTCCCATGCTTGTTTCTTCATGGCCGATCAGGACAAGTGGAAAAAAGGGGCCGATTCGCGGGACGTTGATATTCGGACGGTATGTCGATTCTCCTGAAGTTAAACGGCTTGCAGCAATAACCAATCTGTCGTTTACCCTGTCACGTTTGGATGATCAGCACTTGCCAACAGCTTTTATGAGAGAACAGGCTTCTTTTTCCGGCAATCCTCCTGTGCTGATCAGACCGTTAAGCTCAGAAAAGATTGCGGGGCATACATTTCTGAACAATATTTATGGAAAACCTGTCGTTTTATTAAACATAGAAATGCCGAGAACAATCTATCAGCAGGGCCGGAAGAGCCTCTTTTACTTTCTCCTTTCCTTTGCAGTGACCGGGCTGGTATTCATTGTGCTGACCGTATTCCTTTTCGAAAAACAGGTTTTGTCCCGTTTGCTGAGCGTTCACAACAGCATCCGCACCATTCGGAAGAGCGGCGATCTTTCCCTGCGTGTGCCGGTGAAAGGCAGCGATGAACTCTCAGGCCTCCAGAAGGAAATCAACAAGATGCTCGAAACACAGGAGCAGACACAGAAAATGCTGAAAGCCTCTTCCCGGAGTGATGAATTAACCGGGTTGTATAACCGGAGAGGTTTCTTTTCTTTTGCCGAACAACAGTTGAAGGTGGCTGAGCGCATGAAGAGAGGAATGCTTCTGTTGTACGGAGATGTGGACAACCTGAAAACCATTAACGATACACTGGGTCATCTGGAAGGAGACCGTACGTTAAGAGATACGGCAAAAATATTTAAAGAGACTTTTCGCGAGTCAGATATTGTTGCGCGAATTGGCGGGGATGAATTTGCAGTGCTCACCGAGATGAAGGAAGATGTCAGCGCGGAAGTGCTGACTTCCCGACTGGGGGAAAATCTGGATTCTCATAATACACAAGAAGGGCGGCCTTATAAAATAGCCTTAAGCATAGGCATATCATATTATGATCCACAAAATCCCTGTGTTATCGAACAACTGCTTGCTGAAGCGGACAGGAATATGTACGAGCAGAAACGCGAAAAACAGGAAAACGGAATTACGTAAAACAGCTTCAGAGATTCGGACAAGTCCTGAAATACTCAGCTTAAAGTCTCTCTATAATTGTGCCTATGCCATATGGTAATCTTTATAAGCAATGAGTCATGTTTCTCAATGGTCGTTTTCTAATCGAGTTTCTGAAGACCGTATCACTTATTTGACGGCAGTCAAAAGCTTTCGTGAAGTGGTTTTGTTAATCGCTGATGCCAATGTTGCGGGTTACCATATCGGGGTCGGCTGGTCGCATGAGATTCAAGGATGTAAACGTCCTGAGTTCCTGATTGAAGTGTCTAATGAAATCTTCGATATCTTTTTCAATAGCCCTGTGGGTTATCGCGCACAATACGCAAAAGCACCGAAAGTTGGCATAAGCCAAAATGCATATCTGATTGAATCTTTGACGGATCGCCTAACTGCTTATGCCAAAACAAATACTAATCCGAATATGACTCTGCCCGAAGTAAGAGCTTGCCTGAAATTTCCATCTGCAAAAATCTGGATTAAAGAAGAAGACGAAAACGCTTTGCATGAGGATGATTTAGTGGTGGAAATTGATTTTCCACGCTGGGTCGAAAAGGCAAAGGCAGCTTATTATAGTGCTGATGACGACGAGCAACGAAATAAAGCTATCCGTGGTGTACTGGCTCCAACTGGCAAGTTTTTGGAAGTCAAAGGAGGTTGGTTAGATAGTAGTGGGCAAGAGCGTATTAATCCTTTCAAAGCTGCCAGGGCAGCTGATATTTGGCAATATGGGTTCTCCTAATCATTTATAGGTAGATTGAATTTCTTCCTGGACTAAACACCACTGAGATGATCAGCGACAGACAACCCTTCACATAGGATTAAACAAAATTTCAGATCTCTTGAAATTCTCTGCTTGTAGGTGTCACTGAGAAAAAAGGTATGTTACCTTCGGGGGTGAAAGAACCACAGCAATCCAGAGGGACCAGAAAGGCAAACATCCTTCCTGAACAGACGCATCCGAAAACTAAAATCGGAAAGGCATATAGTTCAATTAGAAATCTATGATATACCGGCAAGTTT
>JAGVOC010000018.1 GCA_020052975.1 Desulfobacterales bacterium | reverse complement strand
GAGTTCATCTAATGTCAGACCGGGAGAAAAATATATATATGCTACGCCCAATCCCCTAAGATGCTTTGCCAGTTGATTATAAATATGATTTTTCTTGTCTAGGACATGTGTATCAATAACAAAGGTATCTTTCCCGACAGCAAGGGTAATCCCTGGTCTAAGTTGAAATATGTTTTGTAATATAGTGTAAATTCGATTTAACGAATTCTGAACTGCCGGATGATCTCTTGGGTATACCCCAATAGTTCTGCTGGAGACTTTAATCTCCGTGACCAATGCTTCTATTAATCCTACATAAGGAGGAATAGTTTCAGTCATTTCGGTCATCTGAAACATCGTTGCCAAGATGTTTACAATTGTTTAACTTTGTTTGTTGCATCCGGTGAATACAATTTTCCAGTAAACCCCATCTTCTCTGAATAGTTAGGCAAATACCCAATAACGCTTTCATGCTCAACATCTATTTATTTTCAGAGAGTAATTTCCTGGCAGCGCCCCTGACTGCTTCAGAAACCTCGCTATTTCTTTCGACCTTTTTAAGATCTTTTTTCTTTAATTTCCTTGCGAGGCTGGCAGCAGTAAAAGGTGGCGCCTTAGGATTATTCACAAGGGCCTTGACAATTCCATAATGATTCATCCATGTTTTATTTTGAATGATTTTCTTAACTGCTTCTTCCGGTATTGTATGTAAATTTGCAAACTTTTCAATTTCCATTTCAGTGATTTTTGGGTTTTCTAAAACGGAAAGAACGATTTCTTTATTGGGGTCTCTGAGAAGATTCGCTCGCTCCTTGCTTCCACAATAAAAAGCGGATTTGCGCTTTTCTTTAGTACTTTTGATTCTTTTATGCTGAGAGGATTTATCCTTTTGATACGCTGCCTGTTTCGGAGCTCCCGTAGGTTCAGCGAACTCTGACAAAATGAGATCTGATAAATTGATATACTCATTGCAGTGGTGCATCGTATCAATTTTCGTCAGGCCATCTACAAATTGCATAACCTCGTCTGATGTATGGCCGAGAAGGTTTGTAAACTGTAGGCCTACAGTATAGATTGGGAGAAGTTCTTTATGAAATATTGGAATATGTTTACTACTGGAACCAAGCTTTTTGTATTCATTCAAAGAAATCCATTTTAGAGCACCCTGAAGAGTAAGGACACGATTTTTATTATTTAATTGAATTACATATTGTTTATCATGATCAAGTCTTTCCGCAATTTTGAAGGAAATACCTCCGGTACTTAGATCAACAACTCTTACTTCGTCAGATGATCCTATGTTTACTGCAATTTCTTTCTCATCTAATATGTATCGAGGGCTTTGTCTCTTTTCCCCTTTGGGTTCCCTTAAACTTTTCTTCTCTTCTTGTATCGACGCTAAAATTGTCTCAGAGCTTAGACCAGTCGGTGTTTCTGTATCATGTAGTGTTTTTTCACCATGAATGGATTGAAAATATCGGGCGTAATTGCTATCTTTTTCAATAAGCTGAATCCCCATCCCATTGTTCATATAGGCAGAAGTATCTATTGTTCTCCGCACAATACCTTTCAGAAAAGAAATTGAATTATCAGGTAGCACTATTTGAATTGTAACCAGGGAATTGATAGGTAAACATTGATTTGATCTCAGGAAAAGACCATTTACTGAAAGGTCATGTGTTATCACAAAGAGATTTGTATTATCAGCAAGAATTTGTGATATGAGACTTTTATTGACCCTAAGGTTCTGTCTTCTCTCCATTGTTACCTTTTAGAAGAGGAAACAACGATTTTCGTAAATGTATAGCCTCGTAAAGCTCTTTCGAGTTTGAAGGAAAATATGTGGATTGAATCTTTGAAAGGTATGGGATTAATAAATAGGAGCAACTCCTCAATTTCAAATATTCTGACCATATAGTCGAAGGCCATCTTTTTTATTTACTTATATAGTTTTCTAAATGTTGTTTATCTTTCCCTGGATATCAATTTCATCGAGGCTTAAAGAAAAATAATCATTTTTATCGCCTCGTTTTAGCCTCAGTCTTATAAACTTGAGAAGTTCATGGATTTCATCCAAAGAACTTGTAAGTTTCATTCCTACCCTATAGATAGGAACGCTATTTTCGTTATTCTTCCCTTCTTTCAAGACTGACCATATGATATACCCTTTGACGGGCCATTGCCTTCCCTCATACTCCACATGCAAGATATATTCATCACCGATATTCCAGTTTTTGTCGGTCTCTATCAATAATCCCCCGATACTCATGTCTAATATTTTCATGTAATGAGCGAATGCCATCTTGCCGTGTATATTGAGATTCCCAATATCGAGTCTTTTATACCGCCTTTTATCTTTTATATTCATGAAAGCTTGATCTTCAATAAATTCCAACCCTATTTTGTAAAACATGTCATCATATTTTTGGCTCCATCTGACAATAGCAGCTTTTTCAAAGGCACGCGACTTATCTATCATAATTATTCGTTGACGATCTTTAAGGGGAAATGTCGTTAAAAGACATAACCCGGAGTCACTTATATCGGTAACAACCCCATCATAAGTTTTATCTATTATCGAAGGAGCCAAAAAATACTCGATAGGTTGAAGCGTAAAGGTTCTCTCACTCCTTCTCTCTTCTTTTTCCATACTAATAGACTCCCCTAATCTTTATCCTACTAAAAGTAAAATAAAAATCAATCCTACCTGAGTAGGGGGGCAATTTGTAATATCATCGAATTGAAGTGAAAGATTAATGAATCAATCCTTTAGCAATCGCTTTAATGCTGTCTCTGAAGCATTAGGCTGTTAGTTTCATCCGGAAATAAATAGGGACAGAAACTATTGAAAAAGCGGACTTCTATGTGAACGCTTGCCCTCGACAGGGACCTTATATGGTGTTTGTAACAAGGAAGGACTGAACGGATCTGATCGTTCTCCTTTTTTGTTTACTTGTGGCTGTACCACGCACCGATAGTCAAATTCAAGGCATGCATAATTCTGGAGGTACTCATTACGAATAATAAAATATCGCCGACGAAACCTTCTATGTAAGAATACCCATTTTCAAGGCTTATGGAACAGGGTGAAATATGTATATTCTGATTAGGCAACAAACGCAGGAATATGGTGCTGACAAGAGATGTTCCGCGAAAACTGAGCCTTGAAACAGCTTGTAAAAGTTGACCGTATAGTTTTCAGTTCACCCTCTTCTCTCCTCACAAATCCCCTAAAAAATACCCTTGACATTTCCTGGTAATTTGATATAAAAATAATATTAGCACTCTCTATGCGAGAGTGCT
>JAGVOC010000279.1 GCA_020052975.1 Desulfobacterales bacterium | reverse complement strand
CCTGGAGCGCGAGCTTCTTTTGTCAGAATTGAAAAATGACCCTCGAGTGATTGAGGCATTTGTATTATCAACGTGTAATCGTACGGAAATTTATGCCCACTTGACTAAAGATAATCCGGCTTTACTTATTGAATCCCTTTTTAGAATGAAAGAGATTCCTTCTTCCCAAGGGTTATCCAGATATTTTTACATTAAAAAAGGGCAAGAGGTTGTGAGCCATCTTTTTCATGTGGCCTGCGGCCTGGATTCTCTTGTCATCGGAGAAAAACAGATTCTTGGGCAAGTGAAGAATTCTATGGTTCTGGCAGGCCGGGAAGGTATGCTCGATACAGTGTTTAATATCCTCATCCATACGGCTATTCGTACGGCAAAAAAAGCGCAAGCGCAAACGCATATCAGTTTGGGCGGTTCATCGGTGAGCTGGGCTGCTGTTGCCACGGCCCAAAAATTATTGGGATCGTTAGAAGGGAAGAATGTGTTGATCCTTGGTGCAGGGAAAATGAGCCAGCTGGCAGCCGGGGATTTTCAAAGAAAAAGAGCGGGAAAATTATTTATCATGAACCGGACGCAAAACAGGGGTGAAGATTTAGTTCGTAAATTTAACGGGGAATTGGTTGATTTTGGGCAGATCAGAACGATATTGCGAGAGGTAGATGTGTGTTTTTGTTCCACAGGCGCTTCATACTATTTAATTGACAAGGGGCTCATAGAATCCGTAATGACAAAGAATCCAAGAAAACTTTTAATGATTGATGTTTCCATCCCGCGCAATATCCATCCCGATGTCGGATCAGTTAAAGGTGTCACGTTAATGTGCCTTGATGAACTGGACAAAATTGTTGAGCAAAATATCGAACAGCGTCTTCAGGCTGTTCGCGATGTTAAAGAAATCATTGCGCAAAAAGCGGATGAATTCTTTAAGAAGCTTCAACGAAACCCTCGTCTACAGGATAACTTTTTTAGGGAATGGACAGATGATCCCTGCCGGACAAAGGGAACAAGAGACATGACCGCACTTCAAGTAATTTAACGTGTGGTTTATGAAAAGATTATAAAGTTATTTAATAAAAAAATGGAAGGGGGTCTTATGGGTAGAATCTCAAAGAAAGAGAAAATAAGAATAGTCATGGAATGCCTTTTCTCGGTGTTAATCATTTGCTTCACGATGTTTTTCTGTTCAGATCAAGCAGCTGCCAATGAAAAAACTATGCCGAAAATCGAAGGAGCTGAATACGTCGGGACGGAAACCTGTGCTGCCTGCCATGAAGAACAGGCTAAACGATTTTCTTTAACATCGCACTATCGAGTTCTCGGAGAGAGGGAAGAGGCCTTGGGGGGCGGTTGTGAAAGTTGTCATGGCCCGGGGAGCGTGCATGCCGACAGCCAGAATAAAAAAGACATTGTCCGATATGAGCCAGAAAATTGCTTCAGCTGTCATATGGACAAAAAAGGAGAATTCCTTTTGCAGCACCATCATCCGGTGGTGGAGGGACGCGTGAAGTGTACAGACTGCCATAACCCTCATGGGACAGAGCTTGAGACCATGAATACGGTATCCGTTCAAAAATCCGATCAGGCATGTTTTAAATGTCATAAAGAAATGAAGGGGCCGTTTGTATTCGAACACGACGTTATGCGCGAAGGATGTCAGACGTGTCATAACCCGCATGGCGCTGTTTACGATAAGATGTTGGTTGCGGATCAGGCGAACTTGTGTCTGCGCTGTCACTGGGAACCGGCTTTTAATACGGCAACCGGCACTATCGGTGCCATTCAGCATGGTACGAAGGCGGGGGCAGGCGGAGATTATTATATCGGGAAGGGTCAGGAATGTGTTGACCATCACCGGGCCGTGCATGGCTCGAATATTTGGAAAACGCTTAATCGATAGACGAAGGGGGGCAATATGTTTAAAAAAATACTATTACAATATTCGATTCTTTGTATGGCGCTGTTTTTGTCCTGGAATGTCGCCTATGCAAAATCATCCCTGACTTTAGATTCCATTAAAATCGGTTCCAGTTTTATGGCCGTGGATGGGGACGATGGGCGGTTCAGGGAGGATAATTACATTACTGATGAATATAGCGGAGGGCTTGAGGAATTACTCATGAGCGGTAAAATTAACGAAGCTCTGTTGGATATTGACGCTTGGGCTCTCTACGATGGTGATTATGGATTGAATCTGAAACTTTCAAAAGAAGACGCATATTACTTGAAAGTTAATAACCGGCAGACCCGCCGTTATTATGACGGTTCCAATGAACCGTGGAACCCGGCATCCTATGGGCTTGCAACGGAATTTGCCGATAGAGAAGACGGCCACATCTATGCCGATCGGTTCAATGCCGACGTGGAGTTTGGTTTGAAGTTGGATAATCTTCCCGATTTGACATTCGGCTATACTCACTGGGCCCGGGATGGTCAAGAAACATTGTTGCGCGGCGAGGATATTTCGAAAACAGGATTAGACACCTTGCGCGCTTATCCGGCGCTGGCGAGTGTCGATGGGGCAAGCGAAAAAGTTTTTGTCCAGCTTTCCGATCAGATTGCCGAAAAACACAATGTGTCCCTCAAGCAGGAGCTGGAGATCTATCATGATGACCAGTTTATTGATACCGAACGTTATGCAAACGGCGCATTATCTCAAGTCAGGTCGTATTATGATGAGCCCCAGTTCCAGGAATCATTAACGCATGTCAACTATAATAGTTTTTTAACCGAAAAGACGTACCTTTCTACCAATTATCTTTTTCAGGATTTAAAAAACAGGACGAATCGTACGGAACTACGGCCAATATCCGGCGGAGTCGCCACGTCCGGGAATACTTTAAATCAATTCACTAACCCGGATACAAATAATGAACAGAAGGCCAATATCCTGAATATGGGTTTGGTGAATTTAGATGGTCTGGTGAAAGACCTCCGTATCGGGTTTAATACCCGTTTTCAGAAATCAGACACGGACAATGAAGGTGAGGGATTAAAATCCGGCACATTGAGGAAAGCCGAGTCCGCCCAGTCCGAGTATCAGTACGCGGAAAGTTTCTCTGTGGTCTATAGTGGTATAAAAAAGACCAACTTATCCTATACCTTGGAGTTGGAACAAAGAAAATTGAATTGGAGCGAGCTGGCTGATATCGGCAGTTATGAAATGGTTACGGACTATGCGGTAACAGGGACAGAGACGACCATCGACCGCGAAACCAATATCCGGAACAACGATATCATCAATACGCTTCTACTTTCAACCAGGCTAAATGATAAATCAAAGGTAACGGCGAAGTATAAACATGCTGATAAAAGAAGAAAATACGAGAATGTGAGGGACAATTTACCGGCATCCTATCCCGGTTATCTGGGGAGTTCAGAGCAGACCATTGATCAAGTCACATTAGGTTACAACGCCAGCATTACTCAACAATGGAACGGCGGCCTTCAATATATTTTTGAAGATAATGAATTGGGGTATGCCCGGCAAGGAGGTCAAGATGGTATGCAAATGACGCGCAATGCCATTTCGGGAAATTTGATGGGCCTTTTAACGGATAAATTTACCCTTACATTCATGATGATGGGCGAGCTTCAGGATTTGGAAACTCCCGGAGAGGGAATTTCCACCAATCCCACCTTCTACCAAGGTGAGAAGGGTTTTGATTATAAAGTCAATCGGTATGTCGGCTTGCTTGGCGGAAGTTATAGGTTATCCGATAAGACGTCAACTAATTTTGGGATTCAACATACTGAAGTCGATGGGACGATCAGAAATAGTCTTGATACACTCTGGGTCAGTGCTAACCACAATTATAATGACGATACAAGTCTTACGGCCCGTCTTGAGGTTTTCAATTTTAATGAGAAGACCGTAGGCTACGGCGCTTATAACGATTATGATGATTACCATGGTGTAGGCGTTGAACTTGTTTATGGTAAAAAGTTTTAATCTGTGTTATCGTAATAATCCCCTGCTGGTTTTCAATACCGCAGGGGATTAGTTTTTATGTTTCCCACATTCAACCATGAAGTGCAACACGGGTTGAGGAAAAGGCTTCGTAGGGAGTCCTAAAGTTAAGACATTTACGAGGCCTAGAGTTTAACTGATGTTCAATATATGCAATCTGGTCATCCGATACTTTAGCAAAATCGGTTTTCTTAGGCAAGTATCGTCTGACCAAGCCAACAATTTGTTCAACTGAACCTTTTTCCCAAGAATGATAGGGGTTGCAGAAGAACGATTGAGTTCCTAATGAAGCATTGACGTTTTGATGATTCACATTTTCTTTACCGTTATCATAAGTGATGGTTTTTCGTTTAGCAGGGACAACGGATCCTAAACGGTTAATGATCGCTTTTGAAAAATCTTCAGCATTGTTGTGATTGATCTTTTTCAATTTTGTCAGTCTTGAGACACGCTCAGCCAGAATGGCTAAAGAAGCCAATGATTGTCGAGACACAGCCGTATCGGCTTCCCAGTGCCCGGATTGAGTGCGGTCGTTGGCTTGCTTTGGTCTTTGATCGATGCCGACTCTCTCGGGAATACGGTTAACAGAGTTTGGACGACCGGCCTTACGTTTTCTGCGTGCTCGATGGCTGCGAGGCAAATATTTCTTAAGCTCGGGTGCGTCTTCGTAAATGTACTGATAAACGGCTTCGTGGCTAATGGAATAGTCAGGATGATCCTGTTCAAGCCGGCCAGCAATGAGTTCTGGTGTCCATTGTTCTTTGATCTTTTCATGAACGTAATCACGAATAAACGGATCTTTTAGTCGAGCATGTCGGTTCGCGATAGACTTACGTTCAATGGATCGTTTGTCAGCATACATGGATGTATAGACCTGGTATTGTTTAGAACCGTTACGTTTAATTTCCCGCATGATGCTGCTACGATTGCGACCTAGCATACGGGCTATGTCGCTGTAGTTGAATCCTCCGGCTAGATAAACGGCGATTTGATCCCGTTCATCGGCTGTGATTTGGTTGTATTGTTTTGGCATACACAAAGGTTATCATTTTTTCCCTCTGTGTTGCACTTCGTTATTGAACTGGGTTTTGATTCGCTTGTAATGAAGAAAAATATTGCAAATTGAGACCGAAGAATCCAACAATTAGAATTTTTGACCGAATTTTTCTGTCTATCCCCTTGACCATATTTTTTATTCTTTCCCTTGGGATGGTCAGCCTCATGGGAGTTTCCCCATTTTTTAGGACGATTTTCCAAAGCCGTTTGTTTTTAGGTTATTTGTGTTATATCGTTTTTATGATGTTGTACTGTTCGATCAGGCGGTGGCCAAGGCTTATCAAATTTTATTATTACCATAAGAGAATATTTTCTCCTGCGCAAGGCCAAGAAACTCAAGGCGATTCTTTCGACTCATTATTAGAGGAGAAAGAAGTTTTTAATTCCCTCTTTAAGAGAGAAAATAGACAGCAAGCTGCTGATTGTGTCCAGCAAGTTTTAAGACAACGAGGTTATAAAAAAACAGCTTATTGCGGGCAGGTTACAAGTGGAGAGAAAATTTTTTATGAAAAAGAAAAATTCAGCATCTTTGGCGCGCCTATCGTTCATCTGGCCATTGCGGTATTATTATTAGCCGGCATTATTACGGCGTGGGGTGGACGGTTTTACGATTTTTATATTCTTGAGGGGGAGACGATTCCGTTGGAAGGGACGCAGGCTTTGTTAACACTTGAAAAGTTTGCAGTTATTCCAAGCGCCACGAAAGAAAAAACAGATGAATATGCCAGCCGTTTAAGAATCAACCGTCCGGGAAAGCCAATCGAATGGCAGACCTTAAAAGTTAACAGCCCTTCAAGAATTGATGGCGTCAGGCTCTATCAACAGAGATTTAATTTTAATATTGATGAGTTGCGCATTGCCATCTTTCATGCAAACAAAGATCAACCGGTCAAAGTCTTAAAGATGGGCATCAATAGGCGGGTTGTTGTCCCTGAACTCAATATCGCCTTAGAGGTTAATGACTTTCTTCCAGATTTTTATTTTGATGAGAAAGGCCAGCCTTCAACCCGAAGTCATATCTTAAGAAACCCAGCAGGTCATCTTTTGATTTATTCGCCGGCAAATTCAAGTTTTTCGAATCAAGAACAGTGGATTTTCCGCGGAGGGATGCCCCATGCAAAATTCAAAGATGCTTCTGAGGGATTGATCTATAAGATGGATGGGATCAGGTCTCGGTATGCCTCTGGTATCAAATACGCGCGGAACCCCGGTGAGTTTGTAACATATCTTGGGCTGATTTTGCTTGTTGCCGGATCTTTTCTTAGCAGTTACAAATTTTACCGCGGTTTGATCGTAACCATTAAGGATGATATTTCAGGTATAACTTCGTCTGTGAGCATTCGCTCCATGCAATGTAAGAATATTTTTAGTTTTGGAAAAGAAATGGATGAGATGGTTGGGAAACTTAACCAGATGATGGAAGGGTTATGATGACAGGCGTTGTTGTCTTTTATTCTTTGTCCTTGGTTTTCTTCCTTATTGCCGGGAAAATCCGCGGAAAATTTTGTGCTGTTATTGAGGGTTTTTTCTTGATGACAGGATGGGGCTTTCACGGTTATTTGATTGTCAAACGTGCGATTGAGGCACAGCGGTTTCCCTTAACGGATACGTATGAAACACTGATTATTTTTGCCTGGCTGGTCGTGATATTGAGTTTCTTTGCCTCAGTCAGGTTTGGATTCCGGTGGATTAGACTGCTGGGGATTATCGTTACATTGTGTTTGTTGACATTTTCCCTTTTCATCAACGATGCCGTTCAACCATTAATGCCGGCTTTGAGAAGCGGCTGGCTTTATTTTCACGTCGGGGCGTATATTATAGCTTATGCCAGCTTTGCCATTGCCTTTGGTCTGAGTATTGTTTTCATCAGTATTTTTTTGATCAACCGAGGTAAACAAAAGGCTATACTGGATTCAATTGAGGGAATGATTTTTCGTGTGATTGATCTGGGTTTCCCGTTTTTAACGGTAGGTTTGGCATGCGGCTCCATCTGGGCGAGTCTCAGTTGGGGGAGATTCTGGAATTGGGATGCCAAAGAGGTTTGGGCGTTAACGACATGGCTGATTTACGCTGGCTGTCTTCATTTGCGTCATACCCGGAATTTACGCGGCGTGAACGCTGCGCTTTTGTCGCTGATCGGTTTTATTGTCATTCTATTCACTTATATTGGTGTGAATTTGTTTTTTTCCACGTTACATAGTTACGCCTGAGGTTGAAGTTCCCAGGGGGAGCGACACAAATGGTTGGAGGCCTGAGAGGCTTGTGGAAGAGATTATTCAACGCGGAGATCCGCATTTCGAGCAAAGGATTCAATTTGTTATTAACGAACGTTAATTACTTTTGATAGAAAATATCCTTTCCTAAATTTCCCGGTCTGTGACTGCAGTCACAGACAACCTTCCTAAAATCTTCTATGAGCATACAAGGCTTGACGAGAATGTTATATTCCCGTTTTTAACGAAGCATATCCCCAAGCTTTCCCCTACTTTACAATTTTTGAAAATGGAAAGCCAGGATTTCCAGGGTTTATTAACCCCGAAGGGCAGAATACCACGGGTTTACCCGTGGATGAATGGCTTTTCGCCCAAAGGGCGTCGAGCGAAGCTCGAAATGTGGAAACAGGT